>NZ_MWLL01000079.1 GCF_002198675.1 Kineosporia sp. R_H_3 | reverse complement strand
CCGTCCCCCGAGCCGCTCAGGCTCCCGCCCTGTACCGTTCCCGGCCCGCTGATGCCGGGATATCGGTACACAGCGGGAGCCTGAGCGGTCCGCGTGTGCGCTGTATCGACTCCGACCGCCGCTCCCCGGGTCGGGAGGTCGCGGAGACAGCGCGCCGATGTGGTCCCACCTCGCCGCCGGCGATGCTCGGGCTCGGTACCGGAATCCGGGCCGCAAGCACTGCAGAGCGGTACCGGCCGCGAGCATCGCCGGTCGGGGCGGCGGGCGGGCCTACGGTGGAGCCATGTGTGCGTCGTCCGACCGGCCCGACGAGGCCCTCGCCCGTCCGGACGCGGGGACGGCGACCGGCGTCGGCGTCCTCGTGCTCGCCGGGTCGAGCGGGCGGGTCGAGACGCAGCGGGTCCGGCTGCTCGCCGCGGCGGGCGCGGTCGCGTCGTCCGTGCGCTGGTTCGGCGGCGCGGGGCAGCCGCCGGGGATCTGCGAGGTGCCGCTCGAGACGTTCACCGCCGCGCTCGACCGGCTCGCGCCGGAGTGCGACCGGCTCGCCGTCATCGGCACCTCGAAAGGCGCCGAGGCGGCGCTGCTCCTCGCCGCGCACGACCGGCGGGTCGCCGTCGTCGCGGCGTTCGCGCCGACGCACGTCGTCTGGGCGAACGTCGGGGCGGGGACCGACGGGCGGGACCGGCCGCAGCGCTCGTCGTGGACGCTGCGCGGGACGCCGCTGCCGTTCGTCCCCTACACCGACGACTGGGAACCGGACACCGACCCGCCCGCGTACCGCGGCGCCTACGAGGCGAGCCTCGAGCGCTACCCGGGCCAGGTCGAGCGGGCCGCGGTCGGGGCCGAGCGGATCCGCGGCGACGTGCTCCTCGTCGCCGGTGAGCAGGACGCCGTGTGGCCCGGCGCCGACTGGGCGCGGCGCATCGCCGACCGCCGGGCCGAGCACGGCCTCCCGACGACCCTCGTCGTCGAGCCCGGCGCCGGGCACCGCGCCCTGCTGCCCGGGGAGACCAGACCGGAGGTCTCCAGGCCGCTCGCCTACGGCGGGTCGGACGACGCCGACCGCCGGCTCGGCGAGCGGGCCTGGACCGAGCTCGTGCGGATGCTGCCGCTGCGGCCCTGAGCCTGACCCGGCCCCCGTGGGGGTCGGGCCGGCTACTTGGCGGTGCCTCTTCGGTAGACCAGCCCGTCGGCCGCCGGCATCCGCAACCGTTGTGACGCCAGGGCGAGCACGAGCAGCGTCGTCACGTACGGGGTCGCCGTCGTGAACTGCTGCGGCACGGTGTCGGTGAGCAGGTACAGCGCGAGGACGAGCGCGGCGACGACGAGAGAGGCCGCGCCCCCGACGACCTTGCGGCTGTACAGCAGCCACCCGCCGAAGAGCGCCAGCCCGATCGCGAGCGCGAGGAAGAGCGCGTGGACGCTCGTCTCGCCCTGCCGCAGCTGGAGCGCGTCGGTGAACCCGAACAGACCCGCACCCGCGAGCAGCCCGCCCGGCCGCCAGTTGCCGAAGATCATCGCAGCGAGGCCGATGAAGCCGCGGCCACCGGTCTGGCCCTCGCGGTAGAAGTTCGACGCGACGAGCGACAGGAAGGCACCGCCGAGACCGGCGAAGCCGCCGGAGATGACGACCGCGAGGTACTTGTAGAGGTACACGTTCACGCCGAGCGACTCGGCGGCGTACGGGTTCTCGCCGCACGACCGCAGCCGCAGGCCGAACCTCGTCCGCCACAGCACGAACGCGGTCGCCGGCACGAGCAGGACGCCGAGCAGGGTCACCCAGGACACGCCGGTGACGAAGCCGCCGAGCACCCCGGCCACGTCGGACACGAGGAACCAGTGGTGCCCCTCGACGGAGAGCAGTGCGTCGGACAGCCCCGGCACGGTGAACTTGCCCGGCTGCTCGATCTGCGGGCTCTGCGTGACGCCGCCGCCCTCGGACCCGGTGAAGATCAGGGCCGACAGGAACCGGGCGATGCCCGGGCCGAGCAGGTTGATCGCGACACCGGAGACGATGTGGTCGACGCCGAACGTCACCGTGGCGACCGCGTGCACGAGGCCGCCGAGCGCACCGCCGGCGATCCCGGCGAGAAGCCCGACCCAGGGGCCGTAGTTCAGCGCACCGTAGGCACCGCACCAGGTCCCGAGCACCATCATGCCCTCGAGGCCGATGTTCACGACGCCCGCGCGCTCGGACCACAGACCGGCGAGGCCCGCGAGCAGGATCGGCACCGCGAGCCGCAGCGCCGCGCCGGCGGTGCCGGACGACGTGATGTCGTTCGCGCCGGACAGCTGGCGGGTGACCGACAGGATGACGAGGACCGCGACCACCGCGTAGACGGCCGTCCGGGCACCGGACCGCCGGGCGGGCGTGTGCTCCGGGGCGTGCACGACGGCGCCCTCGACCCCGGCGCGCTCGTTCGTCAGGCTCATCGCTCCCCTCCCGTGTCTGCGGTGGCGGTGGCGGGCGGGGCGGCGGGCGTCGCGGCGTTCTNTTCCTGTCGGCCCTGATCTTCACCGGGTCCGAGGGCGGCGGGCGGCGCGGCGTTCTCCGTCGACATGACGCGCCGCTGCTCGGTGGCCACCCCGATCCGGCGGACGATCTCGTAGGCGACGACGACCGCGAGGACGACGGCGCCCTGCATGATCGTCACGATCTCCTTGGGGATGCTCTCGATGTCGAGGATCTGGTTCGACACGTCGAGGAAGCCCCAGAGCACCGACGCGAACGCGATGCCGACGGGGTTGTTCCGGCCGAGCAGGGCGATCGCGATGCCGGTGAACCCGATGCCCGCGGGGAAGTCCTGGCTGCCGAAGGAGTGCGCGGCGCCCAGCAGGATCGGCATCCCGACCAGGCCGGCGACGGCGCCGGAGAGCAGCATCGACGTGAGGACCATCCGCTTGACGTCGACCCCGGACGCGACGGCGGCGGGCTCGCTGCTGCCGGTGGCCCGCAGGTCGAAACCGAAGCGGGTGCGGGACAGGACGAACCAGTAGAGGACGCCGACGAGCCCGGAGATGACGATGAACCCGTAGATCTCGCCGAACACGACCGTCTGGCTGCCGCCGGTCGGGATGCCGCTCCACGTGAAGCCCGGGAACCAGCCGGACTCGGGGATGGTCCTCGTGCGCACGACGTTGTTCTCGAGGATCGCGAACACCTGCGGCGTGACGGCCCAGGCGACGATCGCGCCACCGATGAAGTTCAGCATGATCGTCGAGATGACCTCGCTGACGCCCCGGTACACCTTGAGCAGGCCCGCGATCCCCGCCCAGAGCGCGCCGACGACGACCGCGACGACGACGATGACGAGGATGTGCAGCGGCTTGGGCAGCGTGAGCGTCGCCCCGACGACGGCGGCGGCCATCGCGGCGATCCGGTACTGGCCGTCGACGCCGATGTTGAAGAGGTTCATCCGGAACCCGATCGCCACCGCGAGGGCGGAGAGGAAGTAGCCGGACGCCTTGTTGAGGATGTTCACGACCTGGGCCGGCTCGGTGCCGTACTCCCACATCCGCTGGAACGCCAGGGCCGGGCTGTGCCCGGCGACGACGAGGACCACGGACGACAGCGCCGCGGCCACGACGAGGGCGACGACCGGCGCGAGCACCGCGAGCCCCGTCTTGCGCGGGTCGAACCGCGGCAGGAACCGCTCCATCAGGCGTCGCTCCCCTCGGCGGCCGCAGCGCCGTCCGTGTCGTGGGCCGTCCCCGGCTTCGCGCCGGTCGCGCCGGTCGCGCCGGCACCGGTCATCGCCGAGCCCAGGTCCTCGGGCGTGACCGTCGCCGGGTCGGCGTCGGCGACGAGCCGGCCGCGCAGGATGACCTTGAGGCTGTCGGACAGGCCGATGAGCTCGTCGAGGTCGGCGCTGATGAGCAGGACGGCGAGCCCTTCGGCGCGGGCCCGGCGCAGGTGGTCCCAGATCGCCGCCTGGGCGCCGACGTCGACGCCGCGCGTCGGGTGCGCCGCGAGCAGCAGCCGCGGGCTGCCCGACATCTCGCGCCCGACGATGAGCTTCTGCTGGTTGCCGCCGGACAGCGCCGACGCCGTGACGTCGATGGACGGCGTCCGGACGTCGTAGTCCCGCACGATCCGCTCGGTGTCGGCGCGGGCGCCGCGCCGGTTGACGAGCGGTCCCCGGGCGTTCGGCGGGGAGGTCTGGTGGCCGAGCATCCGGTTCTCCCACAGCGGGGACTCCAGGAGCAGGCCCTGCCGGATCCGGTCCTCGGGGATGAACGCGACGCCCGCGGTGCGGCGCTCCCGGGTCGGGACGCCGACGAGGTCGCGGCCCTCGAGGACGACGCTCCCCTCGGCGGGCCGGATGCCCATGATCGCCTCGACGAGCTCGGCCTGGCCGTTGCCCTCGACACCCGCGATGCCGAGCACCTCGCCCGCGTGGATCGTCAGGGTCACGTCGTCGACGACGGGGCGGCCCTCGCGGTCGCGGACGGTGAGGCCCTTGACCTCGAGGACGGGGCGGTCGGTGACCGTGGACTCGCTCGTCTGCGGCGACGGCAGCTCGCTGCCGACCATGAGCTCGGCGAGCTTACGGGGCGTCACCTCGCTCGGGAGCACGGTCCGCACGGTCGTGCCGCGGCGGATGACCGTGATCTCGTCGGCGACCTTGAGCACCTCGTCGAGCTTGTGCGAGATGAAGATGACGGTGAGGCCCTCGGCCTTGAGCTCCTGGAGGGCGTCGAACAGCTCGTCGACCTCCTGCGGCACGAGGACGGCGGTCGGCTCGTCGAGGATCAGCGTCCGGGCGCCGCGGTAGAGCACCTTGAGGATCTCCACGCGCTGCCGCTCACCGACGCCGAGATCCTCGACGAGCGGGTCGGGGTCGACGTCGAGCCCGTACCGGTCGGAGATCTCGACGATCTTCTGCCGGGCGCCCTCGATGTCGAGCCGCCAGCCGCGGCGGGGCTCGCTGCCGAGGACGACGTTCTCGAGCACCGTGAGGTTGTCGGCGAGCTTGAAGTGCTGGTGCACCATGCCGATGCCGGCCTTGATCGCGTCGGCCGGCGTGTGGAAGGCGACCGGCGCACCGTCGACCTCGATGGTGCCCTCGTCGGGGCGCTGCATCCCGTAGAGGATCTTCATGAGCGTCGACTTGCCCGCGCCGTTCTCGCCGACGATCGCGTGCACCGTGCCGCGCGCGACCTTGAGCGTGACGTCGGAGTTCGCGACGACGCCGGGGAACCTCTTCGTGATGCCGTTCAGCTCGACCGCAGGCACGGTCGTGGCGGGTCCGGCGGTCGTGGTGGACCGCTCGGGGTGCTCGCTCATGGGCCTCCTTGCGCCGTCACGGGTCACCGTCGTCGACGGCGCGTGGAACGACGACGACGGGCCCGGGGGAACCGTAGCGCCCCTGGGCCCGTCGCGTGCTGTCAGATCATGACCACCCCGGACGGCTCGCGCCGTCCGGGGCACAGGTCACTTGGTCGGCTCGGCCGGGACCGTGATCTCGCCGGAGACGATCTTCGCCTTGTACTCGTCGAGCTTGGTGGCGATGTCGTCGACCTGGCCGCCGGACGTCGAGTAGCCGACGCCGTCCTTCTTCAGGTCGAAGGTCTGGACGCCGGTGAGCGGCGCCCCGTCCTTGAACGACTTGATGAAGTCGAACACCGCGACGTCGACGCGCTTGAGCATCGAGGTCATGATGACCGGCTGGAGGTCGGCCGCGGCCGTCTGGTACTGGTCGCTGTCGACGCCGATGGCGAGCGTCTTCTTGGCCTTCGCGGACTGGAAGACACCGGTGCCGGAGCCGCCGGCTGCCGCGAAGATGATGTCCGCGCCCGCGTCGTACATGCCGTTCGCGGTCTCGGTGCCCGCCGCCGGGTCGTTGAATCCCTTGCAGTCCGGCGGGTTCGACAGGTACTTGACCTGGACCTTGATGTCCGGCTTGACGGCCTTGGCGCCGGCGGTGAAGCCCGCCTCGAACTTCTGCAGGAGCGGGATGAGGCAGCCACCGATGTAGCCGACGTTGCCCGTCTTGCTCTTGAGGGCGGCCGCCGCACCGACGAGGTACGAGCCCTCGTTCTCGGCGAAGACGAGGCCGGTCACGTTCGGCGCACCCTCGACCACGGAGTCGACGACACCGAACTGCGTGTTCGGGAACTTCGCCGAGACGCTCTTCAGGGCGGTGCCGTAGAGGAACCCGACCGCGATGACCGGGTTGTAGCCGGCCTGCGCGAGCAGCGTGAGGCGGGCCTCCTTGTCGGCGTCCGTCTCGCCCTGGGTCGCCGAGAGCTCCTTGATCTCGACCCCGAGCTCGGCCTTGGCCTTGTCGAGGCCGGCGGCGGCGGCGTCGTTGAACGACTTGTCGCCGCGGCCGCCGATGTCGTAGGCCAGGCCGACCTTGAGCGCCGGGGCGCTCGAGGTCGTCGCGGCCGGGGAGCCGGACTCGGTGGTCGTGCCGCCACCGGAGCTGCTGCCGCCACACGCGGCCAGCGCGAGCGCGGCGGTCGCGACCACCGCGGCAAGCTTCGTCACCCGACGCAAGGGTGTCTCCTTAAGACTCGGGGTGTCGCGCCGTCCGCGCCGCAAAGCCGTGGGCCCCGGGCGGTCCGTCGCGTCGTTTATGCGCCCGACCCTAGTGGCCGCAGGTGACCCGCAGGGGGTTCCGGGGCACGGGGTGGCCGAACTGTGACCACCACAACTGACGGTTCGACCCGGCGCCGATCAGCACAACCTGCCAGCGCGGGTCGGGCAAGGGGACGTTCCCGACACGCCGGGCGCCGCGGGTCAGCCCAGGCCCGGCTCGCCGAGCGCCCGGACCGCCGCCGCCCCGAGCACCCGGGCCCCGACGAGGACCGCGCGCTCGTCGGCGTCGAAGTCGCTCTGGTGGAGGTCGTAGGTCCGGCCGCCCGGCGTGCGGGTGCCCAGGCGGAGCATCGCCCCGCGGACCTTCTCGAGCATCCAGGCGAAGTCCTCGCCGCCGAGGCTCTGCTCGGCGAGGGTCACCGTGCCGGGCCCGAGCTCGGCGAGCACGGCCTCCTCGACGACGAGCACGGCCTCCGGGTCGTTCACCGTCGGCGGGACGCCGCGCACGACCGTGACGTCGGCGCGGACGCCGTACGGCCGGACCACCTCGTGGACGACCTCGGTGACGAGGGCGCCGGCCTGCGCCCAGACGGTCGAGTCGAGGCAGCGCAGGGTGCCGTGCACCTCGCCCGTGCGCGGGATGACGTTGGACGCCCCGCCCGCGACGATGCGGCCCCAGACCATGGCGACACCGGCCCGCGGGTCGAGCCGGCGGGTGAGGATCGCCGGCACCTGGGTGACGACCTGCGCGAGCGCGAAGACGAGGTCCTCGGTGAGATGCGGGCGCGAGGTGTGGCCGCCGCTGCCGTGCAGACGCACGTGGACGGCGTCCGAGGCGGACGTGATGGGACCGGGCCGGGTCGCGACCGTGCCGACGTCGTTGCCCGGGTCGCAGTGCAGCGCGAACGCGCGGTCGACGCCGTCCAGGGCCCCGGCGGCGAGGACGTCGAGGGCACCCCCGGGGTGCACCTCCTCGGCGGGCTGGAAGACGAGGCGCACCCGCCCCGGCAGCAGGCCGAGGGCGTCGAGGTCGGCGAGGGCGAGCCCGGCGCCGAGGACCGCGGTGGTGTGGACGTCGTGGCCGCAGGCGTGCGAGACGCCGTCCACGGTCGAGCACCACTCCCGGCCGCACTCGTCGGGCAGCGGCAGCGCGTCGAGGTCGGCGCGCAGCGCGACGACGGGCCGGCCGAGGCCGCCGTCCCGGCCCACGTCGCAGACGACACCGGTGCCGGGCAGCAGCTCGGGCTGCAGCCCCGCGCGCTGCAGCCGCTCGGCGACCCGCTGGGTGGTGCGGAACTCGTGGCGGCCGAGCTCGGGGTGCGCGTGCAGGTCGCGGCGGAACGCGACGAGCTCGTCGGCGTAGGGCGCGAGGACTGGGGCGAGGGTCTGCGTGGACACGGTGATTTCAGGCTAGACCTGTGACGTCGTTCACGTGCCGCGCACACGTCAACTCCGTGTCGCGGTCTTGTAACGCGCTTCCTGGAGCGTCAGAAGGAGTCGGCCGGGACGTAGGTGCCCCAGACGCCGCGCAGCGCGTGGCAGACCTCGCCGACGGTCGCCTTCGCGGCGAGCGCCTCCTTCATGGGGTAGAGCACGTTGTCGGTGCCCTCGGCCGCGGCGCGCAGCGCGTCGAGCGCCTTCTCGACGGCGGCGTTGTCGCGCTCGGACCGCAGCCGGGCGAGCGCCTCGCGCTGCTGGGCCTCGATCGTCGGGTCGACGCGCAGCGGCTCGTACGGCTCGTCGGTGTCGATCGTGTACTTGTTGACCCCGACGATCGTGCGGTCGCCGTCGTCGATCTGCTGGGCGATCGCGTACGCGGAGCGCTCGATCTCCTCCTTCTGGAAGCCCTGCTCGATCGCGGCCACGGCGCCGCCGCGGTCCTCGACGGCCTGGATCAGGGCGAGGATCTCGGTCTCGAGCGCGTCCGTGAGCGACTCGACGACGTACGACCCGGCGAACGGGTCGACGGTCTTCGTCACGTCGGTCTCGTAGGCGATGACCTGCTGCGTGCGCAGCGCGAGCCGGGCGGCCTTCGTCGTCGGCAGCGCGATCGCCTCGTCGTAGGAGTTCGTGTGCAGCGACTGCGTCCCGCCGAGGACGGCGGCCAGCCCCTGGAGCGCGACGCGCACGAGGTTGACCTCGGGCTGCTGCGCTGTGAGCTGGACGCCCGCGGTCTGGGTGTGGAACCGCAGCATCTGCGACTTGGGGTTCGTCGAGCCGAACTCGTCGCGCACGATCTTCGCCCAGACCCGGCGCGCGGCCCGGAACTTCGCGACCTCCTCGAGGAGCGTCGTCCGCGCCACGAAGAAGAAGGACAGCCGGGGGCCGATGTCGTCGACGCCGAGCCCGGCGGCCTGCGCGGCGCGGATGTACTCCTTGGCGTTCGCCAGCGTGAAGGCGACCTCCTGCGCGGGCGTCGCCCCGGCCTCGGCCATGTGGTAGCCCGAGATGGAGATCGTGTTCCAGCGGGGCAGCTCCTCGCGGCAGTAGGCGAAGATGTCACTGATGAGCCGCAGGGACGCCTTCGGCGGGAAGATGTACGTGCCGCGGGCGATGTACTCCTTGAGGACGTCGTTCTGGATCGTCCCGGTGAGCTTCGAGCCCTCGATGCCCTGCTCGGCCGCGACGAGCTGGTAGAGCAGGATGAGGACGGCGGCCGGGGCGTTGATCGTCATGGACGTCGAGATCTGGTCGAGCGGGAGCCCGCCGAACAGCACGCGCATGTCCTCGATGGAGTCGATCGCGACGCCGACCTTGCCGACCTCGCCGGTGACCATCGGGTCGTCGGAGTCGTAGCCCATCTGCGTCGGCAGGTCGAAGGCGACCGAGAGGCCGCCGGTGCCCGCGGCGACGAGCTGGTGGTAGCGCTCGTTGGACTCCTTGGCCGCGCCGAAGCCGGCGTACTGGCGCATCGTCCACGGGCGGCCGGTGTACATCGAGGGGTAGACACCGCGGGTGAACGGGTACTCCCCCGGGACGCCGAGCTGCACCGCGGGGTCGAAGCCCGCCAGGGCGTCGGGGCCGTAGAGCGGCTCCATCGGCAACCCGGACTCGGTCCTCGCGTCAGTCATCCCGACCTCCTCGTCGCGGGCGGCGCACACCCGCCGCACCCTGGTCGAGGCTACCGAGAGGCCCCAGGCCGCACCCGGGACCAACCGGTGTCCCCGCTCACATCACGTGAGCTCGTGGCGTCCCTCGGACTTGAGCCGGTCGACGATCGCCTTGACCGCCTGGGCGTGCGCGCGCGTCGTCACGAGGACGGCGTCCGGGGTGTCCACGACGACGACGTCCTCGAGACCGATGACGGCGATGACCCGGCCGGACGACGGGACGACGAACCCGCCGGCGTGCGCGGACAGCACGTGGGCGCCGTCCCCGAGGACCGAGACCCGGAAGTCCCCGGACGCGGTGCTCGTGCCGCCGCCCTCGCTGCCCGCGGTCTCGGCGACGAGGTCCGCGAGCGCGGCGAAGTCGCCGACGTCGTCCCAGCCGAGGGCGGCGGGCACGACGGCGACCCGGCCCGCGGCGGCTGCCGGCTCGGCGAGCGCGTAGTCGATGGCGACCTTCTCCAGGGTCGGCCAGACCTCGGCGAGGACGGCGTCCCGGCGGTCGGTGTCCCAGGCCGCGGCGATGGTCTCCAGGCCGGCGGCGAGACCGGGGCGGAACTGCGCGAGCAGGTCGAGCAGGACGTCGGCGCGGGCGACGAACATGCCGGCGTTCCAGCGGTACGTGCCCTCGGCGAGGTAGGCGGCGGCGGTCGCCGCGTCCGGCTTCTCGACGAACCGCTCGACGACGTGCGCGGACGGCGCACCGTCGACGCCGAGCGGGGCCCCGAGCCTGATGTAGCCGAACGCCGTCGACGGGTGGTCGGGCTCGATGCCGATCGTCACGACGTAGCCGGCGCCCGCGGCGGCGACCGCCTCGCCGACCGCGGCGTGGAACGCGGGGACGTCCCGGATCACGGCGTCGGCGGCGAACGAGCCGACGACGGCGTCCGGGTCGCGGCGGCGCACGACGGCGGCTGCGAGGCAGATCGCGGCCGTCGAGTCGCGCGGCGACGGCTCGGCGAGCAGGTTGCCGGCGGGCAGGGCGTCGAGCTGGCCCGCGACGGCCTTCGCGTGCGCGGCCCCGGTGACGACGAGGACGCCGTCCGTGCCGGTGAGCGGCACGAGCCGGTCCCAGGTCTGCTGCAGGAGGGTGCGCCCGCTCCCGGTGAGGTCGAGGAGGAACTTCGGGTGTCCCGCGCGGGACAGCGGCCAGAGCCGGGTCCCCGCACCGCCCGCGGGCACGATCGCGAAGAAGCCGGCCCGTCCGCCACCAGACGTGTCAGTCACGGGACCCACCGTAGTGGCGGGGCGCGACCGGTGCCGGTGGTGTGCACAGGACGTGATGGCGGGCACGCGCACGGCCGGACGGGTTAGCCTCGGTCCGTGGGGAGGGGCCTGGTGGCGCGCGCCGCCGTCCGCACCGCCGCCGCCGCGGCGGTGCTCGGGCTGCTCGTGCTGCCCGCGGCCGGTCCGGCGGACGCCGCGACGACGACCCCGACCACCCCCGCCGTCCGCCCGACGACGCCCGCAGGCCCGCCCGCGGTGCCGGCCAAGCCGCCCCGCTGCGCGAACGCCATCCAGGTCGTCGTCGGCACCGCGACGTCACCGCCCACCCCGCTGCCGCGCCCGACGTCAGCCGTCGGCGGAGCGGCGCTGTCCGCCCCCGGCGTCCAGGTCTCGGTGCCGCCGGGTGCCGCGCAGCCGCCCGTGCTGCCGGCTGCGGCGTGGGTCGTCGCCGACGCCACGACCGGTGCCGTCGTCGCGTCGTGCAACGCGCACGTCCCCTTCATGCCGGCGAGCACGATCAAGATCCTCACCGCGCTGGCGCTCGAGGCCAAGGTGGACCCGAGGTCGACGTACGTCGCTCTCGCGGCGGACGCCCGGGCGGACGGCACGAAGGTGGGGCTCTCCCCCGGGTCGACGTACACCGGTGACGACCTGTGGCACGGCCTGCTCATGGCGAGCGGGAACGACGCCGCGCACGCCCTCGCCGACCTCGCCGGCGGCCCGACGGCGTCCGCGGAGCTCATGGCCGCGGAGGCCCGCAGGCTCGGCGCCCTGGACACCGTGCCGGTGAACACGAGCGGCCTCGACGCCCCCGGCCAGGTCACGAGCGCGTACGACCTCGCGCTCCTCGGCCGGGCCGCGCTGCGCCGTCCGTACCTCGCGAAGATCATGACGACCCGGACGTACGCCTTCCCCGGCAAGGGGATCGGGAACGGCAAGGCGCGCAAGCGGTTCCAGATCCAGAACCACAACCGGCTCCTCGGCAGCTACACGGGCGCGACCGGGGTGAAGAACGGGTACACGGTCAAGGCCGGCGGCTCGTTCGTCGGGGCCGCGACCCGCGGCGGCCGCTCGTACGTCGTCACGGTGCTGCGCGCCGACGGCCGGACGTCGGAGATGGCCCGGCAGCTGCTCGACTGGGCGTTCGCCACCGCCGCGACCGCGCAGCCGGTCGGGCGGCTCGTGAGCCCCGAGGACGTCGCCGCGGGCCGGCTCGGGGACGGCGGCACGCCCGGCGCGACGCTCAGCCCCGGCGCGACACCGACCGTTCCCGGTGCGGTGACCCCGACGTTCGGGCAGGTCACGACGCCGCCGCCCGCCCCGTCGTCCACCGCGCTGCCGACGCTCGGCGCGGACACCGGCACGGCCGGCTCGACCGCGGACGCCTGGGCGGCGGGGGTGGTCCTCGGGGCGGTCGCGGCCTTCAGCCTCGTCAGCGCGGTCCTCGTGCTGCGGCGGGCCCGGCTGCGGCAGGCCGAGGGGGACACGATCGTGCCCGGGCTGCTGCTGCGGCGGCTCGGGGGGCGCGGGGCGAAGCCGGGCGACCCCGTCGCCGACAAGGACGGGCAGAGCGGGGCCGAGGGGTCCGGGAGCGCCGACGGCAAGGACGCCGCGGCCGGGGAGCGCACCGGCGCCGGGGCGGCGGACACGAAGGACACCTCGAAGGACGACACCAAGGACGACGCGAAGGACCGGAGCACCGACGGCGCAGCGCCGCCCAGGAGCGAGCCGACGTCGGCGCCGGCCGGTGCCGCGGCCGGCAAGGCGTTCCCGGAGCTCGAGGGCCTCGGGCTGTCCGATCCCGGGTCCTCGAAGGGCTGACCCGACGTCACGATCCGCGACCCGGTGAGGAACGGTGTGCTCTCCGGGTGTCTGGGCCCCCGTCCGAGCCCATGTGTCGGCATTCGTGCCGGGCGGGTCGTAGCCTCGGCCGCATGCTGGCCTCGTTCATCAAGTCGGTGACCTTCGACTGCCGGGACGCCCTCGTGGCCGCACGGTTCTGGGCGGCGGCGCTCGGGTCCACCGTCGACGAGGACGCCACCGCGGACAAGGCCTACGTCGAGGCGCCGGGGTGGGGCGGCCCGAACCTGTGGTTCGTCCGGGTGCCGGAGCCCAAGACCGCGAAGAACCGGGTGCACTTCGACCTGCGGGCGCCCGGACCGATCCCCGACGAGGTCGAGCGCCTCGTCGGGCTGGGTGCCGTCGTGGTCCGCACGTCCGACGACCTGGTCGTCCTGCAGGACCCGGACGGCAACGAGTTCTGCGTCGAGTAGGCGGGCCGCTGCCGGGCTCAGTCGCGGACGGCGTCCACGACCGCGCGGACCGCACCCCTGGCCACCCTGGCGGCCGACGCGGCGGCGACGCCGAGGACGACCCCGGCGGCCAACGTCGTGCGGTCGGCCGCGCGGACCCCGTAGGTCGGGGTCCTGGCCGTGACCGCCGCCTGGCGGGCGCGGGCGGCGACGACGGCCCGCGGGCCGCGGGCAGCGCTGTCCTGGCCGGCGTCGGCACCGTCCGCGTCGTCCGCGCCGTCCGGGTCCGCAGCGGCGGCCGCGGCGCCCGGCAGCTCCGGCAGCTCACCGGCCTCGGCCGCCCGGGTCGCGGACCAGGACGCGGCGAGCAGCGTGAGCCGGCCGACGAGGTTCATCCACACGAGCAGACCGACGACGACCGCGAACGCGGCGAGGAACCGGCGCGCTGCGGACAGCTCACCGAGCAGCACCCCGCCGAAGACCTTGAGCAGGCCGAGCGCGACCCCGCCGGCGAGCGCGCCCTGCCACAGGTGCCGCAGCGGGACGGCCACCCCGGACAGCCCGCGGAAGAGCAGCAGGAAGATCCCGGTGTCGACGGCGAGGATCGCGAGCGCGCTGAGCACCCGCACGAGCGGGCCGGCCCCGGTCACGCCGTCGAGCCCCAGCCAGCCGAGGACGGCGTGCGACGCGGTCGAGACGACGACGCTCGCGACCGCGGAGACGAGCACCGCGAGCCCGAACGTCGCCAGGGTGCCGATGTCGCGCACCTTCGACAGCAGCGGGTTGCCGCCGCCCGGCCGGCCGAAGACCGCCCGGATCCCCTGCCGCATCGCGTCGAGCCACCCGAGCCCGGTGAAGAGGAGGATGACGAACCCCGTGACGGCGCTGAACGTCAGCGCGCTGGACTGCACGAGGTCACCGACGTAGACCAGCCCGTCGTCCGGCTCGAGCCCGATGACCGTCGTGCCGAGCGCCTTGTTCACGTAGTTCGCGAGCTCGGTCTGCAGCGCGCTGTCCCGCCCGAGGACGAGCCCGAGGACCGTGAACCCGATCGCCAGCGCGGGGAACACCGAGAAGAACGCGAAGTAGGCGATGCCACCGGCGAGGACGTTGCCGCGCGCGTCCGAGTAGCGGGTCCAGACCCGGCCGGCGAACGTCGCCCGCCAGCGGGCGTTGAGGTCGGCGAGCGTCTTCACGGGCGGCTCACCCGCCGCCGCCCCCGAAGGCGAAGCGCCGCTTCGGCCGCCACACGCCGTCCGTCCCGTGCTCGAAGAGCCCGAAGCTGTCCACGAGGAACGAGCACTCGAAGTCGGCCAGCGCGGACAGCGCCCGGTCGAGCGAGGGGTCGTCGACGTCGTGCGCGACGGTCACGTGGGGGTGGAACGGGAACGCGAGCTCGCGGACGAGCGGCCCGGTCCGGACCCGCTGCTGGAGGATGTCGCAGGACGGCGCCCCGTGCGCGACCTTGACGAAGACGACCGACGACACCGGCCGGAACGTCCCGGTGCCCGACAGCCGCAGCCGGAACGGCTGCGCCCGGGTCGCGATCGTCTCCAGGTGCTTCTCGACGACGTCGAAGGTGCCGAGCTCGACGTCCGTCGGCGGCAGCAGCGTCACGTGCGGCGGGATGGCCCAGGCGACCGGGTCGCCGAACTCGGCACGCCAGTTCTGCAGCTCAGCGCCCCACGGGTGCGGGATGTCGATCGCGACCCCGATCGTCACGTTGCCGCTGCGCGGCATCCGTGTGATCGGCATGCTCATCGTCTGCCAGTCGTCCTCGACGTCGTCCGCGACGTTCACGTCAGCCCCTCCCGGGGAGGAAGCCGACGGCGTCGTACACGGCGGCGAGCCGGGCGGCGGCCACCTCGCGGGCCCGGTGCGCACCGTCCGCGAGGATGCCGTCGAGCCGGTCCGCGTCGGCGAGGAGGTCGTCGACCCGCGCCTTGAACGGCTCGGCGAAGCCGACGTAGACCTCGGCGACCTCCTTCTTGAGGTCGCCGTAGCCGGCACCGGCGAAGCGCTCCTCGAGGGCCTCGACGGTCGAGCCGCCGAGCGTCGCGAGGATCGTCAGGAGGTTCGAGACGCCGGGCTTGTTCTCCCGGTCGAAGACGACCTCGCGACCGGTGTCGGTGACCGCGGACCGGATCTTCTTCGCGGAGACCTTCGGGTCGTCGAGCAGGTTGAGGCACCCGGACCCGCCGAGGCTCTTGCTCATCTGCTTCGCGGGGTGCTGCAGGTCGAGGATCTTCGCCGTCGCCTTGACGATGTACGGCTCGGGGACGACGAACGTCGCGCCGAACCGGGTGTTGAACCGCTGGGCGAGGTCCCGGGTCAGCTCGAGGTGCTGGCGCTGGTCCTCGCCGACGGGCACCCGGGCCGCGTCGTACAGGAGGATGTCGCCGGCCTGGAGGATCGGGTAGGTGAACAGGCCCACCGACGCGCGCTCGGCGCCCTCGCGGGAGGACTTGTCCTTGAACTGGGTCATCCGGCCGGCCTCGCCGAAGCCGGTGAGGCACTGGAGCACCCAGCCGAGCTGGGCGTGCTCGGGCACCTGGCTCTGGACGAAGAGCACCGACCGCTGCGGGTCCACCCCTGCCGCGAGGAACTGCGCGGCCGTGAGCCGGGTGCGCTGCCGGAGCACGCCCGGGTCCTGCTCGACGGTGATCGCGTGCAGGTCGGCGACGAAGTAGAAGGCCTCGTGGCTGTCCTGCAGCGCCACCCAGTTCGTCAGCGCCCCGAGGTAGTTGCCCAGGTGCAGGGAGTCCGCCGTGGGCTGCATGCCCGACAGGAGTCGGGGGGTGTCCGTTCGGGGCTGGGCCGCGGCGCACATGGCGGCCATTCTGGCACCCCGGCACCCCCGGGACGGACCGGCCCGGACAACTCCCGCCCGGCCGGGTGCCGGGGCACCCGGCCGGGCGGTCCGGTCAGCGTGCGCGCACGTGCAGGACGGCGGCCTGCTCCGGGTTGAGCAGCGGCGCCGCGAGCCCGACGGTGCGCAGGACGGCGCCGCTCGCCACGGTCCGCCCGGCCGCGAACCACGGGACCGGCACGGTCTCGACCGCCCACGGCGCACCCGCCTCGTCCCGGCGGACGACCTCGTACTCGAGGGCGTCGTCCAGGCCGGGCAGGAGCAGCCGCGGCGGCTGCAGGTCCGCCGACGTCGTGAGCCGGACGAAGGAGTAGACCGCCTCCCGCCGGTCCGGGGCGACGACGCCGTGCAGCCACGCCCCGGCGGCCGGCCCGCCCTCGGGCAGGTCGGCGCGGACGACGTCCCCGCTGTGCAGCAGCCCGCGCAGCTCCTTGTAGAGCCCGGCCCAGCCCTTGAGCTGGGCGACCTCCTCCGGGCTGCACGTCGTGACGTCCCACTCCATGCCGGCGTGCCCGAACAGCGCCGTGACGCAGCGGAACGACAGGTGCGCCTGCCGCCCGGTCGTGTGCGCGACGGGCGGGCCGACGTGCGAGCCGACGAGCTCCGGCGGCACGAGCAGGCCGGTCCAGCGCTGGATCGACTGCCGCTCGAGGGCGTCGTTCGTGTCCGAGGCCCAGACCCGGTCGGTCCGGTCGAGGATGCCGAGGTCGACGCGCGCCCCGCCCGACGAGCACGACTCGATCTCCAGGCCCGGGTGCCGTTCGCGCAGCGCGTCGAGCAGCCGGTAGATCGCGAGCGTCTGGAGGTGGACGCCGCCCCGCCGGACGCCGTCCGGCCCCGGCGTCAGCGACTCGTGGAGGTCCCGGTTGTGGTCCCACTTGATGTAGGCGATGCCGATCTCGTCGACGAGCGCCGAGATCCGCCCGAGCAGGTGGTCGAAGACCTCGGGGCGGGCCAGGTCGAGGACCATCTGGCGGCGCCACGGCCGCGGCAGCCGGGCACCGTCCACCGGGCCGGATGTGACCGCCGGCTCGTCGGCGCCCGGGGCCGGGCCGAGCACCCAGTCCGGGTGCGCCCGGACGAGGTCGGAGTCGGGGTTGACCATCTCCGGCTCGAACCACAGGCCGAACTCCATGCCGAGGCCACGGACCCGGTCCGCGAGCGGGCGCAGCCCCTGCGGCCAGACCGCGTCGGAGACCGTCCAGTCGCCGAGCCCGCTGTGGTCGTTGCGGCGGCTGCCGAACCAGCCGTCGTCGAGAACGAACCGCTCGGCGCCGATCTCGGCGGCGCGCTCGGCGAGCTCGGTGAGCCGGTCGAGCCGGTGGTCGAAGTAGACCGCCTCCCACGAGTTCAGGGTGAG
Source organism: Kineosporia sp. R_H_3 (assembly GCF_002198675.1). Classification (GTDB taxonomy): domain Bacteria; phylum Actinomycetota; class Actinomycetes; order Actinomycetales; family Kineosporiaceae; genus R-H-3. Next base: position 16,004 of record NZ_MWLL01000079.1, on the reverse strand, counting down.
CGGGCGCGGCCGGCGCGGGTGCTGCGGGCGGGCCCGCACCCAGCGGTGGACGCGGGCGGTGAGCCCGTCGAGGCCTTCGCCGGACCAGGAGAAGCAGACCCAGGGCGAGGTGTACGACTCCCCCGCCGCGAGCCGGACCTCACCCGGCAGCAGGAGCTCTCCCCCGCCGAGGACGCCGGCGCCACCCGCGCCCGCCCCCTCCGCGAGCCGCTCGGCGAGGTGGGCGTGGTTGCCGCTCCACGCGACGTGGACGCCCCAGACCTCCCCGTGCCGGAACCCGAAGCCCGCCGTGCCCGCGACGAGCAGGAGCGTCGCGTCGTGACCGGTGCGGCCGCGGCGGGACTCCCGGGCGTGCGTGCCGTGGTCGAACGGCTTGCGCTGCGGGCTGCGCTCCCGGCACCAGCGGCCGGTGAGGTCGAACAGCTCGCCGGCCCGCGCCGGGACCGGCAGGACGGCGGTCAGGCCGGCGAGCACGTACGTGCCTGCTCCCGTGTTGGTCACCGTGTGCCGCACGCGGAGCAGTCCGTCGGCCTCGAGCCGCAGGACGCTGCGCGTCGCCACCCCGGCCGCGGCGTCGGCGGCCGCGGCCACGAGCTCCTGGGCGCCGTCGTCCGTCGTGGTGACCGTTGGCGCACTGTCGGCGACCAGCCGCGGGAAGAGGTCCGCGCCGTCCCGGTGGCCGGCGAGCCCGGGCCGGCCGGACCAGCCGTCCGGCTCCCCGGGCAGCAGCGTGAGCGGCCAGGGCGTGTCGAGCGCCGAGTGCGGCACGGCCGGTGCGAGCGCCGCGACGAGGCGGGCCCGGGCGTCGGCGTCGAGGTCGCCGGGGTCCGCGCCCCAGTGCAGGACGGAGGGCAGCCCCGGTCCGCTCGTGTCGAGCAGGACGGCGGCCCCGGCCGCGCGCAGGAGCAGGGTGTCCGGTCGGGCCGGCTGGTCGGGCATGGAGGTCCTCTTCCGATCTGGGTGTTCCGGTGGGACGTGCGAACGGCCGACGCGGGAAGGTCCCCGCGCCGGCCGTTCGCAGTGCTCGTGCCGTTCGAGTGTTCCGGGGCGGTCAGCCCTTGTTCGCGCCGAGGGTCAGGCCCGCGACGAACTGCTTCTGGAGGGCGAAGAAGATGACCAGCGTCGGGATCGCGACGATGATCGAGCCGGCCGCCAGGAGGTTGAGGTCGGTGAAGAACTGGCCCTTCAGCGCGTTGAGCGCGCTCGTCACCGGGAACTTGTCCCCGGTGCGCATGAGCACGGTCGCCCAGAAGAACTCGTTGTAGATCCACGTGACCTCGAGGGTCGCCAGCGCCGCGAGCGGCGGCCGGCACAGCGGCAGGGTGAGCTGCCAGTACTGGCGCCAGATGCTCGCGCCGTCGACCATCGCCGCCTCGTAGAGCTCCCGGGGCAGCGTCTTCATGTAGTTCGAGAGGACGAACGCGCAGAAGCCGGTCTGGAAGGCGACGTTGACGAGGATGAGCATCCAGTACGAGTCGTAGAGCAACTCGGAGTCGCTCATCCACTCCGGCAGCGGGACCGCGATCGCCATCCGGTACAGCGGGATGAGCAGGGACTGCTGCGGCAGCAGGTTCGCGGCCGTGAACAGCCCGAGCATGACGATGTTGAACCGCCAGCTGAACCGCGAGATGACGAACGCGACGCCCGAGGCGAGGAACAGCGTGAGGATGACCGCGGGCACCGTGATGATGACCGAGTTCATGAAGTGCTGGCTGAAGTTCGCCTGCTCCCACGCGTCGGTGAAGTTCTTCAGCGTGAAGCCGCCCCAGGACACGTAGCCGTTGACCGACGTGTACTGGTAGTCGCGGAAGGCGTTGACGACGGCCCAGAGCACCGGGAACGCCCACACGAACGCGATGACCGCGAGGAAGGCGTGGGTGAAGTACCGGCTGACCGGGGTCTTCTTCTTGTTCTGCCGGACGGGGGCGGAGGTCCGCGCCGGCGCCGTGGACGCGGTCGTCGTCACTGCTCCTCCTCCTTGAAGATCGTCGCGAGGTAGATCGTGATGAAGATCAGCGAGATCGCCAGCATGATCGTCGCGAGCGCCGAGCCGAAGCCGATGCGGCTCGCCTCGCCGGTGACGTTCGACGTCACGAGCGCGGAGATGAGCTCGAGGCCGTTACGGCCCTTGTTGATGATCCACACGAGGTCGAACGCGCGCAGCGACTCGATGACCGTGATGACCACGACGATGATGTTGATGGGGCGCAGGACCGGGAAGACGATGCTGAAGAAGGTCTTCACCTCGTTGGCACCGTCGACGGACGCCGCCTCGCGCAGCGAGGGGTCGACGCCCTTCAGGCCCGCCAGGTAGAGCAGCATGATGTAGCCGGCGTGCCGCCAGGCGGAGGCGGCCAGGGCCGCCCAGATCGCGATGTTCGGGTCGCCGAACCAGTCGATCGCCTCGTCGGGCTCCTGCAGCCCGAGGAACTGCAGGATCGCGTTGATGAGGCCGAAGTCGCGCGAGTACTGGAGCTGCCAGATGAAGCCGATGAGCGCCAGCGACAGGACGACGGGCAGGTAGATCGGCGTCTGGTAGAACCGCGAGAACCGGATGTTCTTGTCGAGGATGACCGCGAAGAACATGCCGAGCGGGGTCGCGATGAAGAAGAGCACGACGAGCCACAGCACGTTGTGCCGGATCGCCGGCCAGAACGGCGGGTAGTTCGTGGCGATGTTCTTGTAGTTCTCGAAGCCGATCCACTTGATGTTCGAGACGCCGCCGATGCCGTCCCAGCTCGCGAACGACAGCACGACCGACGCGATGGCCGGCAGGACGACGAAGACCATGGTGAGGAACAGCGGGACGATCACCATCGCGAAGACGACGATGCGGTCGTTGCCGGTGAGCCGACGGACGCGACCCCCGCGGGGGGCTCCCTTGTGGGAGCCCCCCGCGGGGGCCTTGGCGACCGTGGCAGGGTTGACGACCGGGAGGTCCGAACCACCCACCGTCATGGGGTACCTGCCTTCCGTTCGACCCCGGACGCCGCCGGCGTCGGCGGCGTCCGGGGGTTGCCGACTCAGCTGGTGAAGATGGTCTTCGCCTGGCCCTCGATGGACTTGCAGAGGCCCTGCACGTCCTTGGGGTCCTTGAGGAACGTCTGGATCGCGGGGATCATGACGGTCGAGGCGAAGTCCGGTCGGGTGTCGCGGTCGAGGAACTGCGCGATGTTCTTCGCAGACCCCACGAGCTCGGCCGACTTCTTCTGCAGCGCCGTGTAGCCCGAGGTGTCGACCTCGGAGTTGGCGATGAGGGTCGTCGGGTCGGTCTTCGCGTAGACCGCACCGGCGTCCTTGCCGCCGAGCCACGTGAGCAGCGCGTTGGCGCGGGCGTCGTCCTTCGGCTTCGCGGCCTTCATGAAGCCGTCGATCGGGGCGTCGAGCGCGTCGGCGCCGATCGTCGAGTCGATCTCCGGGAACGTGAAGAAGTCGACGTCGTCGAGGTTGGCCGTCATCTCCTGCGTCACGAACAGGCCGAGCAGGTACATGCCCGCCTTCTTGTTCTGGACGGCCTGCGCGGCCTCCTGCCAGGTACGGCCCAGCGGGTCGGCCTGGTGGAACGGGAGCAGCTCGGCCCAGGTGGAGAAGACCTTCTGCACCTTCGGGTCGTCCCACGCGACCTTGTGCGCCATGAGGTCGATGTGGAACTGGTACCCGTTGATCCGCATGTTGAGCACGTCGAACGTGCCCATCGCGGGCCAGCCGTCCTTGTCGCCGAAGGCGATCGGGTCGAGGCCGTCCTTCTTCATCTGCGTGCTGAGCGTCTTGAGCTCGTCGAGCGTCTTCGGGACGGTGTAGCCCTTCTCCGTCCAGACGCTCTTGCGGTAGAAGACCGCCCACGGGTAGTAGGACGACGGCACGAAGTACTGCTTGCCGTCGTCGCCCGTCGAGGCGGACTTGAAGCCGTCCGTGAAGCCCGTGAGGTTCTTCCACACGTCGCTCACGTCGCCCGCGAGGCCCTTGGACGCGAAGAAGCGCATCCGGTAGCCGGCGAACCACGTGAAGACGTCGTCCGGCTTGCCCTGGAGATAGTTGTTGATGTTCTCCTGGAACGTGTTGTGGTCCTGGGTGTTGATCTTGACGGTCGTACCGGAGGCCGCCTTGAAGCCGTCGGCCAGGGCCTGCACGACCTTCTTCGGGATCTCGTCGGAGGCGTTGGACCCGAAGGTCACCTCGCCACCCGTCGCCGCGGCGGAGCCGGAAGCACCTGCGGTCGCGTCGGTGCCACCGCTGCTGGAGCCGCCGCAGGCGGCGAGCAGACCGGCGCCGCCGAGGGCGGCGCCTGCACCGAGCGCACCCTTGAGCACGGTGCGGCGCGACGAGGTCGCGGAGACCGATGCGGGGACCAGACGGGCCAGGTACTCGGCCTCGGACTGGGGTCGGGACATGAAGTGCCTCCTTTGGCACGGGCCGGGAGTGGAGGTCGAACACAACCGAACACGACCTCCCACAATGCAGCACACCTTTGTCGGTCCATGGTCGTGTGTCAAGGGACACAAGGTCGCCGTAACCGAACTGAGTCCAACGCGGTAGCGAACACCCGCGCCGCACGGGGAGGGCCGTACCGCCCGACCCGCGGCCCGGCCTCGCACCGGCCTGGAAACGCTTCCGAGGCCATCCGGCGTCGCCTTGTGCGTCCCGCCGGTTGTCGTGAGATGTCGGATCGGTTTCTGCGCGGGAAGCAAGGTTTCGCCGGGATGACCCGCCCGTCGGGCCACCGGCGGCGGCTCGGGCGCGGCAGGCGAGGCATGCAGCGCCGCCCGGCGGCCGGCGAGGCCGCCGGGCCCCCGCCCGGACGGGGTGCTTGTTCGAACAAGCCAACCGTCCGTTCCGTCGACCAGACGGAGTGTCATGTTCGGTTCTGTTGACTTAGCCGCCGGACAGGGACAGGCTTCCGGCGTGAGCGCGACGCCCGACCCGACCTCGCCCGTGCCCTCCCGCAGGTGGCCCGTGCGCGGTCTCGCGCTCGGCGGCGACTACAACCCCGAGCAGTGGCCCGAGGAGGTCTGGAAGGACGACGTCCGCCTCATGCAGGAGGCCGGCGTCACGTTCGCCACGGTGGGGGTCTTCTCCTGGGCGCACCTCGAGCCGGCCGAGGGCCGCTTCGAGCTCGGGTGGCTGGACCGCGTCCTCGACCTGCTCCACGACGGCGGGATCGCCGTCGACCTCGCCACCGCGACCGCGTCGCCGCCCCCGTGGCTGGCCCGGGCCTACCCCGAGACGCTGCCCGTCGACCGCGAGGGCCACCGGCTGTGGCCCGGCTCCCGGCAGGCCTGGTGCCCGAGCAGCCCGGTGTTCCGGGAGAAGGCGCTCACGCTCGTCGAGCGGCTCGCGCAGCGGTACGGCGACCACCCGGCGCTGGCGATGTGGCACGTCTCCAACGAGCTCGGCTGCCACAACGTGCACTGCTACTGCGACGTCTCCGCGGCGGCGTTCCGGCGCTGGCTCATGGCCCGCTACGGCAGCGTCGACGCGCTCAACGACGCGTGGGGCACCGCGTTCTGGAGCCAGCGCTACAGCGACGTCGAGGAGGTCTGGCCGCCGCGCCTGACGACCGCGCAGCCGAACCCGACCCAGTCGCTCGACTTCTCCCGCTTCTGCTCCGACGAGCTCCTCGCGTACCACTGCGCCGAGCGCGACCTGCTGCGCCGGCTCACGCCGTCCGTGCCGGTCACGACGAACTTCATGGTCACGACGCACATCAGCGGCATGGACTACTGGGCGTGGGCCCCGGAGCAGGACGTCGTCTCCCAGGACCACTACCTCGACGGCCGGCTCGACGACCCGCGGCACGAGCTCGCGTTCTGCTCGGACCTGACCCGTGGCGTCGCGGGCGGGGGGCCGTGGTTCCTCATGGAGCACTCGACGAGCGCGGTGAACTGGCAGCCGGTCAACCACGCGAAGGCCCCCGGCCAGCTCGTCCGCGACGCGCTCGCGCACGTCGCGCGGGGGGCCGACGCCGTCGGGTACTTCCAGTGGCGGGCCAGCCGGGCCGGTGCGGAGAAGTTCCACTCCGCGCTCGTGCCGCACGCCGGGACCGGCACCAAGGTCTGGCGGGACGTCGTCCGGCTCGGCGAGGTGCTCGCCGCCGCGGCGGACGTCGCCGGCACCCGCGTCGAGGCCGACGTCACGATGCTCTTCGACTGGCAGTCCTGGTGGGCGCTGCAGCGCCCGTCGATGCCGTCGTCCCTCGTCGTCTACCCGGCCGCCGCCCGCGCCGTGCACAGGGCGCTGTGGGAGCGCGGCGTCACGACGCAGTTCGCCGGACCCGCCCGCGAGGCCGACGGTGCGGACCTGCTCGCCCGGCTGGCCGGCACCCGGCTGCTCGTCGTCCCGACGCTCTACCTCACGGACGACGCGACGGCCGCCGCGGTCGAGGCGTTCGTGCGCGGCGGCGGGCACGCCGTCGTCACGTACCTGTCGGGGATCGCCGACCGGGACGACCACATCCACCTCGGTGGCTACCCGGGTGCGTTCACCGGGATCATCGGGGCCGTGACAGAGGAGTTCTTCCCGCTCGGCGCCGACGACGTCGTCACCCTCGACGACGGCTCGACGGCCCGGGTCTGGACCGAGCTGACCGCGCTGCGGGGAGCCACCGCCTGGCGCACGTACGCCGACGGCCCGGTCGCCGGCTCCCCCGCCGTGACCCGGCACGAGGTCGGTGACGGGGTCGTCTGGTACGTCGGGACGGCACTCGACCCGGCGGGCCTGGGCACCCTGCTGCGCGAGGTCACCGACGGCGCCGGTGTGCGGCCGGTCGTCGACCTCCCCGGCCCCGACGAGGCGCAGGCCCCCCTTCCGGCGTGGGCCCGCGGCGGCCTCGGCCCGGTCGAGGTCGTGCGGCGCAGCGGCCCGCAGGGCTCGTTCCTCTTCGTGCTCAACCACTCCGGCGACGCCGTCGACGTCCCCGCGCACGGCACCGACCTCGTGACGGGCACGGACGTCGGCCCGCACGTGCACCTCCCGGCCGGCGGGTACGCCGTGGTCCGGGAACGACCGGCGCGGGCCGGCTGATGCTCGCGCGGCAGCGCCAGGAGCGCATCCTCGAGCAGGTCACCCTGACCGGCGGCGCCCGGGTCAGCGACCTCGTCGAGCTCCTCGGCGTGTCCGACATGACGATCCGGCGGGACATCGCCGCGCTCGCCCGCAAGGGTCTCGTCGCGCGGGTGCACGGCGGCGCCACCGCGGTCTCCGGCCGCAGCGCGGACGAGCCGGGCTTCGCCGCGAAGTCCGGCCTGCAGACCCTGGAGAAGGCCGCGATCGCCGAGGCGGCGGCCGACCTCGTCTCCCCCGGCGACAGCGTCGCCCTCTCGGCCGGGACGACGACGTACGCCGTCGCCGGCCACCTGCGGCGGGTGCCGAACCTCACCGTCGTCACCAACTCGCTGCCGGTCGCCGAGCTGCTCCACGCGAGCGCCCGCGACGACCTCACCGTGATCCTCACCGGCGGCGTCCGGACCCCGTCGGACGCGCTCGTCGGGCCGGTCGCGGTGTCCGCGCTGCGCTCCCTCCACGTCGACTGGCTGTTCCTCGGCGTGCACGGCTTCGACGCCCGGGCCGGCTTCACGTCGCCGAACCTCGTGGAGTCGGAGACGAACCGTGCGCTCATCGCCTCGGCCCGGCAGGTCGTCGTCACGGCGGACAGCACGAAGTGGGGCGTCGTCGGCCTGTCGTCGATGGCCCGCCTCGACGAGGTCGACGTCCTGGTCACCGACGAAGGGCTGGACCACGACGCCCGGCGTACGGTGCAGGCGAGGGTCGGCCGGCTGCTGCTGGCCTCCGGCGCCGCCCGGACGGCGACGGTCGGGCTCATACCGGCCGGCGGGCACGACGAGGACGACGACCCGCACGAGGACGACGACCCGCCCACCGACCATCGGGACGGGCACGACCCGCTCGTCGACCATGACGACCACTCGCTCGGCACGAGCGATCCCGAGGAGGAGGCGGCGCGATGACGACCGCTCTGGCCGGAGGCCGGGTCCGGCGCACGACGGCGCACCTCGCCGACGGACGCGACATCTTCTACTTCGACGACTCCCCCGCGTACGTCACGGGCGAGACGGTCCGCGACGCCGTCGACACCCGCCCGCTGGGCCCCGCCGGCGGCGGGTCCGAGCTGCGCTACGACGTCCTCACCGGCGAGTGGGTCGCCATCGCGTCGCACCGCAACGACCGCACGTTCCTGCCGCCGAAGGACGAGTGCCCGCTGTGCCCGACCGGGCGCGGCGTCGTCCCGTCGGAGGTGCCGGCGAGCGACTACGACGTCGTCGTCTTCGAGAACCGGTTCCCGTCGCTGAGCACCCGCGTCGAGGGCCTGCCGCACGACCTGGACGGCGAGCCGCTGTTCCCGGTGCGGCCGGGGGTCGGCCGGTGCGAGGTCGTCTGCTTCACCTCCGACCACGGGGCCTCGTTCTCGTCGCTGCGCCCCGAGCGGGTGCGCACCGTCGTCGAGGCCTGGGCCGACCGGACCGCCGAGCTGTCGGCCACGGACGGCGTCCGGCAGGTGTTCTGCTTCGAGAACCGCGGCCAGGAGATCGGCGTCACCCTGCACCACCCGCACGGCCAGATCTACGCCTACCCGTTCGTCACGCCGCGCACCTCGGCCCTGCTGCGGCAGGCCGCGGCGCACCGCCGCAGCACCGGCGGCAACCTGCTGCGCGACGTCCTGGACGCCGAGCGGCGGGCCGCGACGCGGGTCGTCCTCGCGGGCGAGCACTGGACGGCGTACGTGCCGGCGGCGGCCCGCTGGCCGGTCGAGGTGCACCTCGCCCCGCACCGCGACGTCCCGGACATCACCGGGCTCGACGACGCCGAGCGGGACGAGCTCTCGCACGTCTACCTCGAGCTGCTGCGCCGCGCCGACCGCTACTTCGAGGGCGTCACGGCGCTGCCGTACATCGCGGGCTGGCACCAGGCGCCGGTCGGCGCGGACCGCGAGCTCGGCCGGCTGCACCTGCAGCTGTTCTCGATCCTGCGGGCGCCCGGCAAGCTCAAGTACCTCGCCGGGTCGGAGAGCGGCATGGGCGCGTGGGTCAACGACGCGCTGCCCGAGCAGATCGCCGCCCGCCTGCGCGAGGTGGCCTCGTGAGCCCGGACGGCCCCGCGGCCGGCGGCTCCGCGGCCGGACGTGTCGCGGCGCAGCCCTTCTGGTACGACGCGGCCGACGACCGGGCCACCGCGCTCGCCGCCGCGGACGCGTTCCGGGCGGCGTATGGCCGCGAGCCGGACGGCGTCTGGGCGGCTCCCGGCCGGGTCAACGTCATCGGTGAGCACGTCGACTACAACGGCGGTCTCTGCATGCCGTTCGCGTTGCCCGCCAGGACGTTCGCCGCCGTGGGCAGCCGCGAGGACGACGTCCTGCGGGTGCGGTCCGCGCAGGTGCCCGGCTCCGGCCCGGACGGCGGCTGGCAGGGGGCGCTGGCGGACATCGGCCCCGGCACCGTCGAGGGCTGGGCCGGCTACGCGGTGGGCGTCCCGTGGGCGCTCGCGCAGGCCGGGTCCGACGTCCCGGGCCTGGACGTCGTCATCGACGGCCGGGTGCCGCTCGGCGCCGGGCTGTCGTCGTCCGCCGCCCTCGAGTGCGCGGTCGCGGTCGCCGTCGACGAGCTCGCCGGGCTGGGCCTCGGCGGCGACGACGCGGGCCGCACCCGGCTCGCCGCCGCGTGCGTGCGGGCCGAGAACGAGATCGCCGGCGCCCCCACCGGGGGCATGGACCAGGCGGCGTCCCTGCGCGCGCGGGCCGGGTCGGCGCTGCTGCTCGACTGCCGGGACTTCACCGTGGAGCACGTGCCGTTCGACCTCCCGGCGCACGGCCTCGAGCTGCTCGTCATGGACACCCGCGCGCACCACGCGCTCGTCGACGGCCAGTACGGTTCGCGCCGCGACGCCTGCGAGCGGGCCGCCGACGTGCTGGGGATCGACACCCTGCGGGAGGTCCGCCCCGACGGTCTCGAGCGGGCCGCGGCCCGGCTGCACCAGGTGCTCGGCGGCAGCGCCGCCGAGGAGGTCGTCCGCCGGGTGCGGCACGTCGTGTCGGAGATCGCCCGGGTGCGGGAGGTGGCCACGCTGCTCGCGGCGGGTCGGGTCCGCGACGTCGGCCCGGTCCTCGACGCCTCGCACACCTCGCTCCGCGACGACTACGAGGTCTCGTGCGCCGAGCTCGACGTGGCCTGCGAGGCGGCGCGCGCGGCGGGCGCCCTCGGTGCCCGGATGACGGGCGGCGGGTTCGGCGGCTCCGCGATCGCGCTCGTCGACGCGGCCCGGACCGCGTCGGTCGCGGCGGCGGTCGCGACCGCGTTCGTGGACCACGGGTTCGACCCGCCGGCGTTCCTGCGCGCGGTGCCGTCGGCGGCGGCGGAGCGGGTGCTCTAGGTCGGCCCGGGTCGGCCCTGCGCCGCCGTCCGGCGGGCGGCGCGACGGCCGTCCAGCCAGAGCGCCGGGACGGCGAGCGCCCACAGCAGGAGCGAGAGGTTCGCCAGCACGACCCACCAGACGACGCCGAACCCGGAGCCGTAGCCGAGCTCCCCGAGCAGGACCTCGCCGGCGTCGGCGCCGCCGTAGCCGATCTGCACCGCCGCGTCGAGGACGATCGCGAGCACGGTCCCGAGGACCGCGGCACCGAGCAGCAGCCCGGGCAGCCACGCGCTGCGCAGCCGCGCGAACGCCGCGGCCGTGCCGCCCGCGCCGACGACGACCGCCAGCAGCGCGACGACCAGCCCGACACCGAACGCGGGCTCCACCTCGCGCGCCCCGATGAGCCGCAGCACCTCGACGTACTCCCGGACGGCCCACAGCACGAGCAGGAGACCGGCCACGGCGAGCGACCCCGCGACCGGGTGCCGCCGGGCCGCACGCCCGACCGGCCCTGCCACCGGTCCCGCGACCCACGGGGCCGCGGCGGGCGGGCCGTACCCGGGCTGCGCCCCGAACGCGAGCGTCGGCTGCTGCACGAACGCCTGCGTCGGCGCGGCCGGGTCGTGCCCCGGCGCCTGCCACCCGCTCCCGCCGGTCCCGCTCATCCCTGGCCCCCCGTCGTCCGTCTGCGTCAGTGCACGATCATGCCGCCTCGGACGACGGCCGGAGCAGGTCGGGCAGGTCGTCACCGGCGATCTGGGCGAGCAGCACCCGGACCTGGCGCATGACGAGGTCCGTCGCCGCCCGCAGGTCGCCGTCCGGGCCGGCCATCTCGCGCAGCTGCGCGGCGGTGACCGGCTCCCCGACGAGCACGGTGACGACGGGGCGGCGCGGCACCCGGCCGCTGCGGAAGCGGCCGAACCAGCGCAGCGGCCGGGTCAGGGTCGACCGGTGGTCGCGGGTCACGAGCCGGTGGGCGCCCCACTGCGCGACCGGCACGACCGGGCAGCCGGCCGCGAGCGCCAGCCGGACCGCACCGGTCTTCGCCTGCGGCAGCGGCCGGTAGTCCGGCTCCGTCGTCACCCGGCCCTCCGGGTAGAGCGCGACGACCCAGCCGTTCGCGAGCGCCTCGAGCGCCGGGGCCATCGCGGCGGCCGGGTCGACGCCGCGCCGGACCGGGATCTGGCCGGTGCGCCGCAGCAGCCCGCCGACGACGGGCCAGGAGAACGCCTCCGCCATCGCGAGGAACGTGCCGCGCCGTCCGGCCCGGCGCAGCGCGCAGCCGAGGACGAGCGGGTCGCTGATCGACAGGTGGTTGGAGACGACGACCGCGGGCCCTTCGGCGGGCATCCGCTCGAGGTGGAGGTGCTCGCGGCGCGTCGTGAGGCCGAGCACGGCGTCGATGACGGTGACGGCGACCGAGTAGAGGCTCACGGGGAGATCATCGTCGCCCGGCGGTGGTGACCGAAGGGGTACGGCTACTCAGCCGCGCCTACGCTTCGGGCCATGACGCAGTCGCGATCCGGCGTGCGGGACCTGGCCGTGCCGGCGAACCCCGAGAGCGTGTTCACGTACGGCGCCCCGCAGCTCAAGCTCGGCGCGGGCGCGAGCGACGAGGTCGGCGCCGACCTCGCGCGGCTCGGGGCCCGGCGGGTGCTCGTCGTCACCGACCGGGGCGTCGCCGCGACCGGTGCGCCGCAGCGGGTCGCCGACGGGCTGCGCGCCGCGGGCGTCGAGGCGGTCGTCTTCGACGGCGTCCGGGTCGAGCCGACGGACGAGAGCATGCTCGCGGCGGTCGCGTTCGCCACCGACGGCGGGCCGTGGGACGCGTTCGTCGCCGTCGGCGGCGGCTCGAGCATCGACACCGCGAAGGCCGTCGACCTGCTGACGACGAACCCGGGCGACCTCTTCGACTACCTCAACCCGCCGGTCGGGCGCGGGCTCGCGCCGACCGTGCCGCTCAAGCCGCTCGTCGCCGTCCCGACGACGACCGGCACCGGGGCCGAGAGCACGACCGTCTGCGTGCTCGACGTCCTCTCGCTTCACGTGAAGACCGGCATCAGCCACCCCGCGCTGCGCCCGACGCTCGCCGTCGTCGACCCGGACCTCACCCTGTCCCAGCCGGCGATGGTCACCGCGTGCTCGGGGATGGACATCCTCTGCCACGCCCTGGAGAGCCTCACCGCCCGCCCGTACACCTCCTTCGAGCGCAGGTCGCCCGACGCCCGCGTGCCGTACTGCGGGGCCAACCCGGTGTCGCAGATGTGGGCGGAGAAGGCCCTCTCGTTGCTCGCCGGCTCGTTCCGGCAGGCGGTCGCGGACGGCGCCGACCGGGCCGCGCGCGAGGCGATGGCGCTCGCCGCGACGTTCGCGGGGCTCGGCTTCGGCAACGCGGGCGTCCACCTCCCGCACGCCGACGCCTACCCGATCGCCGGCCGGGTCCGGGACTACCGGCCCGCCGGCTACCCGCAGGACGCGCCGATCGTGCCGCACGGGATGTCGGTCGTCCTCACCGCCCCGGCCGCGTTCGCCTTCACCTTCGAGGCCGACCCGCACCGGCACCTCACCGCCGCCCGGGTGCTCGCCGGCGGGGTCAGCCGGGTGCCGGACGTCGACGACGGCCCCGGCCTGCTGCCCGCCGTCGTCGCGCAGCTGATGTGCGACGTCGGGATGCCCTCAGGGCTCGCCGAGGTCGGCTACACCGAGACCGACGTGCCCGACCTCGTCGACGGCGCGACGAAGCAGCAGCGCCTGCTCGCGACGGCGCCGCTCGTCGTCACCGAGGAGGACCTCGCGGCGATCTTCACGGCCTCGCTCGCCCCGGGGGCGTAGGGGCGGGGACGGCACCGGGCGCCGGAGCCCGGATGCCCGCATAGGGTCGAACGCATGGACACCTTCGAGCGGGACGGCCTGCGGTTCGACGTCCGCGACGACGGGCCGCGGGACGGCGAGGGGACCGTCGTCCTGCTCCACGGGTTCCCGCAGGACGGGACGGCGTTCGACGACGTGGTCCCCGCCCTGCACTCCGCGGGGCTGCGCACGCTCGTGCCCGACCAGCGCGGCTACTCCCCCGGTGCCCGGCCCACGGCCCGCTCCGCGTACGCGACCGCCGAGACGGCGCTCGACGTCCTGGCCCTCCTCGACGCGGCGGGGGTGCGGCGCGCGCACGTCGTCGGGCACGACTGGGGCGGTGCGACGGCCTGGGTGCTCGGGGCCCGGCACGCCGACCGGCTGCGTTCGCTGACGGTGCTGTCGACCCCGCACCCGGCGGCGATGGCCTGGGCCTTCACGCACAGCGCCCAGGGGGCGCGGAGCTGGTACATGGGCTTCTTCCAGCTGCCCGTGCTGCCCGACCGGCTCGTCGCCGCGAACGTCGGGCGCACCCTCGTCGGCAGCGGTCTGCCCGCCGACCGGGCCGCCTACTACGCCCGCCGGATGCGGGCGCCCGGGGCCGCGACGGGCGCGCTCAACTGGTACCGCGGGCTGCCCGCGTCGCTGCGCACCCCGACGCCCTCGGTGGCGGTGCCGACGACGTACGTCTGGGGCCGCGGCGACTTCGCGCTCGGTCGCGCGGCCGCCGAGCGGACCCGCCGGCACGTCGTCGGGCCGTACCGGTTCGTCGAGCTGGACGCCGGCCACTGGCTGCCGGAGACCTGCCCCGAGCAGGTCGCGACCGTCGTCCTCGACCAGGTCCGCGCCGTCGCCTGACCGGCGACGGCCGGCTCAGCGCGAGCGGCCGACGAGCACCGTCTCGGCCGTCTGGCCCGAGCGCTGGGCCGGGACGGAGATCCGGCGCGGACCGGGGACCCGGACCTCGCCGAGCCCCGCGCTACGCGGCCCGAGCCGGGCGTCGACCGCCCGGTCGAGCAGCCTGCGGGAGCGACGGTCGGTGATCATCCGCTGCTCGGCGGCGCGGACGACGGCGAGCGGGCGCATCCCCGCCGCGGACGTCGCACAGCCCGCCGAGGCCTCGACGACGAAGCGGGTGCCGTCGGTGAGGACGAGCGGCGACCGGACGGCGGCCAGCAGCTCCTCGACCCACGTCGCGAGCGCGGCCTCCTGCGCCCGGCCGGGGCGGACGACGGCGAAGGCGTCGCCGTCGAGCCGGCCGACGACGTCGGTCGGGCGGGCGAGCCGGGCGACGCGGCGCGCGACCTCGGCGAGGACGGCGTCCCCGACGACCTCGCCGTGCCGCTCGTTGACGGCGGAGAAGTCGTCGAGGTCGACGACGACGACCGCGTACCCGTCGCTGCCGTCGAGGGCCTCGAGCCGGTCGCGGAGGGCGGCGCGGGTGGCGACGCCGGTGAGCGGGTCACGACGCAGCGAGCGGCGGTGCCGGTCGCGCGTGCGCCGCAGGTCGCGGTGCAGCCGGCGCACGTGGAGCGCGCCGGCGACGGCCGCCACCACGAGCAGGGCCGCGGTCAGGGCGGCGGCCGCGACGGCGGCGACGATCGGGTCCATCCTCATGGCGGTCAGCATCGGATCACCGGGGCCGCGGCTTGAGCCGATCGGGTGAGATCCGCGCCGGCCGGGAACCCGGCGGGACGCCGTCCGGGCATGGAAGAGGCCCTCGGCGTCGCCGAGGGCCTCGCGCCTGCACTGGGGGCCGCCGTGGTTCGGCGGGCCCGCTTCGAGGTGTGTCAGGACCCCTGGAGGTCGGTGGAGCCGAGGGTGTCACCACCGGCGGCCGCGGGGGTCTCCCGCGCCTGCACGGCGGTGGCGATCTGGGCGCCCTTCTCGCGGATGGCCTTGATGACGGCCGCCTGCTTGTTCCGGGAACCCTCTTCGCGCATGATCCGCTCGAGGATCCGCTCCTCCTCGGCACTGAGCCAGAGCGTGAATGCCATGGTGCAACCGTAAACCTTTTCAGATGTGATCGCGACCACGAAACGGCAGACTCGGCGTAACCACCCGGAGAACACCCGGGCCGCAACGCGTCGATCACCGTCCGTGTACCCGATCGGTCCGGATGGTCCTGTTCGCCCCGGTTCCAGACAGGTGAACTGGGGTTCATCAGCCGTGGTTCAGGGGTCGGTCGTCGCTCGGAGCGACGACCTAGTCGTCCTTCTCGGCATCTCCGGGCGCGGGCTTGACGGCGTCCTTCTCGGCGAGCCGGGCCTTGAGGTCGGCGATCTGGTCCTTGCGCCGACGGCGGGACCACAGCAGCCACCACAGGCCCACGGCGAGGACCGCGCCGATGACCGCGCCGGCGAGCGTCGCGCCGCGGAAGCCGGGTGCCTGGACGTCGAACGTCCGCTCGGCGGCGTGCGCCGCGTTGTTCGTGCCGAGGACGACGAAGAGCGTGATGAGGTTCGGCACCGACAGCAGGAACGCCAGGACGAGCAGGACGAACCGGGTCGCCCACGTCGCGGAGCGCCGGACCACCCCGCGCAGCACGAGCAGCGGCAGCAGGGTGAACGCGACGCCGCAGACGAGACCCGCGGTGATGCCCGTCGTGAAGGCGCCGTCGGAGACGTCCCCGATCCGGTGCGCCCACCAGCGCGGCAGGAAGCGGGTCGCGGCGAGGTAGCCGGCGATGCCGGCCAGCGCGCCGAGGGCGAGCACGGCGAACCGCGCGCCCCACGCCGTCCGCGGCGGCGGCGGGCCGCCGACGTCTATGTCGCGCGCCGCGCCCTCCAGAC
>NZ_MWLL01000078.1 GCF_002198675.1 Kineosporia sp. R_H_3 | reverse complement strand
CCGGCAGGACCCGCGGTGAGCACGCTCTCCGGCGTCCGGCACACGGTCCGCAGCACCGCGGCCCGGACCCGCCGGACGCTGCTGTGGACCCCCGAGCGGTACCGGGCGTCGATCGCCACCGCCGTGGCGCTGCTCGTCCTCGTGCCGCTCGTCTCGCTCGTCGTCCGGCAGCCGTGGAACGCCCCGGCCACGGCCGACCAGGGCACCGCGACCCGCGCCGGCGCGGACGGCGGGCTGCCCGGCGGGGTCGTCAACGGACTGCCCGCGGCTCCCGCCGGCGCCGGGCAGGGCACCGCGCCGGCGAGTACCGGCGCCACCCCGATCGTCCCCCTCCCGGAGGCCACCGGGGCGACGCCGACCGCCCCCGTGGACGGCGAGGCCGTCCCGGGGGCCACCCAGGGCCCCGTGGACGCCTCGGCCATCTCCGTCGCGGCCGTGCTCGCCGTGGCGGCCGAGGCGACGCCGCTGCCGAGCCGCTCGGCGGGCGGCGGCGACGCGACCCTGTCCCCCGGCGCCGCGACCGACCGCTGGCGGGCCCAGGCCCGGACGACGTCCGCCCGGTTCACCCAGAAGTGGCTCGACGGCGCCACGGCGGACCGGGTCGACACCTGGGTGAAGGGCCTCGACCCGTGGCTCGACCCGGGCTCGCGCGACCTCGTCGCCCTGACGAACCTCGCCCAGATCCCGCGCACCCGGCCCACCTCGGTGCAGCTCGTCACGCTCGAGGAGTCCGAGGCGACGTCGGTCGTCACGCTCGCCGACGGCGGCCGCCTCGACCTCGAGCTGGTCTGGGACGGCGAGACCTGGCGCGTGACGTCCTACGAGCCCGTGGCCGCCGCCGGCGTCGCCGCCCCGACGCCCGCCGGGGGCGCCACCACCTCGCCCGCAGGGGCCAGCGGGGCGCCATGAGGCTGCGGACCGTCGCCATCGTCGCCGTCGCCGTGGTCGTCGTCACGGGCA
Organism: Kineosporia sp. R_H_3; assembly: GCF_002198675.1. Lineage (GTDB taxonomy): Bacteria > Actinomycetota > Actinomycetes > Actinomycetales > Kineosporiaceae > R-H-3. The sequence goes on along the minus strand of NZ_MWLL01000078.1, from coordinate 2,847 downwards.
GCGGCACGCTGGCGACGCTGTCGAGCAGCGGGATCCTCGACGAGGCGCAGGGCTTCCTCGGGTCCCAGCTCCTCCAGTCGCCGTGCCTGCCCGAGCTCGGCGGCGGCGTCTCGGCCGGCGGCGCCGGGCGGATCGCGGACATCGACCGCACCCAGATGCGCAACGTCACGGAGATCGCCGAGGCCGCCGCCGGGGTCGCGAAGGAGCGCGGACTGGACGCCGAGCAGCTCGTCCACGTGCTCACGACGGCCTACGCCGCGGCCCTCGTCGAGTCCGACCTGCGCAACCTGCCGTCCCGCGCCGTCCCCGCGAGCCTGGCCTTCGACCACGACACCTACCCCGGCGGCCGGATCCCGCCCGGCGACCACTCGAGCGTGGGGCTGTTCCAGCAGCTCGACGCGTGGGGCCCGGTCGCCGTCCGGATGAACCGGAAGGCCTCGACGCGGATGTTCCTCACGGGCGGGCGTGCCGGTCAGCGCGGCCTGCTCGACATCCCCGGCTGGCAGACGACGAGCCCCGGCGTGCTCGCGCAGCGCGTGCAGGTCTCGGCGTACCCGCTGCGCTACGCCCGCCGGGTCGCCCAGGCGAAGGCGATCGCGGCCGTCGTCCTCGGGACCCGGGCCACCGGGTCCGGCGGGTCGGGGACGCTGGCGAGCGGCAGCGGCGGGGTCGCCGGCCTGTCGGCGGGCCTGCTGCGGACGTCGTCCGGCTGCGAGCTCGCGTCGTCGAAGCCGTCCTCGAAGATCGGCAAGTGCCCGGCGGTGCGCGCGTCGTCCGAGCGCGGCCTGACCCCGGACGCGGTCGCCGTCCTGCGCTGCGGCCTCGGCGACTACCCGATGATCCGGGCGTACGGCTGCCTCGCGACGAGCGGCCACACCCCCGGCTCGGACCACTACACGGGCCGCGCCTGCGACTTCATGATCCCGGGCCAGGCCCGCCGCGACACCCGCGACGGCATCGCCCTCGGCGACAGCATGGCCGAGTACTTCAAGTCCCACGCCGACGAGTTCGGCGTCACCTACATCATCTGGCACGGCCGGATCTGGAACTCCGCCCGCGCCTCCGAGGGCTGGCGGTCGTACCGCCACCCGTCGGGCTCGCAGAACTGGACCCTCATGCACATGGACCACGTCCACGTGTCCGTCAAGGGCCAGGCCGGCGCCTACGGCTGGGGCGCCTGACCCGTCCTCGGGACCTGCACGGGCCGGCGCGGGTCAGCGCGGGTGGTTCGCGGCCCACTGCGGCAGGAAGACCGCACGCAGCTGGGACATCGACGCGAGCATCGCGTACTCGGTCGTGCGGGCGTCCTGCGGGGCGCTGCCGCGGATCATCCGTTCGCGGAGGAACGCGAGCTCGCTGGCCATCTCCTGGAAGTCGCGCATCGCCCGGCGGGCCGCGCCGCCACCGGTCCGGGACGCCCAGGACCGGGCCTCCCGGCGGCCCGGGATCGAGGCGAGCATCTGGACCTCGCTCGGCGAGAGCCAGCCCGTCGAGCAGTAGACCTCGAGGTGGCGGCCGATGAGGCGGCCCTCGCGGCGGCGGGCGTAGACCGCGAGGGCGACGAACCCGAGGAACACCGGCACCTGGAAGGCGATGTACGCCAGGAGGAAGCCGCCCAGGCCGGACGACGCGGAGTAGTTCCACGCGCCGTGCAGGAGGACCGCGACCGCCCACCCGAGGACCGGGTAGAGCAGCTTGAGCAGCGGGTTGCGGGTGCGGACGGCGAGCCCGAGGCCGATCCCGGTCGCGGCGGTGAAGAGCGGGTGCGCGAAGGGCGAGGCGACGCACCGCAGGACGAACACGAAGACGGTGCCGGCCGTGCCGGACTCCATGAGGGTGCGGCCGAGGTAGAGCACGTTCTCGACGAACGCGAACCCGATGCCGGCCATCCCCGCGTAGACGATGCCGTCGACGACCCCGTCGAACTCGCGGCGGCGCACGAGCAGGATGAGGACGATCGCCAGGCCCTTCATCGTCTCCTCGACGACGGGCGCGACGAAGACCGCGCCGGACGACGCGTCGCCGCCGGCCTGCTGGATCGCCGCCACCGAGGCGGTGTTGATGACGAGCGCCGCGAACGTCGCGACGCCGGCCCCCCAGAGGAACGCCAGCACGAGCAGCGACGGCGGCTCTGCCTCGTAGCGGTCCAGCCACAGGTAGACGGCGACGACGGGGAAGACCGGCACGACGGCGAGGACGCTGCCGGTCACCAGGCCGAGCGCCCCGGTCTCGCTCGTGATGACGAGGATCGTCAGGAGCGTGCACCCCAGGAGGACCGCGAACGCGGCCACCCAGGCGAGCGTCGCGAGCACGCGCGGACGTCTCGGCGCGGGCAGCGGGTACCCCGGGGGCAGCCCCGCGGGGGACGACGGCTGGTACGGCGCGAACTCGCTCACGAGGGGAGGTTACCGACGATCCGGGTCCGGGTCTGCGTAGCCTTGCCCCGTGACCGTGGAGGGCGGTCGCGTCGCCGGGGGGCGGGTTGTGGCGGCGTTGTGAGGGTTTTGCATGGGCAAGCACACCACCCCCGGGCTCGACACGCCGGGGACGCGGGACGACGTCGTGGGCTGGGGGGCCTTCTCGACGGTCGTCGCGGTCATCCTCGTGGGGATCTTCGCGGGGTGGTTCGAAGCCGTCGGGGTGCTCGTCCTCGGCGGGCTCGCGACCGCCGCGCTCTGGTTCGCGCGCAACCACTCCGCCGACGCGCTGGCCCGTGGCCGGCACGCGAGCGAGACGCCGTGGTCGGCCTCCGACCTGCTCGAGCTCAAGGACGCCGACGCCCAGCAGGCGGCGGCCCGCCGTGAGCCGTCGCGCCGCCGGGCGGACGCCGCGCCGCGGACCGACGGC
>NZ_MWLL01000077.1 GCF_002198675.1 Kineosporia sp. R_H_3 | reverse complement strand
GAAGAAGCAGTTCACCCAGACCGTGCCGGCCTTGAGACGCCCGGAGACCCGGTGGGCGCGCGAGAGGTTCTCGGTGAACACCATGGCGTTGAGCCCGTAGGGGGTGTCGTTCGCCAGGTCGACCACCTCGTCCTCGGTGTCGAAGGCCGTCGCGACGACGACCGGCCCGAAGATCTCCTCCTTGACGACGCGGGCGTCGGCGGCGGTGTCGGCGATGATCGTCGGGCTGACGCCCCAGCCCTCGCCGTCCTCGCCGCCGAGCAGCCCGCCGGTGACGACCGTGCCGCCGCCGAGCGACTCCGGGCTGAAGAAGCCCTTCACCTTGGTGAAGTGCTCCTGGCTCGCGAGCGCGGCGGAGAACTGGGTCGCGGGGTCCTTCGGGTCGCCGACGACGAGCGCCTCGGCAGCGGCCTTGTACCGCGCCATGAACTCCTCGTAGATGCCGCGCTGCACGTAGAGGCGCGAGCCGGCGAGGCACACCTGGCCGGCGTTGCGGAAGATCGCCTCGACGGCCCAGTGGACGGCGTTGTCGACGTCCGCGTCGTCGAAGACGATGTTCGCGCCCTTGCCGCCGAGCTCGAGGCTCACCGGCACGAGGTTGCGGGCGGCGGCGGCGCTGATGACCCGCCCCGTGCCGGACTCCCCGGTGAAGGTGATCCGGTCGACGTCGGGATGGCTCGTGAGCGCGGACCCGACGGAGTCGGGGCCGTAACCGTGGACGACGTTGAGCACGCCCGCGGGCAGGCCCGCCTCGACCGCGAGCCGGGCGAGGACCGTCGCCGAGACCGGGGTGTCCTCGGCCGGCTTCAGGACGACGGTGTTGCCCCAGGCCAGCGCGGGCGCGACCTTCCAGGTGCTCATCATGAGCGGGAAGTTCCACGGCGAGATCGCGACGACGACACCCGCCGCGTCGTAGCGGGTGTAGGCGTGGTGGCCGGAGTCCATCGGGTACACGTCACCGGTCGCGAGGCGCGCGTGGTCGGCGAAGAACCGGAAGTTCCACACGCTGCGCGCGACGTCGTGGTGCGCCTGCGTCACCGGCTTGCCCATGTCGTGGGTGTCGGCGAGGGCGAGCTCGTCGGCGTGCTCCTCCATGAGGTCCGCGAGCCGGTGCAGGACCGCCTGCCGCTTCTCGAACCCCATCCGCGGCCACGGCCCGGAGTCGAACGCCTCACGCGCCGCCGCGACGGCGAGCTCGGCCTCCTTCTGCCCGCCGAGGGCCACCGTCGCCCAGGGCCGGCGGGTGAAGGGGTCGACGGAGGCCATCGTGGCGCCGTCGATGGACGGCACCTCCTGCCCGGCGATGACGTGCCCGTAGAACGGCAGTGCCTCGCTGCCGGCCGTGCTGCCGGTGTTGCTGCCGGCGCTGCTGCTGGTGCTGCTCATGTCAGCTGTCCTCCCGCGGCCCACCGCTGATGTGGACCGAGCCCAGGTTCGTGAAGTGGCAGGCGATCGAGGCACCCGGGGGCGCGAAGACGGCGTCCGTCATGCCGCCGGTCAGGACGACCCAGCCCGCCTCGAGCGCGTGCCCGCGGCGGCCGAGGTCGTTCACCGCGAGAGCGAGCGCCTCGGCGGGGTTGCCCTGCACGGCGGCACCCGTCGCCGAGTCGACCACCGCGCCGTCGACCTCGACGAGGACCGCCTCGCTCGTGAGGTCCAGGCCCGACGGGTCGAGCCCGACCGGACCGGTGACGTAGGCGCCGCTGGAGGCGTTGTCCGCCACGACGTCCGGCAGCCGGAAGCGGAAGTCCCGGTACCGCGAGTCGATGACCTCGGCGCCGCCGTGGACCCGGTCGACGGCGGCCAGCGCCTGCACGGCCGTGACACCGGGGCCCTGGAGCCGGTCGCGCATGACGAAGACGATCTCGGGCTCGACCCGCGGGTGGATGAGCGCGCCCTGCGGCACCGGCTCCCCGGCGGGGAGCACCATCGCGTCGGTCAGCCATGCGACGAGCGGGACGTCGATCCCCATCCGCTTCTGCTTGGCCCGGCTCGTGAGCCCGAGCTTGACCCCCACGAGCCGCTCGCCGCGGGCGAGCCGGCGCCGCAGGGTCTCGTCCTGGATCGCGTAGGCGGTGTCCAGGTCGAGATCCGTCCAGTCGTCGGTGAACGGCTCCCGGTCGCGGCGCTCGCCCTCGCAGGCGAGCAGCTCCGTGGCCACCGAGTCCAGGTCCCAGGCCCGCGTCATCAGCGCACCCCGACCGCGGCGAGGTCACCCATCGACAGCTCGGACTGCAGCTGGAGGGCGATGTCGATGATCATGTCCTCCTGGCCGCCGACGTAGCCGTACTCGCCGACCCGTTGCAGGATCGCGTGCGCCGGGACGCCGTACCGGTCGGCGGCGCGCTCGGCGTGCAGGAGGAAGGACGAGTAGACGCCCGCGTAGCCCTGGGTGATCGAGGCCCGGTCCATCCACGGCAGCCGCGGGATGAACGGCCGGACGACGTCCTCGGCCGCCGAGAGCACCTCGCCGAGGTCGATCCCGGTCCGGATGCCCATCCGCTCGAACGTCGCGGCGAGCACCTCGGTCGGGGAGTTCCCGGCGCCGGCACCGAGCGCGCACAGGGCGCCGTCGATCTGCCGGGCACCGGCCTGGAAGGCGAGCACCGAGTTGGCCACCCCCATCGAGAGGTTCTGGTGGCCGTGGAAGCCGACCTGCGCCTCGTGGCCGATCTCGGCGATGACCGCCCGGATCCGCTCCTGCGCCGTCTCCAGCACCAGGGCGCCGGCGGAGTCGACGACGTAGACGCACTGGGCGCCGGCGTCCACCATGATCCGGGCCTGCTGCGCCAGCGTCTGCGGGCTCGCCCGGTGCGACAGCATGAGGAACCCGACGGTCTCCATGCCGAGCGCGCGGGCCGCGCCGAAGTGCTGGATCGACGTGTCGGCCTCGGTGCAGTGGGTGGCGATCCGGGCCACCGACGCGCCGGCCGCGTGGGCCTGCTTCAGGTGGTGCACGGTCCCGAGCCCGGGCAGCATGAGGACCGCGATCCTCGCCTGCGTGGTCTCCTCGACGGCGGCCCGGATGAGCTGCATCTCGTCGACCCGGCTGAAGCCGTAGTTGAAGCTGGACCCGCCGAGCCCGTCGCCGTGGCTGACCTCGATGACCTGGACGCCGGCCGCGTCGAGCGCGTGCACGACGCCGCGGACCTGGGCCTCGGTGAACTGGTGGGACATCGCGTGCGAGCCGTCGCGCAGGGTCGAGTCGGTGATCCGCAGATCGCGCTCGCCGCCGCCGGTGGGGGTGTTCGCCAGGACCTCGGACTCGTCCGCCGCAGCGGTGACCGGGACGTCCTCGGGACGCATGCTGAGATCGGCCATGGCGGGTCAGACTCCTGCGGTCTCGTCGAGGGGGGCGGACGACGCCGGGGCGGGTGCGCCGGTGAGCTCGCCCAGGTCGGACGAGGACTTCCAGCTGGACCGGATCCCCAGGCGGTGGGCGGCCATGAGGTCGCCGACCCGGGCCGCCGCGGCGGTGATGATGTCGAGGTTGCCCGCGTAGTCCGGCAGGTAGTCGCCGCGGCCCTTGACCTCGATCGGGACGAAGACCCGGGCCATCCCCTGCCAGAGGTCGCGCGCGTGGTCGAACTGGACCTCGGCGCGCAGGTGGTAGCCGGGGACGTACTCGCGGACCCGCTCGACCATGGCGTGGACGGACTCCAGGATCTTGTCCTGCAGGTCGCCCGGCTCACCGGCCTCCGGCGGGATCGCGCAGAACACCGAGTTGCGCATCATCAACGGCGGCTCGACCGGGTTGAGGATGATGATCGCCTTGCCCCGGTCGGCGCCGCCGACGACCTCGAGCGCCTGCGAGGTGGTCTCGGTGAACTCGTCGATGTTCGCGCGGGTGCCCGGGCCGGCCGACTTCGAGGAGATCGACGCGACGATCTCGGCGTAGGGGACGGGGACGACGTCCGCGACCGCGCGGACCATCGGCGTCGTCGCCTGGCCGCCGCAGGTGATCATGTTGACGTTGACGGCGTCCAGGTTGAAGTCGAGGTTCACCGGCGGGCAGACGTACGGGCCGACGGCGGCCGGGGTGAGGTCGACCGCGAGGATGCCCGCCTCGGCGTAGCGCGGTGCGTTGGCGGCGTGCGCCTTGGCCGAGGTGCACTCGAACACGATGTCCGGCAGGTCGTCCTGCGCCAGCAGCCAGTCGACACCTTCGTGGCTCGCCTCGAGACCGACGCTGCGCGCCCGCCGCAGACCGTCCGACGCCGGGTCGACGCCGATCATGTACCGGGGCTGGAGGATCTCGCTGCGGCGCAGCAGCTTGAACATGAGGTCGGTGCCGATGTTGCCGGGGCCGACGATGGCGGCGGTGAGGCGCTCCGTCATCGGGTCTCCTCCTTCGCGAAGCGGGCGGTGACGCTGCCGATGCCGGCGAACGCCGCGGTGAACGTGTCCCCGGGGGCGACGGCGACCGACGCCGTGATCGACCCGGGCAGGATGACGTGGCCGGCCTCGAGGACGACGCCGCGGGCGCCGACGGTGTTGGCGAGCCAGACGAGGGAGCTCAGCGGCGAGCCGAGGACGGCGCCGCCGGCGCCGGTGCCGACGATCTCGGCGTTGCGGTGCAGGACGCACCCGGACAGTCGCAGGTCGACCTCCCCGACGCCGACCGGGGTGCTGCCGAGGACGACCCCGCCGGACGACGCGTTGTCGGCGATCGTGTCGAGCAGCCCGATCTTCCAGTCCCGGATCCGGCTGTCGATGATCTCCAGCGCCGGCAGCACGAAGTCGACCGCGGCGACCGCCTCGGCGACCGTGACGCCCGGGCCGGCGAGCGGCCGCTTGAGGACGAACGCGACCTCGGGCTCGATCCGCGGCTGCAGGTACGTCCCGGCCGGGACGGCCATGTGCTCGAGGAAGAACATGTCGTCGAGGAGCTGGCCGTAGTCCGGCTGGTCGACCCCGAGCTGGCGCTGCATGGCGGCCGACGTCAGGCCGACCTTGTGCCCCTTGAGCGTGCGCCCGGCGGCGAGCCGGTGCTCGATCTGCACCTGCTGGATCGCGTAGCTGTCGTCGAGGGTGAGGCCGGGGTAGAGGTCGACGAGCGGGTCGACGGGCTTCTTCGTCTCGTACGCGGTGAGCAGCAGCTCGGCCGCCCCGAGGCGCAGGCGTGCTGCGTCGTCCATGGGTCTCCTTCGTCGGTGCGCCGGTCGGCGGTGCGGGCGTGCGTGGTCAGATCGCGAGCGTGCGCGCGAGACGGCGGGCCGCGATGCTCACGAGCTGCGCGTGCCGCCCGAGGTCCGCGGCGAGCTCGGCCGACGGGCGCAGCAGGGAGACGGCGGCGACCGCGCGCCCGGTGGAGTCGAGCACGGGCGCGGCGACCGAGCCGACCCCCTGCATCGCGTCGTCGAAGCTCGTCGCGACACCGCGGCGGCGCACCTCGTCGAGGACGCCGTCGAACTGGGCGGGGGAGACGACCGCCGCGTTGCCGGCCGGGTTGAGCCCCGCCGTCCGGCAGGCCCGGGCGACGGCCGGGTCGAAGGCGGCGATGGCCTTGCCGGTGGCCGTGCGGTGGGCGGGGAACCGGCGCGGCGCCGCGGCGAGCAGCTTCATCCCGCTGAGCGTCTCGAGCCGGCCGACGAAGAAGACGTCCTCGCCGCGGGCGATGCCGAGCTGGGTCGAGCAGCCGCTGGCCTGGCGCAGCTCCTCGAGCAGCGGCATCGCCGCACGGCGCAGCCGCATCCGGTCCGCGGTGAGCTGGCCGAGCTCGAACAGGTGGAGCCCGAGCCGGTACTGGCCGGACTCCGGGTTGCGCTCGGCGAGGCCGCGGGCGCACAGCGACGTGAGGAGCCGGTGCGCGGTGCTCTTCGCGACGCCGAGCCGGCGCGCGATGTCGCTGACGCCCAGCTCGTCGGTCTCGGCGAAGCAGTCGAGGACGTCGAGCGCCGCGACGACCGACTTCACCCCGCCGCTGAGGTCCTCGTCGGCGGAGCGCCGTGACGGGCCCTTCGGGCGGCCGGTGCGCACCCGTGGGGCGCCCGGCTCCACGAGCCGCAGCGGCGGGCGCCCGAGGGGCGCGGCCGTGTGCACGGTCGTCGGCTCCCCGGCCGTCGTCGGACCGGGGGTGAGGGCCCGCACCGTCGTCATCGACTTGCTCCTTCTCGCCGTCCTGGCCGTCGGGACGTTGGTCCCGGGGTCTTTGGTCCCTGGCGCACCTGCCTGAGAGCGGTCGCCGGACCTGTTGCGTGACAACGGGTTTGCCGAGGCCCTCACCTGCCCGGCCACCGTCGTCGCGCCAGTAGACAGTCGCCCGGGGAACGGTGAGGATGCAAACCATGCGTACCGCTGAGTGGGACGGCGGCCCCTCGGTCCTCGCGAGGGCCGCCGCGGTCCTCGACGCCTTCGGGGCCGACACGACCGAGCTGGGCATCTCCGAGCTGGCCCGCCGGACGGGTCTGGCGAAGTCCACCGCGCACCGGCTTGCCGGTGAGCTCGTCCGGATCGGCTGGCTCGAGCAGGCGGGCACGAAGGTCCGGCTCGGCATGCACCTGTTCGAGCTCGGGCAGCTCGTCCCGCGCCAGCGCGCGCTGCGTGAGGCCGCGCTGCCCTTCATGGAGGACCTGCGGGAGGCCACGAACAGCAACGTGCACCTCGCCGTCCTCGAGGGCATCGAGGTCGTCTACGTCGAGATCCTGCGGGTGCGCGACTCCCAGCCGCTGCCGTCCCGGGTCGGTGGGCGGCTGCCCGCGCACGCGACCGGCGTCGGGAAGGCGATCCTCGCGTACAGCCCGCCGGAGGTCGTCAAGGCCCGGATCGACGCCGGGCTGACCCGCCGCACCGCCTACACGGTGATCATGCCCGGCCCGCTCATGCGCGAGCTGGCCACGATCCGCGAGGCCGGCATCTCGTACGACCGGCAGGAGTCGGCCATGGGCGTCGTCTGCGCGGCGGCGCCCGTCTTCGGCGCCGACGGCCGGGTGCTCGGCGGCCTGTCCGTGACCGGGCGTGCGGAGCGGCTCGACACCGAGCGGATGGCGCCCGCCGTGCGCACGGCGGCGCTCACCCTGTCCCGCCAGCTCGGGGCGCCGCTGCGCCGGGCTTCCACACGCGCCTGACGCCCCGACGGGCAACCGTCAAGAAATCACCGTTCCGGGCCGCGGAACGGCCCCGCTCCCGGTCACGTGTCCTGGCTCACCGTGGCGACGCCGCACCGAAGCGGCCGCACGGAGGGAGCGCACGATGACGCCGTTCATGGTCCGGGTCGCCGAGCTCGTCGGAGCCGACGTGGACGACGAGCCCTCCGAGCCGCTGCGGTACAGGACGCGCCCGTCCACCGGGATGCCGGTCAACGTCGGGGCCGACCGTCACGTCGCCGTCCGGTCGCTGTGCGAGCAGCTGCTGTGCGAGGCGAACGCGGTGCTCGACGACAGCGACGACCACATGGGCCTCTTCGACGAGGTCGCCGACGGCGAGCTCGCCTTCAGCGTCACGTACCGCAACCGCGCCGTCCGGGTCTCGACCCGCTTCGAGGACGGCGTGGCCTACGGCCGGCTCGTCGGGGACGGCGTCCCGCCCGGCCCCGCGAGCGAGCTGGCCGGCCCGGAGGAGGTCGCCGACCTGCTCCTGCTGCTCCTCACCGAGGCCGGGCTCCCGCACCACCCCGTCTCGCTCTGAGCAGCACGCATCACCCCCGGCTGCCCTGACCACGAACCGAGGAGGCTTCGTGCAGTACGAGCTGCGCACCCAGGTCATCGAACCCCGGCGCAAGACCTTCACCAACCTCACCGAGCGCTACGGCGACCGGCCGGCGACCCGCTACGAGGAAGGCTCGGTCGACGTCCAGGCGACGGCGAACTTCCACTACCGGCCGCTGTGGGACCCGACCCACGAGATCTACGACCCGGAGTACTCGGCGCTGCGGCTGACCGACCCGTACTCCTTCGTCGACCCGCGGCAGTTCTACTACGCGCCGTACGTGACGTCCCGGGCGCACCTGCACGAGGCGTTCGCCTCGACGCTCGCGTACCTGGAGAACCGCGACCTCGTGGAGCGGCTCCCGCAGGGCTGGAAGGACCTCGTCGCCCGGGCCGTGATCCCTTTGCGGCACTACGAGTCCGGAGGGCAGCTCATCGGCGCCTTCGGATGCCGGTTCGGCTACGGGACGACGATCACGCAGTGCCTGTCGTACGCGTCCTTCGACCGCGTCGGCAACGCCCAGCTGCTGAGCCGCCTCGGGATCTCGCTCGACGGCGGGTCGGACGGCATCCTCGTCAGCGCCAAGCAGGCCTGGATGGAGGACGCCGACCTGCAGCCGCTGCGCAAGTACGTCGAGCTGCTCCTCGTCGAGGACGACTGGGCCGCGCAGCACGTCGGGCTCGACCTGGCCGACCAGCTGATCTACGGGCTGCTCTACACCCACCTCGACGAGACCGCGCTCCTCGGCGGTGCCGGTGCGTACTCGCTCGTCGCGCAGCACCTGTCCGGCTGGTTCACGGACAACCGTCGCTGGGTGGACGCGCTCTACGCGGCCTGGGGCCGTGACCCCGAGCACGGTGCGGCGAACAAGGCCGAGCTCTCCGCGCTCGTCGCCCGGCTGCTGCCCGGTGCGCTCGAGGGTGCGCTGGGTGTCGCCCGGATCGCCGACCGCTGCCTCGACGCCGGCGCCGTCGCCTACGTCGAGACCCGAGCCCGGGCGCTCGCCGCGGCGTTCGCCCCCGAGGAGAGCTGACATGACGCAGAGCACCGGTTCCACCCGGACCACGCGCGCCCGCCAGGTGGGCGTCGACATCCAGGAGACCGAGGAGAACCGCGCGGTCGTCGAGGCCATCGAGGCCGACAACGCCGACTGCGCCGTCCGGCACATGCCGGGCCTCGTCCGCATCACCTCGCCGACGCGGATCGTCGTCAACCGCGAGAGCGTCGAGCAGCGGCTGGGCCGCGAGTGGGAGACCCACGAGTTCCAGCTCGCGATCGTGTCGTACTTCGGCCACATCGCCGAGTGGGACGACGACCAGATCCTCATCCAGTGGGACCACTGAAGGAGACCCGGACATGGCCGCACCCCGCAAGCTCTCGATGAAGCAGCGCTACGCAGCGCTGACCCGCGACCTCGACTGGGACCTGTCCTACGTGGACGAGGACAAGGCGTACCCGTACACGTCCTTCGAGGGGATCAAGATCCACGACTGGTCCAAGTGGGAGGACCCCTTCCGCCTGACCATCGACGCGTACATGAAGTACCAGGCGGAGAAGGACAAGCGGCTGTACGCCGTCCTCGACTCCTTCGCCCAGGGCCAGGGCCACCTGCAGCTCACGGACCCCAGCTACCTCAACGCGATGAAGCTGTTCCTCCAGGGCGTCACGCCGCTGGAGTACCAGGCGCACCGCAACTTCGCCTACCTCGCGCGGTTCCTCAACGGACCCGGGCCGCGGTTCGCGGCGCTGTGCCAGAGCCAGGACGAGCTGCGGCACGCGCAGACCGAGATCCACACGCTGTCGAACTACAACAAGTACTACCAGGGCATGCACTCCTGGCAGCACCAGCACGACCGCGTCTGGTACCTGTCCGTGCCGAAGTCCTACTTCGACGACGCCGTCACCGCCGGGCCGTTCGAGTTCCTCATCGCCATCGGGTTCTCGTTCGAGTACCTGCTGACGAACCTGCTCTTCGTGCCGTTCATGTCCGGCGCCAGCTTCAACGGTGACCTGCCGACGATGACGTTCGGCTTCTCGGCGCAGAGCGACGAGAGCCGGCACATGACGCTGGGCCTCGAGGCCATCAAGTTCATGCTCGAGCAGGACCCGGACAACGTGCCGATCGTCCAGGCCTGGATCGACAAGTGGTTCTGGCGGGGCTACCGGCTCCTCGCGCTCGTGAGCCAGATGCTCGACTACATGCTGCCGCGCAAGGTCATGAGCTGGAAGGAGGCGTTCGAGCTCTACTTCGAGGAGCAGATGCTGGGCGGTCTCTTCCCGGACCTCGCCTACTACGGCATCACGCCCCCGCGGCACGTCGAGCACGCGATCGCGGAGAAGGAGGTCCTCTCCCACCAGGTCTACTGGACGCTCTACCAGTTCTCGTTCGCCGCCGGCTTCACGACGACGATCCCGAGCGAGGACGCCCAGAAGTGGCTGGCGGAGCAGTACCCGCAGACCTTCGAGAAGCTCTACAAGCCGCTGTGGGGCAAGGCCGCCGCGGTCGTCGACAACGGTGGCCGGTACTTCTACCAGGGCCTGCCCCAGCTGTGCCAGGTGTGCCAGGTGCCGATGCTCTTCACCGAGCCCGGGGACCCGACGACGATCTGCCAGCGGCACACCGAGTTCGAGGGCGAGCGGTACGACTTCTGCTCCGACGGCTGCCAGTGGATCTTCGAGCGGGAGCCGGAGAAGTACGTGCAGGCCTGGTTGCCCGTCCACCAGATCTACCAGGGCAACTGCGGCGGCCCGACGGTCCCCGACGTCCTGGCCTGGTACAAGCTCCAGCCCGGGGACAACGGCGAGATCGCCGGGAACCTCGAGCAGACCGCCTGGGAGACATGGCACGCGACGTCGAGCGCCGAGGAGCAGGCCCCTGCTCCGGTGGCCGGGAACTGAGAGGAGAGCAGACGATGGCCGTCCGTTCGATCGGCGAGTACAAGTTCCCCTCGCGGTCCCGCCAGGAGCTCTACGGCGACGACCAGCTCGTCCACCTGTGGTGGAAGGGCAACCTCTGGTTCTGCGCGGCGGCGTGCTTCCGGGCGCCGAAGGCGATGTCGTGGAACGACTTCGTGGGAGGCATGGTGAACCCGCTGTTCTCCTGCGACCCCGAGTTCGACGCCGCGACGACGACCTTCACCTGGACCGTCGACGACAAGCCCATCAGCCCCGCCGGCGACGAGAGCCTCGAGGCCCTCGGCGTCGGGCACAAGAGCCTCATCACGTGCGTCGCAGCGTGACCTGTACGCCGTGAACCGGTCCGCCGGGCGCCTCCCGCGGCGCCCGGCGGACCTTCGTCCCACCCTGCCGTGACCCTCCTGACGAAAGCCGGTCCGCCATGCCCCTGCACGGAGTCACCCGCCTCGGATACGTCCATGCCCGCGTCACCGACCTGTCGGCGGCGAAGGGCCACTACGGCAGCACGATGGGCCTGTACCCGGTCCACGAGACCCCGACCTCGGTCTACTACAAGGGCTGGGACGAGTGGGACCACCACTCGGTCGTCCTCGAGGAGGGCGGCGTCGGCGTCGTCAAGCTCGGGTTCAAGGTCAACGACCCGGGCGACCTCGACGGCATCGAGGCGGCCGCGCGCACCTTCGGCGTGAGCGTCGAGCGGATGAGCGCCGGCGAGAACCTCGAGGTGAGCGACGGGCTGCGGATGGTCACGCCGTCCGAGCACGTCGTCGAGGTCTACCACTCGATGACCGCGTACGGCACCGAGGTCGGCACCCACAACCCGGAGGTGTTCCCGCGGCACCTCGTCGGCGTCGGCGCGCCCCGGATCGACCACGCGCTCATCACCGCCGAGGACGTCAAGGGGATGGACCGGTTCTTCCACGACGTCCTCGGGTTCTACGCCACCGAGCGCGTCGTCACCTCGCTCGACGACGACGCCGACTACATCGGCACCTGGATGAGCGCCGGCAACACGGTGCACGACATCGCGATCATCGGTGGCCCGAACGGCAAGCTCCACCACTTCGCGTTCGAGCTCGCGGACTGGGCGGCCATCAAGCACGCCGGCCAGCTCTTCGCGATGGACGACGTCCCGGTGGACGTCGGCCCGACGCAGCACGGCATCACCCGCGGCGAGACGATCTACTTCTTCGATCCGTCGGGCAACCGCAACGAGGTCTTCTCCGGCGGGTACGTCGCCTACCCCGACCGCCCGACCGTCAACTGGACGCCGGAGCAGCTCGGCAAGGGCATCTTCTACATCCAGCGGGAGCTCAACGAGCGGTTCACGAGCGTCCTCACCTGAGCCGTCCCGCACCACCCGCCCGAACCGGAGGAGGAGCCCCGTGGTGGACAGCCACATGGTCACCGTCGAGCCGCTCGGCGTCGAGGTCGCCTGCCGCGAGGACCAGACGATCCTCGACGCCTGCCTGCGCGCGGGGGTCTGGGTGCCGCACTCGTGCACCCACGGCACCTGCGGCACGTGCAAGGCCGAGCTCGTCGACGGCGACGTCGACCACGGGGACTCCTCCTCCTTCGCGCTCATGGACTTCGAGCGCGAGGAGAAGCTGCTCATGTGCTGCGCGCGTCCGCGCGGCCCGGTCGTCGTCGAGGCCGACATGGACGCCGACGAGGAGACCCCGTCGCACGCCGTCGACGACTACACGGGCACGGTGACGCTCGTCGAGGACATCGCCCTCGACACCCGCCGGGTCGTCGTCGAGCTCGACCGCGAGATCGCCTTCGACGCCGGCCAGTACATGGCGTGGCAGCTCCCGCCCGCGCTCGTCGGCGGCCGGGAGGGCGTCACCCGGACGTACTCGATGGCCAACCCGCCGTCGTCCGGCAGGACGCTGGAGTTCCACGTCCGCCGGACCCCGGGCGGGGCGTGCAGCGACGGCTGGGTGTTCGCCGGGCTCGCTGCGGGCGACGTCGTCCGGCTCACCGGCCCGTACGGGCGGTTCGTCGTCCGGATGTCGCGCCCGGACCGCGCGGTGCTCGTCGCGGGCGGCACCGGCCTCGCCCCGATCGCCTCGATGATCAGACGGGTGCTCCTCGACGGGCCGTCCGAGCACGGTCCCGGGCCCGCCCACCTGAGCCTCTACCAGGGCGCGCGCACCCGGGCGGCGCTCTACGACGTCGCGCTGTTCAGCGACCTCGCCGCGCGCTTCCCCGACCGGTTCACCTACCGGCCGTGCCTGTCCGAGGAGGAGGCCGAGGGGTACGCGTCCGGGATGGTCACCGACGTCCTGGCCGCCGACCACGAGACGTTGCGAGGCCACGTCGCGTACGTCTGCGGGCCGCCGGCGATGGTTGACGCCGCGATGCGCACACTGATGTCCAAGCAGCTCTTCCCACGGGACATGTACCGCGAGGAGTTCCTCGACGAGAGCAACCGGGCCGCCGGGACGGTGCGGTCGCCGCTCATCAAGCGCTGAGCCGGTCAGGCGTCGTCCGTCACGACGGTGCAGGGGCACACGCGGGCGAGCGCGTCGGCGACGTGCCGGAGGTGGTCGAGGTCGTCCTCGGCGGCTGCTGCGGCCGCGGTCCAGCGCCGTGGCTGGGCGGCGGCGAGCCGCTCCAGGAAGCGCGCGACGTCGCGGCCGAGCGGGCTCTCGTCGAGGTCGTGGACCCAGGTACCGTCCCGGTAGAGGTAACCGACCGTCCCGCCCGGGCCGTCGAACCTCAGGTGCGGCACCGGTCGTGGGCTGACGAGCTGGGACCGGTGGACGGCGACCTGCAGCGGTGTGAGCAGCGTCGTGGGGTCCACCTCCTGCACCTCGTAGGGGACGAGGTCGAGCGCGAGGAGCGTGCAGTACGCGCGGCAGGCGTCGACGTCGTCCGGCGGTGGTCCGACGCGTTCGGCGAGTGTCGCGGCGACCCGGTCGGTCACGCCGTCGCGCTCCGCCGGGTCGAGCGCGTCGAGCGCCGCCCGGGCCTGCGCTGTCGCGTCGTCCACCGGCATGGCCCGCCGGACGACCACCGGCCCGTACGGCCAGCCGTGCCGTGCGCCCCGGTGCCGGTCCTGGAGGGCGACGAGCGCCACTGCGCGGACCTCGACCAGCAGCCGCCGGCCGCCGTGGCTGCGCACGACAGGGGCGTCGTCGTCGAGGAGCGGCAGCAGGTGCGCGTCGTCGCCGAAGTACTCGGTCCACCGGTCGACACCCCACACCCGTTCGGCGGCGGAGGGCGCCGCGAGCAGGCCCGCGTAGAAGACGCTCAGGTCCATGTCGGTCCTCTCGTGTCGGTCCTCTCGTGCCCGGTCTCACGCACCGGCGCGGTGCAGCCGCCGGGTGATCGGGGTGTCGCGTCCGGCGGCCTTCCGGTACCGCCGCTCCCAGTCGGTGCCGACGCCGTGGGCCAGCGCGTCGCGCAGCGTGGCCGAACCGCTCGTGAGCGCCGCTGCGGCGAGCCGGACCAGCACGGCGTCGTCCTGCGCCGCTGCCGTGGCCCACTGCGTCGCGCCGGCCCGGTCCGCCCGCAGGACGAGGGCGAGCGCGGCCAGGCTGAGGTCGGTGTACTCCTCCTCGGCCAGGCCGACCAGGTTGCGGCCCGGGCGGTCGGGAAGGGCGGTGCGGACGCCGTGCAGGTCGGCCGCGTCGCCGTCACCGGCGAGGAGCACCCGGTCGCCGTGCCAGCGGCCGGCGTGCGGGAGCCCGTCCAGGTCGGCCCCGCGGGCTGTCAGCAGGAGCACCGCCTGCGCCGGCGGCCCGGCGACGACACCCGCGAACCGGTCGGACCGCATCAGGACGACGGGGTCGAGGAACTCCTGGCGGTCGGGGTCGACGATGAGGTAGGTCGTGCCCATGTGCGCTCCCGGTCAGTGTCCGCCGGTCCGGTCGGCGGCGAGCCGGGGGACCGGGACCGCCGGGACGGCGACGTCGGCGTCGGCGCGGGCACAGGGCCACACCCCGCCGCAGACGGTGCAGAAACCATGATCGCAGGAGTGCCGGTAGCTGGTCCGGCCGACGGACTGGACGACGGTGTACATGGTTGCCTCCTCGGTCCCCGGCGGGTGGGTCCCCGTCCGTGCACCGATCGTCGGCCGGGCGGGGACCTCGGCGCGTCGGGGATCGCCCGCTCGCCCGGGGGCCCGTTGGGGGATCCGCCGACCCGCACGCGCCACAACGCAACCACAACCTGCCCCGACGGCCTGCTCGTGCAGCCGGGACGGGGTTGTGGTTGCGCTGTGGCGGGCAGACTGAGCGCGTGACCTTCGACCTCGACGCCTACGTGGAGCGGGCGCGGCGCGGGCCGTGCTTCGTCTGCGCGTTCCTCGACGGCACCGCGGGCTACGAGCACCAGATGGTCTTCGAGGACGACGACGCCGTGGCGTTCCTCTCGCGGTACCCGACCCTGCGCGGGTACTGCATCGTCGCCCCGAAGCGGCACGTGGAGGGAGTCGTCCAGGACCTCGACCTGCCCGAGTACCTGCACCTGCAGAAGGTCGTTCACCGGGTCGGTCGGGCGGTCTCCAGAGCGGTCCCGACCGAACGGCTCTACGTGCTGAGCCTCGGCAGCCAGGACGGCAACGCGCACGTGCACTGGCACGTCGCGCCGCTGCCGCCCGGGGTCCCTTACGAGCGCCAGCAGTTCCACGCGCTCATGGCCGAGAACGGGGTGCTCGACGTGACCGACGCCGAGCAGGCGGCGCTGGCCGCCGAGATCCGCCGCGCGTTGTGAGCGGGACGCCGTCCGGCCGGTCCCGCGACGCGCGAGGGCCCGGACCACCGGGTGGGTGGTCCGGGCCCTCGCCCCGTTGCGGGACAGCGGGTTCGGCGTCCCGGGGGACGCTCAGCCCGTCACGTGTAGACGGACGTGAAGGACTCCTTGAGCTCGCGGGCGTGGTAGAAGATGCCCTTCGCGAGCTGGTCCGCCGTCCAGATGATCGTCGGGCGGTCCCGGTACGACGTGTAGCCGCCGGCGAAGGTCTCGTTGCGGTTGCCGGCCGGGTCGAAGAAGTAGATCGTCTCGCCCCGGGTGATGCCGTGGCGGGTGGGGCCGACGTCGATCGGGACGTCGTCCATCGCGAACAGGTCCGCCGCGTGGAGGATGTCGTTCCAGTCGCGCATCTGGAACGCGAAGTGGTGCAGCTTGCCGTTCTCGCCGCGCAGGAGCGCGATGTCGTGGACCTTCTGCATGGACGACAGCCAGTAGGCGATGGTCTGCGCCTCGTCCGACAGGTCGGTCTGCGCCCGCTCGGTCGTGTAGAAGTCCGTGACCTCCATGAAGAACCGGGCGGCCGTGTCGATGTCCTCGCCGATGAGCAGCGCGTGGTCGAGCATCGGGGCGCCGATGCCGACGAGGTGGCGCGGGAACGCGTCCGGGTTGTGCGTGCCGACCTCGAGGCCGACGGCCGTCATGTCGGTGTAGAACTCGAAGGTGTGGCCGATGCAGTCGAGCTGCACGCGGATCCCGTCGCCGACCTCGCGGTTCTCACCGGCGCTCATCCGGGTCACGGTGCAGTCGCCGAAGGTCTGCGCCTTCTTCTCGATCCGCTCCAGGCCCGCCGTGTCCATCACCTTGAAGCCGAACTTCACGGCCCCGACGCCGCCCTCCTCGAGGACGACCGAGTGGTGGTCCCACTCGTCCCAGCCCTTGAAGTAGAGCTTCCCGTCCTCCTCGAGGGTCGGGTACAGGCCGAGCGTGTTCGCGTAGTGGTCCTTGGCGCGGGCCAGGTCGGTGACCCTGGCGTGGACGTAGCCCATTCTCAGGACGTCGGACATCCGAGCTCCTTCGGTCGGTGCGTGCGTACGTGCGGTGGCGTTGCGACAGGACCCTTCACTTCCGCGCGAGCGCGGCGAGGAAGGGGGCGACGCAGCGGAGCTTGAACTCCGGCCGCGGCGCGATGACCGTGTCCTCCTGGGGCACGGCGCGACAGATGAGGCAGATCCCGGACGTGCGTTCCTCGGAGGTGAGGACGGTCTCGGCCACGGTCTCGGCGTACGTCACCGACCCCTGCGTGACCTCGACCTTGCAGACGCCGCAGCCGCCCCGCAGACAGCCCGTCCGCGCCGCGTAACCGGCGCGGTGCAGCCCGCCGAGGATCGTCTCCCCGGGCTTGAGCAGCACCTCGACGTCGCTGTCCGCGACGGTGAGCCGTGGCATCGTCACCTCCACCCCTTCGTGTCCGGACGACGCCAGCATCACCTGCCGTCGGCGTCCTCGTGAGGGCCAGAGTGCGTTCCCGCGCGGCCGGACCCCCGTCACATTCCTTCCTGCGGAACGTGGATGACCACCAAGGGCCGAAGGTCCCGGGAGCCTGCGCGCGGACGGGTGACGTCAGGGGGCGCTGGTGCCCCGGTCCCGCTCCTGCGCGACGACGGCGCCGAGGTCGGCGAGCCGTTCGAGGCCCTTGAGCGGCTGCGCCATCCGGTGGTTGCCGGCGAGCCGGTCCCGGGTGCGGTCGAGGAAGGCCCAGTAGCCGGCGGTGTACGGGCACGCGTCCGGGCCGAGCCGTTTCTTCGGGTTGTACCGGCAGCCCCGGCAGAAGTCGCTCATCCGGTCGACGTACGCCCCGCCGGACGCGTAGGGCTTCGTCGCCATCACCCCGCCGTCAGCGTGCTGGGACATCCCGACGACGTTGGGCACCATCACCCAGTCGTAGCCGTCGACGAAGCAGCGGTGGAACCAGTCGGTGAGCGCCGCCGGGTCGACGCCGCGCTGGAGCGCCCAGTTGCCGAGCACCATGAGCCGCGGGATGTGGTGCACCCAGCCGTGGTCCCGGACGCCGGCCAGCACCGTCGACAGGCAGCGTGCCTCGACGGCGTCGGCGTCGAGGTCCGCGAACCACTGCGGGAGCGGTTCGCCGGCTGCCAGCGCGTTGCGGTCGCGGTAGCCCGGCGGCTGGTGCCAGTAGAGGTGCCAGACGTAGTCCCGCCAGCCGATCACCTGCCGGACGAAGCCTTCGACGGACTGCAGCGACGCCGCACCCGTGCGGTAGGCCTGCTCGGCGCGCGCGACGACCTCCAGCGGGTCGAGCAGGCCGAGGTTCATCGGGGCCGACAGCAGCGAGTGGGCCATCCACGGGTCGTCGGCGAGCATGGCGTCCTCGTGCGGCCCGAACGCGTCGAGCCGGTGGGTCACGAAGTGGTCCAGCGCGGCCAGCGCCTCGGCCCGGGTCGCGGCGAACCGGCGCGGACCATCCCGGCCGACGAACGCCACGTCGCCGTCGCGCTCCCAGCGGTCGAGGTCGTCCCGGACCTGCGCGTCGACGTCGTCCTCGGCCGGCCACCACGGGCCCGGGACGGCGAGCCGGCCGTCACGGGGCGGCGGCTCGCGGTTGTCGGCGTCGAAGTTCCACCGCCCGCCCGCGGGCTCGTCGCCGTCCATGAGGACGTCGAGCCGGCGGCGCGCGTCGCGGTAGAAGTCCTCCAGGAGCAGCCGGCGCGCGCCGCGGCCGTCGGCCCAGCGGGCGAACTCCGGCATCGGCGTGGCGAACCCGCGCGCGGGCAGCACCTCGACGTCGTCGCGGGCCTGCACGAGGCGCAGCGCCGCGTGCGACGTCGGGTACGCGACGGTCACCGGCCCGCGGACGGCGTCCAGCGCCTCGGCGTACGTGCCGACCTGTGCGTACGTGCACCGGTCGCCGAGCTCGGCGGCACGGTGCCGCATCGCCGACAGCACGAGGTGCGCCTTCGCCCGGTGGAACCGCCTGCGCGCGAACACCCGGCGCGACTCGACGAGGAGCACCGGGGCGTCGTCGGCGAGGTCGTCGGTGAAGTGCGGGCCGAGCTGGTCACCGAACAGCCACCGGACGCTCACGGCGCCCAGTCAACCCCAGGACGCCCGACGGCGCCCGCCGGAGGACCCGGGGGCGCCGTCGGGCGTGCGACCGCGCCGGCCGCAGGGATCAGCGGAACAGCGCGCTGTACCCGTTGAGCGCGGGCTGCCCGCCCAGGTGCGCGAAGAGGACCGTGGAGTCGGCGCCGATCTCCTTGCGGGCCACCAGGTCGACGAGGCCGGCCATGCTCTTCCCCTCGTACACGGGGTCGGTGATCATGCCCTCGGTCCGGGCGGCGAGGCGCATCGCGTCGAGGGTCTGGTCGTCCGGGATGCCGTAGATGCCGGCGTGGTAGCGCTCGTCGAGCTCGACGTCGTCGAGGGTCAGCTCGCGCTGCACGTCGAGGAGCTTCGCGGTGCCCTGGGCGATGCGCAGCACCTGGTCGCGGGTCTCGACCGGCTTGGCCGAGCCGTCCACGCCGAGGACGCGGCGCTTCCGGCCGCCGGCCTCCTCGAGCGCGGCGAAGCCGGCGACCATGCCGGCCTGGGTGCTGCCGGTCACCGAGCACACGACGACGGTGTCGAAGAAGACCCCGAGCTGCTGCTCCTGCTCGGCGACCTCCGCGGCCCAGCCGGCGAACCCGAGACCGCCGAGCGGGTGGTCGCTCGCACCC
The DNA here is from genome assembly GCF_002198675.1 of Kineosporia sp. R_H_3. Taxonomy (GTDB): domain Bacteria; phylum Actinomycetota; class Actinomycetes; order Actinomycetales; family Kineosporiaceae; genus R-H-3. Next base: position 31,946 of record NZ_MWLL01000077.1, on the reverse strand, counting down.
GCCGGGATCGCGTACGGCGTGCCGCCGGCCGCGGCGATGTCCGCGAGCGCCTGCTCCCAGGACTCCTTGAACCCGATGCCGAACTCGGCCTGCACGAGCCGGACGTCGGCGCCCATGAGCCGGGAGAGCAGGATGTTGCCGACCCGGTCGTAGACGGCGTCCGGCCAGTCGACCCACGACTCCTGGACGAGCACGCACTTCAGGCCGAGCCGGGCCGCGACGGCCGCGACGGCCCGGGTGTGGTTCGACTGCACGCCGCCGATCGAGACGAGCGTGTCGCAGCCCTTGGCGAGCGCATCGGCCGCCAGGTACTCCAGCTTGCGCACCTTGTTGCCGCCGAAGGCCAGCCCCGAGTTGCAGTCCTCGCGCTTGGCCCAGACCTGGGCACCACCGAGGTGCGCCGTGAGGCGCTCGAGGGGGTGCACCGGCGACGGGCCGAAGAGCAGCGGGGTGCGGGGGTGGTCGGACAGGGCCATGGGGACTCCTCGCAGGCGACGGCTTGTCAGGACATACTGCCGTGCGCCGGGCTGCCCCGTCAGCGGCCCCCGGCACCGACGACGTGCCGCAGCACCCGCGGCGACCGGTGCAGCCGGACGGTCTGCCCCCAGACCGGGACGAGTCGGTCGGCCTCCAGCCCGTCGCCGAACACGACGAGGGACTCGCTCTCGACGACGACCTCGAGCGCGTCGTCCGGGCCGAGCAGCCCCTCGGTGAGCGTCGTCCGGGTCGTCGGCGACGGCCACGCCTCCCGGACGAACCAGGCGAGCTCCGGGTCGTCGGCGCGCGGCAGGGCGAGCGGGCTGCTGCGCTCCGCGGCGAGCGAGCGGCACCAGCCGGTCGCGCCGGTGCCGGTCCCGACGACGACGCCGGACGACGACTGCCGTTCCGCGACGGGGCCGCCGGCCCGGACGACGTAGCGGGCGCTCTGGTGCGTCGGGTGCCCGAGGTACAGCTCGTTGAGGGCGTCGAGGTGCTGGCCGTCGTCCGCCGTCGCCCGCACCATCGTCAGCGGGCGGCAGCGCGCCCGGCCGTCGGCGGCGGCCGTGAGCAGCGCGCCGACCGCGTCGGCCGGGTGCGGGACGAGGACCCCCGGGTGCTGCCCCGGCTCCGGGTCGACCCCGACGACGGGCTGGCCGTCGAGGTACTTCGCGGCGTTGGCGACGAGACCGTCCTGCCCGACGGCGACGACGACGTCCTGCGGCTCGAACGCGAACCGGTCGAGGTCGGCCCGCTCGGCGGACGCCGTCCGCCAGCCCTGCGGGACGGCCGCGGCCACCCGGCGGCGGGCGAGCACGAGGGCGTCGTGCCGGGCCTGCACCTCGCCGAGCCCGCGGCCCCGCCCGCGCAGGAAGAACTCGACCTGGCCGCGGGTGCCGTGCCGGTCGACGAGCTCGTCGAGCTCGGAGCGCCGGTGGACGACGACGACCCGGGGGGCGAGCGGCACCGCCGTCACCGCCCCCGGTCGGCGTCGGCGTCGGCCGCCGGGCCGGCGGGCACCGCGGCGAGCCGGGCGAGCGCGCCGGTCAGGACGTCAGGGCTGAGGGTCAGCGACCCGATCTCCGGCAGCGAGCCCGCGAGCTCGCGCAGCGCGAGGGCCAGGAGCACGCCCTGCCCGGCTCCGGCGTAGGCGGCCATCCGGGCCTGCTCGGCGTCCGCCTCGGCCGCGCCGACGGCGCGCAGCCCGTCCGCACGGGCCTGCGACGCGAGCCGGTCGGCGTCCGCGCGGGCCTGGGCCTCGATCCGCGCCGCGGCCGCGGCCTCGGTGGCCCGGCGCTGCGCGTTCGTGCCCTCCTGCGCGACGAGCTGCTCCTCCTGGGTCGCCAGCGTGATCCGGGACTGGAGCTCGTTCTCGCTGATCGTGCGCTCCCGCTCCACCGCCTGGGCCCGGCGCTCGTACGTCGCGCGGTCGGCCTCCTGCTGCACCAGCTCGCGGGCCGGGGTCTGGAGCGCCCGCTCGACGTCGGGCTCGGGCCGGACGCCGACGACCCGGACGCCGACCGTCGCGATGCCGGTGTCGCGCAGCCGCTCGTCGGCGGCGAGGCCGGCGCCGACCCGTTCCCGGACGGCGGCCACGCCGCCGGTCATCGCCTCCGCGAGCGGCATCGAGGCGAGCAGGTCGAGGGCGTGCTGCTGCGCGAGCTGGGTGAGCAACGTCGACACCTGGTCGAGCGGGTCGCTGCGCCAGGTGCCCAGGTCGGTCTCGATGCCGAAGTCGAGCCGGGTCGCGACGAGCTCGGGGTCCGCGAAGCGGTAGCTCACGCTCGCGAGGACGGTGACGTCCTGGAAGTCGGCGGTCCGGGCGTGGAAGAGCAGCGGGAGCTCGCGGTCGTCGACCGGGACCTCGCTCACGGTCGAGGTCAGCGGCCGGAACCAGAACGCGAGGCCCTGGCCGCTGTGGACGACCCTGCCCCGGCGGCGGTGGACCACGTGGCTCGTCGCCGAGGCGCTGAGGTGGCGCAGGAACAGGACGCGGGTGATGTCTGCCATCGATCTCTCCTTATCGTCATATCGACGATAACTAAGCCTGCTGTTATCGTCAAGGTGACGACAAGACCTGGCGCCCGCCCGAGGAGGACGGATGGACTACGACCCGGGCGACTACCCGCCGTTCGCGGTGACGGTCGACCTCGTCGTCCTGACGATCCGCGACGACGCGCTCCAGGTGCTCGTCGTCCGTCGAGGCGAGCAGCCGTACGAGGGGCGTCTCGCACTGCCCGGCGGCTTCGTCCGCCCCCGCGAGGGGCTGGGCGAGGCCGCCCGTCGCGAGCTCGGCGAGGAGACCGGGATCGGTGACGTGCCGGGGCATCTCGAGCAGCTCGGCAGCTACGGCGACCCCGACCGGGACCCGCGGATGCGCGTCGTGAGCGTCGCCTACCTGGGCCTCGCCGCCGACCTGCCGCTGCCCGTCGCCGGCGGGGACGCCCGGCAGGCGCACTGGTCCCCCGTCGACCGGCTGCTGGTCCCCGGCGGGCCGCTCGCCTTCGACCACGCGACGATCCTGCGGGACGGCGTCGAGCGGGCCCGCGCGAAGCTCGAGTACACGACGCTCGCGACGTCGTTCTGCGCCGGCGAGTTCACGATCGCCGACCTGCGACGGGTCTACGACGTCGTATGGGGCACCGGCCTCGACCCGCGCAACTTCCACCGCAAGTGCACGGGTGCACCGGGTTTCGTCGAGCCGACGGGCCGCACGACGACGGCCGCCGGGGGCCGCCCGGCCCAGCTCTTCCGGGCCGGCCCCGCGACGGCGCTCAACCCGCCGATCCTGCGGCCGGAGCGCTGACCCGGCTCACCCCAGCGCGTTGACCGCCCGCGCGATGACGAGCGCACCGACCGCGAGCGACACCGTCGACTGGAGCGTCATCGCGAGCTTCGACCAGCGCGAGAACGGGACCGTGTCGGTCGGGCTGAAGGCCGTGGCGTTCGTGAAGGCGACGTAGAGGTAGTCGACGACGTGCGGCTCCCAGTCCGGGTCCGCGACGTCCGGGTTCGTCATCTCCGGGAACAGGAAGTCGGGGTGCCGACGCTCGGCGCGGGCCCTCGCCCGCGGGCCGCCCCGGTCGAGCTCCCAGTACCAGAGCCCGAAGACGAGGATGTTCGTCAGCCAGATCGTGCCGCCGTCGAGCAGCACCTCCTGGGCGGACAGCCTCGGCGCGCCGGAGACGATGGCGGTCACGAGACTGACCGCCGAGATCGCGTTCGCCAGGCTCGCGACGCCGAGCAGGGTCAGGGTCACCAGCCGCAGGCCCGGCGACGCGTGCTTGATGTCGCGCGGGTTCGCGACGACGAGCACGACCCCGAGCAGCGCCTGCAGCCCCGGGAGCAGCCAGCGCCCGGACGACTGCAGCCCGACCGGCATCGCGTTCTGCGCGGACAGGGCATCGGGCAGCCGCAGCTGCAGGGCGATCATGACGACGACGGCCACCATCGCCTGCCAGCGCGGCTCGCCCGCCGTCTCGCGCAGCCACGCCGGTACCGCCGTCCGGCCGCCGGCGCGCATCCGGGCGTGCATCGCCGCGTGGGCCGCCTCGTCGGCGGGGTCGGGCAGGGGGCCGTCGGTCGTCACGCGACCATGGTGCCGCGTCCGGGCTCAGGACTCCTTGACGGCGATCGTCTCGACGTGGTTCGCGACCTTCTCGAAGGCGTCGGCCGCGGACTCCAGGGCGTCGACGACCTCCTTGACCTTGAGCACCTCGATGGCGTCGGTGCCGTTCGCGAAGAGCTCCCCGAGGAAGCGCCGGTGGATGTCGTCGGCGACGTTCTCGAGCCGGTTGATCTCGGTCCAGAAGCTGTCGAGGTCGGTCATCGTCCGCAGCCGGGGCAGCGCCTCGGCGGTGCAGCGGGCCTGGGCCCGGATCACCTCGACCTGCTCGAGGACGGCGCCCGGCAGCAGGTGCGGCCGGTAGAGCACGACGAGGGTCCCGGCCTCCTCGATGTGGTCGATGCAGTCGTCGACCGCGGAGGCGAGGGCGTAGATGTCCTCGCGGTCGAACGGCGTGACGAACGTGGAGTTGAGCCGCCGCATCGTCGTGTGGGTGATCTCGTCGCCGCGGTGCTCGGCGTCGCGCAGCAGGACCACGAGGTCGGGGCGGTCGGCCGGCTCCGCGGTGACGACGCGGTGCAGCAGGTCCGCGCCCTCGACGAGGTTCGCGGCCGCGTCGGCGAACAGGTCGAAGAAGACCGTGTCGCGCGGGGTGAGGCTCAGGCGCATGCCCGTCGGGTACCCCGCCCGGGAGTCGTTCATGCGTGCGCGATCTTCGGGCGCACGCGGGTTTCCCGGCGTGGTGATCGGGTACTCGGCCCGTCGATGTCCACCCTCACGGTCCTCGTCGTGCTCGTCGTCGTCGTGGCGCTCGCCTTCGACTACACGAACGGCTTCCACGACGCGGCGAACGCCATCGCCACCTCGGTCTCCACCCGGGCCCTCACGCCCCGGGTGGCGCTCGGGATGGCCGCCGTCCTCAACCTCGTCGGCGCCCTGCTCGGGCAGGAGGTGGCCAAGACGATCGGCAGCGGGATCGTCGACCCCGGCGGTGGCCGGCGCGGCCTCGTCGTCGTGCTCGCCGGTCTCGTCGGGGCGATCGCCTGGAACCTCGCGACGTGGGTGCTCGGGCTGCCCTCCTCGTCGTCCCACGCGCTCATCGGCGGGCTCGCCGGCGCCGGGATCGCGGCGTCCGTCACCGTGCACTGGTCGGTGATCCTCGACAAGGTCGTCGTCCCGATGGTCCTCTCGCCGCTCGTCGGATTCACCGTGGCCTACCTGCTCATGGTGGCGATCCTCTGGGCGTTCCGCGGGGCGAACCCGCACCGGGTGTCCCGCGGATTCCGGCACGGCCAGCGGCTCTCCGCGGCGGCGATGGCGATGGGGCACGGCCTGCAGGACGCCCAGAAGACGATGGGTGTCATCACCCTCGCGCTCGTCGCCGGCGGCTTCGCGGACGCCGGCGGAGACATCCCGCTGTGGGTCACCCTCGCCGCCGCCACGGCGATCGCGCTCGGCACGTGGTCCGGCGGCTGGCGGATCATGCGCACCCTCGGGCGCCGCGTCATCGAGCTGGACCCGCCCCGCGGGCTCGCCGCCGAGACGACGGCGGCGTCGGTGCTCTACGTGACGGCCTTCGTGTTCGCGGCGCCGATCTCGACGACGCACACCATCAGCTCGTCGATCATGGGCGTCGGTGCCACCCGGCGGCTGTCCGCCGTCCGGTGGGGGGTCGCGCGCAGCATGGTCGTCGCCTGGGTGCTGACGATCCCGATGGCGGCGCTGGCCGCGGCGGCGGTCTACGGCGTGCTGTCGCTGATCGCCTGAGCCTGCCCGGAACCGTTGCGGGGCAGGGCGACCGCGCTGACGACGGCACCGGCCGCGAGCAGGGCGGCGCACAGCAGCAGCCCGGTCCGGAAGGCCGGCAGCAGCAGGGCCGGGTCGCGGTAGGCGTCGCCGGTCAGCCCGACGACGAGCGGCAGGGCCGCGACGGTGAGCAGGCCGCCGGCCCGCGCGACGGCGTTGTTGATCCCGCTCGCGACACCGGCGTACCGGTCCGGGGCGGCGGCGAGCACCGTCGTCGTCAGCGGCGCCACCGTGACCGCCATCCCCAGCCCGAAGACGGCGATCGGCGGGACGACGTCGCGCAGGTACTGCGCGTCCGCACCGAGCCGGCTCGTGAGCGCCGCTCCGGCCGCCGCCACGAGCGGCCCGACGACCATCGGCAGCCGGGGCCCCGTGCGGGCGACGAGCCCGCCCATCCGGGGCGAGAGCACGAGCATGATGAGCGTGACCGGCAGCAGCGCGGCGCCGGCCGCGAGCGGCGAGAACCCGGCGACGACCTGCAGCGTGAGCACGAGAAGGAAGAACATGCCGCCCAGGCCCGCGTAGACGAGGAACGTCGTCGCGTTCGTCGCGCTGAAGGCCCGTGCGGAGAACAGCGACATCGGCACCATCGGGTGGTCGACCCGGCGCTCGACGACGACGAACGCGGCCCCGGCCGCGAGCCCGGCGAGCCCCGCGACGAGGACGGCGCCGCCCGCGCCGCGCTCCGGCCAGGTGACCAGCGCCCAGCTGACGAGGCCGAGGGCCGTCGCCGCCAGGGCGGCGCCGGCGGCGTCGAGGCCGTGCCACGGGCCGGCACCCTCGTGCGCGCCGGCGGAACCGCGGCTCTCCGGCACGTGGCGCAGCGTCACGAGCACCACGGCGAGCGCCACCGGGACGTTGACGAGGAACGCCCACCGCCACGAGAAGGCCGAGATGAGCCAGCCGCCGACGAACGGCCCGGCGGCGCCGAAGATGCCCATGAGCCCGGACCAGGCGCCGATCGCCCGGCCGCGGTCGGACGGCGCGAAGGCCGCCGAGATGATCGCGAGGCTGCCCGGGGTGAGGAGCGCGCCGCCGACGCCCTGGAGCATCCGGGCGGCGACGAGCGTCCAGACCGACGGCGCCAGCCCGCAGAGCAGGCTGGCCGCCGCGAACCACACCGTGCCGACGACGAACACCCGGCGCCGGCCGAGCCGGTCGCCGAGCGAGCCGCCGAGCAGGATGAGCGCGGAGAGCGTGAGCAGGTAACCGTTCGCGGTCCACTGCAGCCCGGCGACGTCGGCGTCGAGGTCGGCCCCGATGCTCGGGAGCGCGACGTTGACGACCGTGCTGTCGAGCATCGCCATGCCCGAGCCGAGGATCGTCGCGAGGAGCACCCAGCGGCCGGCCGCCGACCCGTAGCGCAGGTCCGTGCCCCCGCCGGTGCCGGTCAGTAGCCCGGGAAGACGCGGCGCAGGGTGTCCAGGTCGACCGACCCGGTCGCCTCGACCCCCGCGGGGGTGTGCTCGGGGCGCAGCCGGCCCGTGAGCAGGCGCAGCCAGGCCTCGGCGGGCAGGGTGAGCGTCGCGTCGGCGTCGTCCGGTGCGTCGACGAGCGCGACGCCGTCCGTGATCGCCAGCCCGAACGTGCGGTCCGGGCCCGTCGTGGTGACCCGTACGGTCGCCGTCCGGCCCTCGAGCGCGGCGGGCTTGCCGATCCAGCCGAGGAGCATCCCGATGTGGTCGAGCAGGGGCTCCACCGCGTCGGCACGCACGGTCGCGGCGGGGTCGAAGGTCGCGCGGACGTCCCACGAGTGGAGGGCGAACTCGTTGAGCCGGAAGTTGCCGGCCGTGCGGACGTCGATCGGTGCCGGCAGGAAGCCCAGGTCGATCCGCAGGTCGGCGCGGGTCGCGTCGTCCAGGTCCTCGTAGCGCTTGACGAGCGCGGCGTTCGCGGCGTCGAAGCCGACCTGGCGGGCGGCCGGGGACATGTCGTCCCAGCGGGCCCAGACGCCCTGGTTGAAGTCGGCGACGGTGGGCCGGCCCTCGAGCGCCGACTCGAGGGCCTCGAGCCCGATGACGGCGCCGCTGCCGAGGTGGCTGACGACCTGGGAGACGTCCCACTCGGTCGCGACGGACTGCCGGACGAGGTCGTCCGGGGACAGCCCTGCGACGAACGGGGCGAGGTCGTCGTGGCCGGTGCGGAGGGCGTGGATCGTGGCGTCGGCGGGCGAGGGCACTCGTGGCTCCTGTGGGTGGACGGCGGTGGGGACGTTCCCGAGAGCCGAACGTACCCGCGCCGGCCCGTGTTCACGACCGTACGGTCGTCCCGTGAGCGGACCCGACCCCGACGCGCCCGCCCGCGGGCTCCTCCTCGACATCGGCGGCGTCGTGCTCGCGGCCGGCCCGGTGCTCGTCAACCGGCTGGCGGAGCGCGAGGAGCGGTTGGCCCGGCTCCTCGCACCGCTCGGCGGTGTCGCCGGCCCCCGTGACGACCTGTGGCACCGGATGCTCGTCCGCGAGGTGAGCGAGCGGGAGTACTGGGCGGTGCGCGGCGCCGAGATCGTCGAGGCCCTCGGGATCGACGGCGACGGCGGGCCGACGAGGGCCCTCATGCAGGCGCTCTACACGGGGCCGTCGGCCGGCTGGCTGCGGGCGCAGACCCTCGACCTCATGCGCGACGTGCGCGCGGCCGGGCTCGGGCTCGCCGCGCTGACGAACGACATGGCCGACTTCCACGGCCGCGAGTGGGTCGCCGAGCAGGAGTGGGTGGCGCTGTTCGACAGCGTCGTCGACGGCTCCCTGACCGGTGTGCTCAAGCCCGACCCGCGCGCCTACGGGTTCGCGGTCGAGGCGATGGGCCTGCGGCCCGAGGAGATCGTGTACCTCGACGACATGCCGTGGAACGTCGAGGGCGGCCTCGTCGCCGGGCTGCGCGCCGTCCGCATGCCGCACGGCGACCCGACGGCCGTCCTGGCCGGCGTCCGGGCGCTGCTCGGGCTGCCCGGCGGGACGGTCCGCGCGGACGACGGAACACCCGACCCGCTCGACGTCCCGGCGTGAGAGCGTCGGCGCACCGACAGACGGATCCAGCACCCGGATGAACCCCAGCACCGACCAGCGGAGGTAGCCGTGCCCCTCGTCCGCATCGACCTCATGGAAGGCCGCCCGCCGGAGGTGATCCGCGAGCTCCACGAGCGGGTCGCCGCGCTGGTCGCCGAGATCACCGGCTCCCCGATCGACCGGGTCCGGACCTACATCACCCAGTTCCCGCCGCACGCCTGGGGGATCGGCGGCGTGCCGGCGGACGTCGCCCGGGCCGCGGACGTCGAGGCCCGCAAGCAGGCGGCGCTGGCCCGCGAGGCCGCAGACGCTGCGGCGGACGGCGCGGGGGCAGGGCAGGCATGACGGACGCCGACCTGGGCGCCGATCTCGCGGTCGTCGTCGGCGCGACCGGCTCCATCGGCTCGGCGGTCGTCGAGCGGCTCGTCGGCCGCGGGCTGCGCGTGCTCGCCGTCGCGCGGAGCAAGGAGTCGCTCGACGAGCTCGCCGCCCGGCTGCCGGGCGTGCTGCCGTGCGTCGCGGACATCGGCGACGCCTCGGCCGTCGGGGCGATCGGCGCCGGTGTCGAGGCGGCCCTCGCGCAGCGGCCGGGCGGCGTCCGGATGGCGGTGTTCGCCGCCGGGCTGCCGGTGCGCGGCTCGGCCGAGACGATCGACCCGTCGATGCTCGCGGTCGGGGCCGACGTGAAGATGGGCGGGCTGCTGCGCCTCGTGCACGCCGTCCGGGACCACCTCGTCCGGGGCTCCCGGATCGTCACGTTCGCCGGGTCCCTCGGGCTCGAGCCGCGCGCGACCGAGGCCGGCCCGGGGGCGATCAACGCGGGCGTCTTCAACCTCATGCGCCAGCTCTCGCTCATCTACGGCCCGCGCGGCGTCACGACGCACACGATCAGCCCCGGCCCGGCGGACACCCCGCGGCTGCGGCGGATCGTCGAGGCGGTCGCCGCCGAACGGGGCGAGCCGTTCGACGCGGTCTGGGCGTCCTACGCGGCCGAGAACAGCCTCGGCCGGCTGCCGACGGCGGCGGAGGTCGCCTGGGGCGTCACGGTCCTGCTCGACCCCGAGGCCGACCTCATGCACGGCTCGGTCATGTACCTCGACGCCGGCGGGCACCGGGGCATCCACTGACACCCGCTCGTCCTCTGGTGCGGCAACCACCCCGAGACTGCGTCTTCACGTGCGCAACCCGCCGGAGAACGGGTCAGGTGTGCCGCGGCGAGCGGTGGCCGAGGCGGGCGCTGATCACCGCGGCGGCCTCGACGGCGAGGGTCGCGGCCTTCTGCAGGCCGGTGCCGCGCAACCGGACGGCGTCCCCGACGACGCTGACGGCGGCCATGACGACGCCGTCCGCGCCGCGGATCGGGGCGCCGACCGACGAGACGCCGAGCTGGCCCTCCTCGATGTTGCTCGCCCACCCGCGCCGGGCGGTCCGGTCGAGCTCGGCGAGCAGCGCCGTCCGGTTCGTGATGGTGCGCGGCGTGCGGGCGACGAGGGTGCGGCCGTCGAGCCGGGAGAGCAGGTCCGCCCGGGGGAGCGCCGCGAGCAGCGCCTTGCCCGAGCTCGTCACGTGCGCGGGGAGCCGGTGCCCGACGCGGCGGAACACCGGGAGCATGTGATGGCTCTCCAGCCGCTCGACGTAGACGACCTCGAGCCCGTCGAGGACGGCCACGTGGACCATCTCGCCGGTGCGGTGCCGCAGGGTCGTCAGCACCGGCAGCGCGGCCTGGTGCAGGTCGACGTGCTCGCTGACGGCGCTGCCCAGCTCGTAGAGGGCCAGGCCCAGCCGGTACCGGCCGGTCGTCGGGTCCTGCTCGAGGAGCCGCTCCGCCGCGAGCGTCGCGAGCACCCGGTGCGCGGTGCTCGTGCTGAGGCCGAGCCGGCGGGCCACCTCGGTGACCCCGAGCTCGGTGTCCGCCTCGCTGAACGCGCGCAGCACCCGCGCCGCCGTGCGGACCGAGCCGAGCAGCCGGTCGCGCGCAGGCGCCTCCCCGGTGGCGTGCTCCGTCGGCTCCACTGAGCAGATCCTAGCCTTACCGTCCCGCTATGCGGGACAAGGTCATTGCCGATCGGGACCTTGGCCCCTTCACTGGGCCCTACCGCAGTCACATGGGGGGTCCACCACCCCTCGCGCCGCCGGCGGCGCTCGGCAACGCAACGTCGCGGAATGCCAAGGAGGGGCCTGTGTCCTACATCGTGTGGTTCTCCGACCCCTACCCGGGCGACGTCCGTCACCTCGGGGGCAAGAACGCGAGCCTCGTGACGATGACCGCGGCCGGGATGCCCGTCCCGCCCGGGTTCGCGGTGACCGCCGACGCCTACCGCCGCGTCTTCGCCGAGTCCGGTCTGGAGCAGCGCATGGCCGCCCTGCTCGACGGTCTCGACGTCACCGACCAGGCCGCCGTCAAGGTTGCCGGCGCCGCCGCCCGGGACGCCGTGACCTCGGTCCCGCTGCCGCAGTGGCTCACCGACGAGATCGTCGCGGCCTACGACGAGCTCGCCGCACGGTGCTCCGACCCGCACGTCGGGGTCGCCGTCCGCTCCAGCGCGACGAGCGAGGACCAGCCCGACGCCTCGTTCGCCGGCGAGCACGACACCTATCTGTGGGTCCGCGGCCACGACTCGGTCATCGACCACGTCCGGCGCTGCTGGGCGAGCCTGTTCACCGACCGGGCCATCACCTACCGCCGCGAGATGGGCTACGCGGACGGCACCGCGGCGATGAGCGTCGGGATCCAGAAGATGGTCACGCCGCGGACGGCGGGGGTCGCGTTCACGCTCAACCCGACGAACGGTGACCGGTCCCAGGTCGCGATCGACGCGAGCTGGGGGCTCGGCGAGGCCGTCGTCTCCGGCTCGGTCACCCCGGACAACTTCCTCGTCGACAAGGTCATGGGCCAGGTCACGAGCCGCACCATCTCGCCGAAGCACGTCGAGCACCGGCTCGGGGACGACGGCCGCGTCGTCGAGTGCGACGTCGAGCCCGAGCGCCGGGACGCCGCGTGCCTCAGCGACGAGGAGATCCGCGCCGTCGCGGCGCTGGCCCGGCGCGCGGAGAAGCACTACGGCTGCCCGCAGGACGTCGAGTGGGCGCTCGACGCCCAGCTCCCCGACGGCGAGAACGTCCTGCTCCTGCAGGCCCGGCCGGAGACGGTCTGGAGCCGCAAGCCGCGCACGTCGCCGCTCAACGGCGTCGCCAAGGACACGTTCCGCAGCATCGTCGCGACGCTGCTCGACGGCCACCACGCGCAGGGGGTCGACGCCCACCACGGCCACCCGCACTCGGTCGAGACGACCCGCGACACCGAGCACCCGCAGTCGGTCGGCTGACCGACGGGGACGAACGCCCTGCCCCGCAACAGATCCGTACCACCCGGCGGCCGCCCGGCCCGCCGTGCAGCAGTCAGGCGTCGAGGAGGACGACCATGGCAGACCGCTTCCCGAGCCCGTTCGAGATGACCCCACCTGTGGGTGCCGAAGGGTGGGAGGACCTCTACTCGTACTCGGTCGTCTTCAGCAAGGAGCGGCAGGCGTACGAGGACGGTGCGTTCTGGTTCATGGACGGCGTCCACACGCCCGAGGTCATCGAGCCGTGGGACGCGACGATCGTCGAGTACGCGCTCATCGCGCTCTCGCAGTACAACACCCGGCACTACGTCATCCCGCCGGCGCGCGGCGTCGACATCCGGATCCTCAACGGGTACATGTACCTCGCGCCCGTCCCGGTCCTCGACCCGGCCGAGATCGAGTCCCGGATCCCGGAGTTCATGGAGCGGGCCGGCTTCTACTTCGGCAACTGGAAGACCCTCGAGGACGCCTGGCTGCCCAAGGTGAAGGCCGTCATCGCCGAGCTCGAGGACATCTCCTTCGAGCCGCTCCCCGAGCGCGAGGAGATGGCCGTCCTCACCGAGGGGCGCGGTACCGGCTCCGGCATGCACCTCATGCAGTCGTACAACCGTCTGCTCGACCTCACGCTGAAGACCTGGAACCACCACTTCGAGTTCCTCAACCTCGGCTACGCGGCCTACCTGGACTTCTTCGGGTTCTGCAAGGGCCTGTGGCCGAGCATCCCCGACCAGGCGATCGCGAAGATGGTGGCCGGCGTCCACGTCGACCTCTTCCAGCCGGACGAGGAGCTGAAGAAGCTCGCGACGCTGGCCGTCGAGCTCGGCGTCGACGCCCGCCTGGACGACGGCACGGCCGCCGAGGTGTTCGCCGCGCTGGGGTCCGACGAGGCCGGCCGGCAGTGGCTCGCCGCCTTCGACGAGGCGAAGAACCCGTGGTTCAACTTCTCCGCGGGCAGCGGCTTCTACCACTCCGACCGGGTGTGGCTGGAGAACCTCGACATCCCGCTCGGCTTCATCCGCAACTACGTCGCCAAGGTCCGCCGTGGCGAGTCGCTGGCCCGCCCGACCGAGGCGGTCGCCGCCGAGCGGGACCGGATCGTCGCGGAGTACCGCGAGCTCATCGACTCCGACGAGGACGCCGCGACCTTCGACGGCAAGCTGGGCCTGGCCCGGGTGGTCTTCCCCTACGTGGAGAACCACAACTTCTACATCGAGCACTGGGCCCACTCGGTCATCTGGCGCAAGATGCGCCAGCTCGGCGAGGTGCTCGTCAAGGAAGGCTTCTTCACGCAGGCGGACGACATCTTCCTGCTGCAGCGCAACGAGGTCCCGACGGCGCTCTTCGACGCCTACCACGCGTGGGCCGTCGGCATCCCGAGCCGCGGTGCCGCCTACTGGCCGGCCGAGATCGAGCGCCGCAAGGGCATCATGAACGCGCTGCGGCAGTGGTCCCCGCCGCCGGCGCTCGGCGTCCCGCCGGAGGTCATCACCGAGCCCTTCACGGTCATGCTGTGGGGCGTCACGTCCGACAGCGTCAAGCAGTGGCTCGGCGGCTCCGACGAGGGCGGCGACCTCAAGGGGTTCGCGGCCAGCCCCGGCGTCGCGGAGGGCCCGGCCCGGGTCATCTCGAGCGCCGACGGCATCAGCGAGCTCCTCGAGGGGGAGATCCTCGTCGCGCCGCTGACCGCACCGTCGTGGGCACCGGTCTTCGGCAAGATCGCCGCGACGGTCACCGACGTCGGCGGGATCATGAGCCACGCCGCCATCGTCTGCCGGGAGTACGGCCTGCCGGCCGTCACCGGCACGGCCTTCGCCACGAAGAACATCAAGACGGGTCAGATGCTCCGCGTCGACGGCAACGCCGGCACGGTCACGATCCTCGACTGATACCTGCGTACCGGCGGCCCGGCGATCCCGGGCCGCCGGCACGCGCAGCCCTGCCCTCACGCCCCCACGGGAGACGACCATGCTGACCGCAGAGCAGAACGACGAGCTGACGAACTTCGAGCCCGGGACCCCGATGGGTGAGCTCCTGCGGCGCTACTGGTACCCGGTCTGCTTCACCCGTGAGCTCGAGGAGTTCCCGGTCAAGCACACGCGGCTGCTCGGCGAGGACTTCGCCGTCTACAAGACCGCCTCGGGCCGCTACGGGATCATGCAGGAGGCCTGCCCGCACCGCCGCGCGTCGATGTCCTACGGCGTGGTCGAGCCGGACGGCCTGCGCTGCCCGTACCACGGCTGGCTCTTCGGCATCGACGGCGAGTGCCTCGAGATGCCGGCCGAGCGCGAGGACACGAACTTCAAGGACCGGGTCCGGGCCCGGGTCGGGGTCGTCCAGGAGATGGGCGGACTCGTGTGGGCGTACATCGGTCCGCTGCCCGCCCCCGAGCTGCCGCGCTTCGACGTCTTCGTCATGGACGGCGTCCGCGACATCGGTTGGATGGACCTGCCGTGCAACCTCATCCAGGTCATGGAGAACGCGGTCGACCCGCACCACGTCGAGTGGCTGCACGGCCGGTACTTCGACTTCATCGGGCGGTCGCAGGGTTTCGAGGCGCCGGCGTCGTTCCAGAAGGAGCACCAGAAGGTCGGGTTCGACGCCTTCGAGTGGGGCATCATCAAGCGCCGGGTGCTGGCCGGGGCGACCGAGGAGGATGACGACTGGAAGGTCGGTCACCCGCTCGTCTTCCCCTACAACATGCGGGTCGGCGGCGCGAACATCGAGCAGATGCAGATCCGGGTGCCGATCGACCGGTACACGACGCGGTTCATGCTCTACACGACGCACGCGCCGAAGGGCGTCGCCTTCCCCGACCAGCCGCAGATCCCCGACTACCAGGTGCCGATCTTCGACGAGAACGGCCGGCACCGCGTCGACTACGTCGAGGGCCAGGACGTCATGGCCTGGGTGACCCAGGGCAAGGTGACGGACCGGACGCAGGAGCACCTCGGCCGCTCCGACATCGGCGTCTCCATGCTGCGCAAGATGTACAAGTCCGAGATGGCCAAGGTCGCCCGCGGCGAGGACCCGCTCGGTGTCATCCGCGAGAAGCACGACCGCATCGACCTGCCGTGCGAGAAGAACAAGTTCCACGCCGGCCCGTCGTTCGCGCTCGACTTCATCGAGATGGCGTCGATGCGGTTCAGCCCGCAGAAGGACGCCCTGAAGAAGCTGCACATCGAGGCGTGGGAGTCCACGGAGAAGCAGTTCTGATGACGGCTCTGTCCGACCGGTCGGTGCCGTCGTCCGCCCCGGGCCCCGGGGTGGGCGGCGACACCGGCCGCGGCCGGTACCCCCAGGACGTCGCGGCGCACCGCCGCGACGCGCCGAGGTTCTGCCCCGGGTGCGCCGCGGCGCTCTCGATCGCCGACGGCGGGCACGGCATCGTCACCGAGTACTGGACCGGTGCCGACCGGGTCTTCGTGTGCTTCTGCGGTGCGTGCGGGTGGTCCGGGGACGTCGTCCTCGCGGCCCGCGTCATCGGGCACGAACCGGAGCACTGACCGGTCGGGCCGCGCCGGGCCGGCGTCCGGTCAGGCGGTGACGCCCGGCGAGGCGCCGCCACCGGCCGGGCCGCCGCCCAGACCGCCCGCGTCGGCGCAGTCGGACAGGCCGATCTGCCGCGCCTTCGCGTTGCCGTCCCGGTTGGCCGCCTCGCCCGCCGCGAGCCGCTGCCCGGCCGTCTCGAGGTCGCCGGCGACGTACGCCTTCGCACCCTTCTCGTACTCCGCGGCGAACGTGTCCCAGTCCTTCGTGATCCCGGCGACGTTGTCGGAGATCTCGTCGGGGACGTCCTTGCGCAGGTACGTGTCGAGCTCGCGGTTGATCCGGGCGGCCTCGGTGAGGAACCTTTCCGGGTCGCTGTCCGCGTAGGCGAACGCCTTCTTCAGCGCGGGGTCGGTCGTCGCGCGGCAGTATGCGTTGGCCCGCTTCACGTAGGCCTTGGCCGCCGCGCTCTCCAGCGCCTGCGGCGGCAGCGCGGGCTCGGTCGGGACCGGTGCCGGGGTGGCACCGCCGTCGGGATCCGGCAGCGGGGTCGGCGCCTCGCCGGTGATGCTCGGCCGCGGGCCGGGGTCCGCGACCGGCGTGACGCCGTCCCACGGGCGCCACAGCACGAGCGCGGCGGCGACCACGGCGACGACGAGCGCGGCGGTGACGCCGAGGATGATCCCGACCGTGCGCGCGGTCGAGGGGCCCTGGGGTGCGCCGACCGGTGCGCCCCACGGCGGCAGCTGGCCCGGGGGAGCCGGCGGCGGTGCGGACTGCCACGCCGACGGGGGTGCGGCGTACGCCCACTCCGGAGCGGGCGGCGGGGCCGGCTGGGCCGGCTGGGCCGGCGGCGCCGGGTCGGCCACAGGCCCCGGGGAGGCCGGCGGGGTGCCCCACGCGGGCGGCTGCACGGGCCAGGTCTGCGGCGGCGCCGGCGGGGCCGAGCGGTCCGGGCCGTTCTCGTCGTCCGTCATGGTGCTCGTGGTCTCCCTGGTGCGGTGCGCGGCAGGCCGTCCCAGCGGTGTGCCGCTGGGCGGGACGCAAACATTGTCGCGTGCCGCCGGAGCCGGATGATGACCGGTATGCCTGACGTGCGGCCCGAACCCCTCGTGCCGGGCGACGTCGCCCGGCAGCTCGTCGCGGCCCGGCTGAGCGGCGCCGTGCTCGACGTCCCGCTCACCGACGCCGGTCCGCTCTCGCTCGACGACGCCTACGCCGTCCAGCGCGAGGTGACGGCGCTGCGGCTGGCCCGCGGCGAGCGCGTCGTCGGCTGGAAGCTCGGCTACACCTCGCTCGCCATGCGCGCCCAGATGGGGATCGACCAGCCCAACCTCGGCCCGCTCACCGACACGATGCTCCTCACGCAGCCGGGGTCCGCCGGCCGCGGCGTCGTGCCGCCGTCCGCCCTGCAACCCCGGGTCGAGCCCGAGATCGCCCTGCGGCTCGCGCGCCCGGTGCCGGCCGGCAGCGGCGTCGACGAGGTGCTCGCCGCGTGCGACGGCGCGTTCGCGGCGCTCGAGGTCGTCGACTCGGTGTGGGCCGGGTACCGGTTCCGGATCGAGGACAACACCGCGGACGGCTCCTCGGCCGCCTGGGTCGTGCTCGGCCCGGCGCTGCCGTTCGACGACCTGCCCGCGATCGGCGTCCGGCTGCTCGTCGACGACGAGGAGGTCGCCACGTCGACCGGTGCCGCGGCGAGCGGCCACCCGGCGGCCGGGGTCGGCTGGCTCGCCGAGCAGGTCGGCCCGCGGACCGGACTGGCGCTCGCCGCCGGGGATGTCGTCATCACCGGGGGTCTCACGGCCGCGCACGTGCTCGCGGCCGGGTCCGTCGTCGCCGCGGAGTTCTCGGCGCCGGGCGGCGGCCCGGACGTGCGCGTGGAGGTCACCCGCGCGGGGTGACCTCCACGTCGTCCGTCCGGCCTCAGGGCCCCCGGGACACGATCAGGCAGAAGCCTTCCAGCGCTGGTTCGCGCCGCCGTGGCAGTCCCAGAGGACCGTCCGGGTGCCGGCGGTGCGCACGTCGCCGCTGACGTCGAGGCACCGCCCCGACGCCGCGCCCCTGATCGTCCCGTCGGGCCGCATCGTCCAGCGCTGGCTCTGCCGCCCGGTGCACGGCACGGTGACGACCCGGGTCCCGTTGCGGGTGCTTCCGGACCACGCGGCGAGGCACCGGTCGCCCGACCGCAGCTCGCCCGTGGCCGAGAGGGTCCACGACTGCCGGCCGGATCCCGAGCAGTCCTCGATCGTCGCGGACCGGCCCACGGAGTGCGCCGTCAGGCAGCGGCCGCTGGCCACGCTGCGCAGCGGCCCTGATGTGGCGGGCGCAGGCAGCGGCGGAGGCGCGGACGGCGTCGGTGCGGGCGGCGCAGGCTGCGTCGGGGGCACGGTCGGCGCCGGTGCGGTGGCCACGGCCGAGGTCCAGACCCGGACGTGGTCGAGGTCGAAGGACGCCGGGAAGCGGTTGTTCTCGATCCCGTGACGCCCTGCCCAGCCGCCGCCGACCGCGAGGTTGAGCAGGATCGGGGACGGGTTCGCCGGCTTCCCGGCGTCGTCGGTCCAGGACGACCCCCGGCAGAGGATCTTCGTGCCGTCGACGAACCAGCAGGCCGAGGTCCCCGTCCACTCCAGCCCGACCTCGACCCAGCGCCCGCGCAGGCTCGACGGCGCGACGTAGTTCCCGTTGCTGTCGTAGGAGGCGGCCCGGAAGGTCGTGGAACCCCCGGCGTTGCCGTGCGCCGCGAGGTGCAGCATCGTGTCGCGGTCCTCGACCCGGTTGAGCGGACCTTCGAGGATGTCGATCTCCGGCGGCCACTGCGCGGTGCCGTTGCGGACGCCGGGCGCGAGCCAGAACGCGGGCCAGGTGCCCTGCACGTCGGGCAGGCGGACGCGAGCGGTGAGGTAGAGCCGCTCGCCGGCCGCCGGGACGAACTCCGTCTTGCTGCGCAGCATGGCCGCCTCGTACGCGGCGTACGAGTCCTTGCCGGTCCGGGTCGCGCGCAGCGAGAGGACCCCGTCGCGGACGACGTGCAGCGGCTCGCCGGTGGTGGTCACGTCGCGGTAGCGCTGCTGCTCGTCGTTGAGGAAGTCGAGCGTCCCGGAGCCGCCGGGGGTGCACGAGGCGTCGGCGTACCCGGGCTGCAGCGCGACACCGCCGCCGTACTGGTAGCGCGTGCACCACCGGCCGCGGTCGAGCGTCGTCCCGTCGAACTCGTCACCGAACTTCAGCACCATGCCCGCGGGGTGGAAGTCCTCCGAGAGAGCGGCTGCAGGTCCGGCGGCCGTGGCGGCGCCGGACCAGGTCACCGCGACGACGGTCCCCGCGGTGGCGATCAGGGTGGTGACGAGGGCTGCGGTCCGTCGCTGCCGTCGTCCTCGAGTGCGTCGTGTCGTCACGCGTTGCCTCCTGATGCGGGCGCGCACCCCCGTGGCGCGCGCTCGTTCGGCAGACATGAGCGGGTGGCGGCCGCGGAGGGTTGCACCGGGCGGGCCACGGGTGGGTCAGGGCCGGTACTCCCAGAAGCGGACGCGGTCGACCTCGAGGACGGCACCGGACGTCGACGGGCCCGGGCAGCCCGCTGCGGGCGGCTGCGCCGCGCACGCCGGCTCGGAGACGAACGCCTGCAGCGCCAGCCGCAGCGGCCTGCGCGGCGCGGTGCCCGGCCGGTCGTCGACGACGACGCCGTCGAGCAGCCAGCGCACGCCGCGGGGCGAGGTCTCGACGGCGAGGCTGTGGTAGTCACGGCCGTCCACGCTGACCCGGGTCTGGGTGCCGTGGACGAGGTCCTGCACGGTCAGCGTGCGCCGGCTCGGGTCGAGCGTCGCGGCGTGACTCACGCCGTCCGGGCCGTCTCCGAGCAGGTCGAGCTGGGCGATCGCTCCGGCGCCCGCGCTCATCCGCCAGCGGACCTCCCAGCGGCCGGTCCGGTGCTCCGCGACCGCCTTGACCCCGCCCGCACGCACCCGCGGCAGCACCGGCTCGACGGAGATCCGGAGCGTGCCCGCGGAGACCGTCACAGCGTCCGGCATCCAGTCGGTGACCGGGGCCGAGGAGCCGACGTACGGCGTCCACCGGCGCCGGTCGAGCGGCCCCGCGGCGAACGTCTCGTCGAGCTCCGGGGTGCGCCGGGACCAGGTGCCGGCCGACGTCCCCGACGAGGTCGCTGCGGGGCGGGGGAGCGGTGCCTCGGACCGACCGGACGGCGTCCCCGGGGTGCTCGGGCCGGACGTCGGCGGGCCGGACGGGACCGGGGCGCCGGTGCCCTGCGCCGGGGTCCGGGTGGCCGGTGCCGGAGCGGCCGACTGCGACGACCCGGCCGGTGGGACGTCCGGCGGCGTGCCGGTGCCGCCCCATCGCGGCAGCAGACCGCCGACGCCGCCGACCACCACGGCGACCGCCACGGCCGCGCCCACCGTGCGCCGCCTGCGTCGGATCCGCGCCGCGCGGACGTGCATCCCCTCGACGAGGCCGGGCACCGGGGGCAGGTGGGCGACAGCGTCCTCGAGGGCTTTCCGGACGGCGGGCTCGACCTGGTCGGGTCGGGTCACGGTCTCCTCCTCGAGGGCGCTGCGGGTGCGGGCGGGCATTGCCCCGGAAGATCGCCGCCCGGGCCGCCCGGGCCGCCCGAGCCGGCGCCGGGCCCGAGCGCGACGCGCAGCTTGTCGAGCCCTCGGGCCGTCTGGCTCTTCACGGTGCCGACGGAGCAGCCGAGCACGGCGGCCGTCTGCACCTCGGTGAGGTCCTCGAAATACCGCAGGACGACGGCGGCACGCTGCCGCGGCGGGAGCTCGCGCAGGGCGGCGACGATGTCGGTGGTGCCGTCGACCTGGTCGGTCTCGCTCGGCGTCGCGGTGTCGGGCACCCGGTCCGAGGGCACCTCGCCGTGCCAGCGCCGGCTCCACCAGCGGCTGCGCGCATGCACCAGGGCGGTGTGCATGTAGGCGTCCATGTCCGTGACGTCCCGCAGGCGCCGCCAGGAGACGAGGGCGGACGCCAGCGCGTTCTGGACGAGGTCCTCGGCGAGCAGCCGGTCGCCGCCGGTGAGCAGGTACGCCGTCCGCAGCAGCCGCTGGCCGCGGGCGCGCACGTAGGCGTCGAACGCCTCGGCGACGTCGCTGTCCAGACGGACCACCTCCCGTCCCACTGTGAGCGGGTGGGACCGGGAAAGGGTTGCATCTGCCCGCCGGGGACGGCCCGACGTGCGACGACGGGGGCCACCGCGAGGTGACCCCCGTCGTCGCGGGTGGTGCGTAGGGTCAGAGCCCGAGCTTGCCGCGCAGGCCGCCGCCACCGGCGTTCATGATGCTGCCGACGTCGATGCCGAGGTTGGCGAGCAGGTCGCCGTGCTGCTCGGTGTCGACCTGGTCGGGCAGCTCGTTCTGCGCCCGGCTCGCCGTGCTGCCCTGACCCTGCTGCTCGAGGTACTTGAGGATCTGGTCCTTAGGGATCTGCATGTCGCGTCCCTTCCTGGTGCTGCGGAGTCGGTCCGTGGCGTCCTTCCCGGTGACCGTGCCCCGGCCGTGAGGGCCCAAACCCCGCGACGTCGGCCGCCGGGTAGGGCAGGGTCGGGGGATGACCGAGGTGCTGCTCCACGTTGTCCGGCACGCCGAACCGGGGTACGCGAGCGACTCCGAGGAGCCGTCGGCCGGGCTGTCGGCCCGCGGCCGGGCGCAGGCCGACGCGCTCGGTGCGCGGCTGCGAGACCGGCGCGTGGACGCCGTCCTGCACGGCCCGCTCGTCCGCGCCCGGGAGACGGCGGAGCGGGTCGCCGCGGCGGCCGGCTGCACCGCGGTCGCGGAGACGGCGCATCTCGACGACCGGACGCCGCTGCCGCGGGACGTCACGCAGGCGCCCGAGCCGTACCGCCGGTTCGTCGCCTCGGCGACCGCCGCGGGCGGCGACGAGGTCGACCCGGACGGCGTGGCCCTCGACGCCGCCGTGGCCGCGTTCTCGGCGGGCGGCGCGGCGCGGACGGTGTCGCTGCTGCTCGGCGACCGGCCGGGTGCCGACCGGCCGCCGGGCGCACCGCTACGGCTCGTGCTCGTGACGCACGCCTTCGTCGTCGGCTGGTTCGTCCGGCACGCGCTCGACGCGCCGCGCTGGCGCTGGATGGGCCTCAACCCGTCGCACGCCTCGCTGACGGTGCTGCACCTGCGCGACGACGTGCCCGCGAACCTCCTCGGCTTCGACGACCTCGGGCACCTCTCGCCCGACCTGCGCAGCGGGGTCGTGGTGGACCGGCCCTGACGCCCCGATGGCAACGTCGGTCGGCCGCTGAGCGTCCTGCGGTGGAGAGACCGGGAGGGTGGCATGGCCGGGAAGAGACGGATCGGCGCGGTGCTGCTCGCGCTCGCGGCCTGCTCGTCCCCGGGCGTACCGCCGTCGCCGTGGCCGGCGGACGCCGTCCGCGACCTGCTCGAGTCGGACCCGGCGGCGCGCACGGCCCTGTTCGGCACCACTGGCGGGCCGGTCTACTGCGGGGTGGACGTGCTCGGCGGGTCGGCGGACGGGCGCTACGCCTACGTCTGGGCGGACTGCGTGACCTTCGTTCGCAGGGACGGGGTCGTCGAACCGGTGACCGGGGTGTCGGCCCCTGTGCGGGTCGACACGACGGCGCGCACGGTCGAGCTGCCCGGGGACGGTGCCGCCTACGCGGTGGGCGTCCGGCGGCTCTTCCCGCCGGAGCTCGTCGACCGGTTGTTCCAGCAGGACGTCACGGTCGACGGTACCCGGGCCGAGCTGCTCGACCGGGCCGTCGCGGACCTCGGACGGGGCTGACCCGCTGAGCCGGTGTCGGTCCGGTGCGACAGGGTGGCGGCATGACTGCGGAACCGGACGACGTCGCGCGGCTCTGGGACGCCGAGGCGGCCACCTTCGACGACGAGCCCGACCACGGGCTGCGCGACCCGGCCGCCCGGGCGGCGTGGGCGGGGCTGCTCGGCACCCTGTTGCCGCCCGCTCCGGCCCGGGTCGCCGACCTCGGCTGCGGCACCGGGACGCTGTCGGTGCTCCTGGCGCAGGCGGGCCACCGGGTGGACGGTGTCGACCTCTCGCCGCGGATGGTCGAGGCGGCGGTCCGCAAGGCGGCGGACGCCGGCGTCGATGCGGTCACGTCGTTCCGGGTCGGGGACGCCGCGGCGCCGCTGCTCGCCACAGGCGGCTACGACGTCGTCCTCTGCCGGCACGTGCTCTGGGCGCTGCCGGACCCGGACTCCGCCCTGACCCGCTGGATCCGGCTGCTCGCGCCGGGTGGCAGACTCGTTCTCGTGGAAGGGTTCTGGCACACCGGTGCCGGTCTGCACGCGTCGGACGTCGAGGCGCTCGTGCTGCGGCACCGTGACGAGGCGGCGGTCACGCCGCTCGACGACCCGGCGCTGTGGGGCGGTCAGACCGGTGACGAGCGGTTCGCCGTCCTCAGCCTGTCCTGACCGCGGCCTCGGCGGCGGCCTTGTCGACCCGGAGACCCGCGAGCACGCCGGTGCCGTCCTCGACCTCGAGCAGGGCGAGCAGGATGTGCTCGGTGCCGACGTGGGTGGCGTCCGACCGCAGGGCCTCGCGGAAGGTCAGCTCCAGGGCCTTCTTGGTCTGTGCGTCGAACGGGATGAGCGCCGGGACCGAACCGGCGGGCTCCGGGAGCGTCGCGACAGCGGTCCGGCGGACGGCGTCGAGCGACACGCCCTGCCCCTCGACCGTCCGGGCTGCGAGCGACGTCGGGTCCGCCACGAGGCCGAGCACCAGGTGGCCGACGGTGATGTGGTCGTGGCCGCGCCCGCGGGCCTCCTCCTGCGCCGTGACGACGACGGCCCTGGCCCGCTCCGTGAAGCGGCTGAACCCCTGGCTCGCGTCGAGGTCGGGCGCGTCCGCCTTGGCGACGAACCGCTTCTGGGCCGCCTGCTTGGTGACACCCATGCTGCGGCCGATCTCCGTCCAGGACGCGCCGTTGCGGCGTGCCTGGTCCACGAAGTGCCCGATGAGGTGGTCCGCGACGTCGCCGAGGTGGTCGGCGGTCAGCACGGCGTCGCTCAGCTGGTCGAGAGGGTCGGGGTGAGCCTGCTTGATGGTCTGGATCAGCTCGTCGAGCCGCACGGGGCTCGCCGCAGGCTTGGGGGTCGTCACGCGTCAACCCTAGGTTGACGTCGCCGAGTCGTCAACCAATGGTTGACGACCCGTGGGCCTGGCGTGGTGCGGGGTCAGCGGGTGATCTGCATGACGACGGCCTTGGGTTCGGTGAAGAACTCGCGGCTGAAGGTGCCGCCCTCGCGGCCGACGCCGGAGTCGCCGACGCCGCCGAACGGCGCGCGCAGGTCGCGGATGAAGAAGCAGTTCACCCAGACCGTGCCGGCCTTCAGCCGCCCCGAGACCCGGTGCGCCGTGGACAGGTTCTCCGTGAACACCATGGCGTTCAGGCCGTAGCGGGTGTCGTTCGCCAGCGCGACGACCTCGTCCTCGGTGTCGAACGGGGTGGCGACGACGACGGGGCCGAAGATCTCCTCGCGGACGACCCGGGCGTCCTCGGGGGCGTCGGCGACGATCGTGGGACGCACGCCCCAGCCGTCGCTGCGGTCGTCGGTGAACCGCCCGCCGGTGACGACGCGGCCGCCGCCGAGGGAGGCCTCGTCGAGGAAGGCGGTCACTTTGCGGAAGTGCTCCTCGCTGGCCAGCGCGGCGGAGAACTGCGTGGCCGGGTCCTTCGGGTCGCCGACGACGAGCGCCTCGGCGGCGGCCGTGTACCGGGCCATGAACTCGTCGTGGATGCCGCGCTGGAGGTACAGACGGGAGCCGGCCAGGCAGACCTGCCCGGCGTTGCGGAAGATCGACTCGATCGCCCAGTGGACGGCGTTGTCCAGGTCGGCGTCGTCGAAGACGATGTTCGCGCCCTTGCCGCCGAGCTCGAGGCTCACCGGCACGAGGTTGCGGGACGCCGCCGCGGCGATGATCTTGCCCGTGCCGGACTCGCCGGTGAAGGTGATGCGGTCGACGTCCGGGTTCGCCGTCAGTGCCGAGCCGACCGAGTCGGGGCCGTAGCCGTGGACGACGTTGAGCACCCCGGGCGGGAAGCCCGCCTCGACCGCGAGCCTGGCCAGGATCGTCACGGACACCGGGGTGTCCTCGGCCGGCTTGAGGACCACCGTGTTGCCCCAGGCCAGCGCGGGGGCGACCTTCCACGTGCTGAGCATGAGCGGGAAGTTCCACGGCGAGATCGCGACGACGACGCCCGCCGGGTCGTACTGGGTGAAGGCGTGGTGCCCGGAGTCCATCGGGTACGCCTCGGACGACGTCATCCGCGCGTGGTCGGCGAAGAACCGGAAGTTCCACACGCTGCGCGCGACGTCGTGCCGGGCCTGCGTGATCGGCTTGCCCATGTCGTGGGTGTCGGCGAGGGCGAGCTCGTCGGCGTGCTCCTCCATGAGGTCCGCGAGCCGGTGCAGGATCGCCTGCCGCTTCTCGAACCCCATCCGCGGCCACGGGCCGGAGTCGAAGGCCGCACGGGCCGCCGCGACCGCCCGGGCGGCGTCCTCGGCCCCGCCGAGGGCGACCGTCGCCCACGGCTCGCGGGTGTACGGGTCGACGGACGGCATCGTCGCGCCGTCGACCGACGCGACCTCCTGGCCGTCGATGACGTGACCGAAGTACTCCACGGTGACCTTCCTGTCGCTCAGCGGGCGCCGGTGGCGGCGAGGTCGCGCTCCTGGGCGAGCTGGAGCGCGATGTCGATGAGCATGTCCTCCTGGCCGCCGACGTACCCGGCCTCGCCCGCGCGCTGGAGGATCTCGTGCGCGGGCACGTGGTAGCGCTCGGCGGCGTGCTCGGCGTGCAGGAGGAACGAGGAGTAGACGCCGGCCCAGCCCTGGACGATCGCCGTCCGGTCGGCCTTCGGCCAGCGCGGCAGGTACGGCCGCACGACCTCCTCGGCGGCGTCGAGGACCCCGCCGACGTCGACCCCGGTCGTGACGCCGAGGTGGTCGAACGTCGCGGCGAGCACCTCGGTCGGCGAGTTGCCGGCGCCCGCGCCGAGGGCGCAGAGCGAGCCGTCGATCTGCCGGGCACCGGTCTGGAACGCGAGCACCGAGTTGGCGACGCCGAGGGAGAGGTTCTGGTGGCCGTGGAAGCCGACCTGCGCCTGGTGGCCGATCTCGTCGAAGACCGCCTTGACCCGCTCCTGGGCGTCGCCGAGGACGAGCGCGCCCGCGGAGTCGACGACGTACACGCAGTCCGCCCCGGCGTCCGCCATGATCCGGGCCTGCCGGGCGAGGTTCGCGGGGTCGGTGCGGTGGCTCATCATGAGGAACCCGACGGTCTCCATGCCGAGCGACTTGGCGAGGCCGAAGTGCTGCACCGAGACGTCGGCCTCGGTGCAGTGCGTCGCGACGCGGGCGATGCCGGCGCCGACGGAGCGGGCCTGCCGCAGGTCGTCCATCGTGCCGATGCCGGGGACGAGCAGGACGGCGATCGTCGCCTGGGCGGCCTCCTCGACGGCCGCCCGGATGAGGTCGATCTCGTTCGTGTGGCTGAAGCCGTAGTTGAACGAGGAGCCGCCGAGACCGTCGCCGTGGGTCACCTCGATGACCTCGACGCCGGCGCCGTCGAGCGCGTGCACCGTGGCCCGGACCTGGGCCTCGGTGAACTGGTGCGACATCGCGTGGCTGCCGTCGCGCAGGGTCGTGTCGGTGATCCGGACCGGCCGCTGCGTGCCGCCCGTCGTGGCGGTGCCGCCGTCCGGCTGGGAACCGTTGCTGCTCAAGCGGTCACGCTCGCCTTCTCGCGGGCCACGAGCTCGCCGACGCGAGCGGCGGCCGCCGTCATGATGTCGAGGTTGCCGGCGTACTCCGGCAGGTAGTCGCCGGCGCCACGCACCTCGAGGAACACCGCGACCCGGCCGTTGCCGCCCCATTGCTCGCGCGGCTCGTCGTACTGCGGTGCGTTGCGCAGCGTGTAGCCCGGCACGTACTCCTGCACCTCGGCGACGCGGCGCTCGATCGAGGCGGTGACCGCGTCGCGGTCGGCGTCGGCCGGGATCGAGCAGAACACGGTGTCCCGCATGATCATCGGTGGCTCGACGGGGTTGAGGACGATGATCGCCTTGCCCCGGGTCGCCCCGCCGAGCTCGCGGACGGCGCGGCTCGTCGTGTGGGTGAACTCGTCGATGTTCGCGCGGGTGCCGGGGCCGGCCGACTTCGACGCCACCGAGGCGACGATCTCGGCGTAGTCGACCCGGACGACGCTGCTCACCGCGTGCACGATCGGCACCGTCGCCTGCGCGCCGCAGCTGATCATGTTGATGTTCGGCGCCGCGACGTGGTCGCGGAAGTTCACCGGCGGCGAGACGAGCGGACCGACCGCCGCCGGGGTGAGGTCGATCGCGACGATGCCCGCCTCGGCGAACCGGGGCGCGGCGGCGCGATGCGCCTTCGCGGACGTCGCGTCGAAGACGATCGACGGCAGCACCGGCCGGTCCAGCAGCCAGTCCACCCCGCCGGCCGACGCCTCGACGCCGAGCGCCCGGGCCCGCTCGAGCCCTTCGGACTCCATGATGCCGACGACGTAGCCGACCTCGATGTCGTCGCTGCGGCGCAGCTTCGCGAGCAGGTCGGTCCCGATGTTGCCGGGGCCGACGATCGCGGCGAGAGCCTTGGTCAACGCGGTCCTCCTGCTGTGGTGGGCACTGCCTTCGTGGGCACGGTCAGTCCTCCATGAGACCGGTGAGCGCGGTGCCGACACGGCGCGCGGCCCGGCACACGCTCGCCGCGACGAACTCGCGGCGCTGGCCGACGACCTGCACGCTCGGGCCGACGACCGAGATCGCCCCGACGACCCGCGGCGGGGCACCGGGGACGCCGACGAGCACCGGGGCGGCGATCGAGGAGTACCCGAGCTCGTACTCCTCGCGGCTGGCGACCCAGCCGACCTGCCGGCCCTGCCGGAGCACCTGGCCGAGCCGGGCGCCGTCCGTGACCGTGAACGGGGTGTGCTTGCGCCGTTCGACACCCGCGGTCGCCCGCGCGATCGAGGGGTCGAACGCGGCCATCACCCGGCCGGCGCTCGAGGAGTAGCCGGGCACCCGGCGCATGACCTCGCCCGACAGCCGCGCGGTCGAGGCGCCGCCGCCGACCCGGTCGACGTAGAGCACGTGCCCGCCGACCGGGATGCCGAGCTGGACCACCTCGCGCAGCGACTCGTGGAGGTCGAGCAGCACCGGGCGCGCGACGCTGCGCAGGGGCAGCCGGTCGACGGCGAGCTGCCCGTAGTGGAACAGCCGCATCGACAGCCGGTACCGCCCGGCCGGTGTGCGTTCGAGCATGCCGCCGACGGCGAGCGCGCTGAGCATCCGGCTCGCGGTGCTCTTGGCGATCCCCATCCGGCGGCCGACCTGGGTCGGGCCGAGCTCGACGGCGTCCGCGAAGCAGTCGAGGACGGCGACCGCGATCGACACCGAGCGGAGCTCGCCCTCCGCGTGCGGCTGGTGCGGCGCGAGCTCGGTGACGGTCATGCCCCGTCCCAGACCGGCATGTCGTCCGGGTCCGGGATGTTCACCTCGGTGACCCGGTTCCGGTAGCCGACGAGAGCGGTCTTCCCGCCCTTGCGGATCCGGACGATGACCTCCTCGACGTTGTGCGGCTCGCCCGGGTCGTACCCGTGCGCCCACGTCGCGAAGGCGCGGATCGGCCCGGAGTGGGTGGCCGCGATGATCCGGGACCCCGGCGACTCCTCCATGATCCGCAGGAAGCCCTTCCAGAACCGGCGGACGCAGGCCTGCGGGGACTCGAAGTACATGAGCGGGATCGTCAGCCAGGTCTGGATCGGGTCCTGGCCGCCGAGCTGGGTGCGGTAGAACCGGTCGATCTCGACAAGCCAGCGGGGGCGGTCGCCGACGGCCATCCGCTCGAGCTTCTCCATGAGCGCCTGGTACTGCCGGAACGCCGCGGTGATGTCGCGGGGGCCGTCGGGCGTCCACACCTGGAAGTTGCGCAGCTCCGGGATCGCCGTGGGGCCCTCGATCTGGGCGTCGCGGCCGAACTGGTCGAGGCCGTCGAGCAGCCCGCGGTGGATCTGCTCGGCGGTCTGCCGAGCCCGGTTCGTGTCGGCGCAGATGATCCGCATCTTCGGCCAGGCGCGCAGGGTCTTCGACAGCGCGTGGCCGCGCTGGTGGGCCTGCCAGCCGCCCATCGGCGTGAGGCCGGCGTCGGTGGAGTACCCCTGCGTGATGCCGTGCCGGATGATCCGGATCTCGGCGACGTAGTCGTCCGTCTCGCGCTGCGCCGGCTCCGGGATGATCTCGTGGCTGCGGGTCGCCTCGGCGTACTGCTGGGCGAACCGCTCGCCGTCGACCTCGAGGAGCGCGGGCCGGGCCGGGCCGGAGCCGTCCTGGCGCTCGCGGAAGCGGCGCAGGTAGAGCGGGGTCGACTCGTCCTGGGACGGGTCGGCGTCCGGCCGGCCGGGGTTCGCGCGATGGGTGCGGGCGGTGTACTTCGACAGGTAGAGAGGGGCGTCGGTGCGGTCCGTCCGCCGGAACGTCGCATTCCCCTCGTCGGTGGCCGTCACGAGTGCACCGTGAAGAAGCGCTCGTTGACCTCGCGGGCGTAGTAGAACATCGCCCGGCCCATCTCCTCCTCGGTCCAGGTGATCGGCTCGAAGTCGGGGTCGACCCAGTAGCCGCCGGTGAAGAGCTCGTTGCGGTTGCCCACCGGGTCGAAGAAGTAGACGGTGTAGCCGCGCGTCACGCCGTGCCGCGTCGGGGCGACGTCGATCGTCACGCCGTTGTACGCCAACGCGTCCGCGGCCTCCCGAACGGCGTTCCAGTCGTCGAGCCAGAACGCGAAGTGGTGCAGCGCGCCGTTCGGGCCGGTGACGATCGCGAGGTCGTGCGGGGTGTGCGAGCGCTCGAGCCAGGTCGCGATCTGGTGGCCGTCGTTGGCGAGGATCTGCTCGGTGAGCCGGAACTCCAGCACGTCGCGGAAGAACGCGGTGGCCGCGTCGACGTCCTCGGCCATGATGAAGATGTGGTCCAGCCGCGGCGGCGCGATGCCGACGAGGTTGCCCGGCCGGGGCGGCGGGTTGAACAGCGGCAGCATGTTGCCGACCTTCTCCATGCCGAAGACGAGCTCGACCGTGTGGCCGGACGGCGCCTCGAACCGGATCGCGTCGCCCCAGCCCGGGCCGAGCTCGCCGCGGGCGTAGCGCTTGACGGCGATGCCGGCGCCCTCGACCCGCTGCGTGTAGTAGTCGAGGTCGTCGAGCTCGGCGACCTTGAACGACATGTGGTCCAGCCCGTACGTCGGTGCCTGGCGCAGCACGACGGAGTGGTGCTCGTGCTCGTCCCAGCACTTGAGGAAGACCCGGCCCTCGTCGTGCGCGGTCTCCACGAGACCGACGACCTCGGTGTAGTAGGCCGTGCAGAGCTCGAGGTCCGGGACCCGGATCTGCACGTGCTGCAGGCGAAGGATGCGATCGGACACGGGCACTCCTCAGGTGTGGAAGCGCAGGAAGCGCTGGGAGACGACGTTCTCGTAGTAGAAGAGGCCGCGGCCGAACTGCTCCTCGGACCACGTGATGGCCGGGAAGTCGGGGTCGGGGCTGTAGCCGCCGGTGAAGACCTCGTTGCGGATCCCCAGCGGGTCGAAGAAGTAGATGGTGTTGCCGCGGGTGACGCCGTGCCGGGTCGGGCCCTGGTCGATCTGGACGCCGTTGTAGGCGAGGATGTCGGCCGCCTTGCGGACGTGGTCCCAGTCGTCGAGCCAGAACGCGAAGTGGTGCAGCGCGCCGTTGGGGCCGTTGACGATCGCGACGTCGTGCGGGGAGTGCGACCGCTCCATCCACACCCCGAGCTGGTGGCCGTTGGCGTCGAGCACCTGCTCGGTCATCCGGAAGCCGAGGACCTCCTTGAAGAAGCGGTAGGCCTCGCCGACCTCCTCGGCGTTGATGAGGAGGTGGTCCATCCGGGGCGGGGCGATCCCGGCGAGGTCCGGCGGCGGCACCGGTGACGGGTTGAGCTTGCCGAGGATGTTGCCGGTCTTCTCCAGGTCCCAGACGAGCTCCATCGTCTGGCCGGACGGCACCTCGAACCGGATCGACTCGCCCTGGCCCAGGTAGTCGCCCTTGGACAGGCGCTGCACGTGGCAGCCGGCCTTCTCCAGCCGCTTCTCGAGGTCGTGGAGGTCGTCCTCTCGCTCGACCCGGAACGAGAACAGGTCCATCCCGATCCGGTTGTCGTAGCGCAGCCGCAGCGAGTGGTGGTCCTCCTCGTCCCAGCCCTTGAGGTAGACCGAGTCCTCGTCCCGGCCGGCGAGCTGCAGGCCCAGGACCTGCGTGTAGTACGCGGTCGAGAGCTCGAGGTCCGGGGTCCGGACGTCGACGTGTGCCAGGCGTAGGACTCCCACGGGATGACCTCCTCGTCGCGGGCGACCGGGTGGACGTGCGTCGGTCGCTCGCTGCCGACGGTAGGTCGCGCCGGCGTTCCGTGGGAAGGACCGCCGTTCCACATAGAAGAACAACAGGCCCCGTGGTCGCGCGGCGCGGGGTAGCGTGCGGCGGGCGGGCACCGCGACGGCGCGGTGCGGCAGGACGGGAGGGGTCATGGCCGGACCCGAGGACATGCGGCGGGCCGTCGCGGGCTACGTCCAGGAGATCCACCGCTCCTACGTGGACCAGGCGCTGACCTTCCCGCCCGCCGTCCGCGGCCGGATGCCCATGCTGGACGGCGGCCGGCTCACCGTCGCGGCCGTCGCGGCCCGCAACCTGCACCTGCTCGCGACCCGGGAGTCGCTCGGCCCGCTCCAGGGCCAGGAGGTGAGCATCGAGGCCGCGTACCAGGGGCTCGCCTGGGAGCTGCGCTTCTTCGACTCCGTCGTCACACCGTCCCTCGCCCTCCTCGACGAGTCCGAAGGGCCGGCCTTCGACGAGGTCAAGCACGCCCTCGGGGTGACGACCGTCGTCTACCACGTGGTCGCCACCGTCGGGGCGGGCCTGTCAGCGCACCAGGCGGGGCACGTCGGGACCGGTCTGGCGAACGGGCACTCCTCGGCCGCGCGCGACTTCGAGACGATCCGCTCCCGCGCCCGCGGCCGGGAGGCCCTCGTCGACGAGCTGGCGGGCGCCGCGAACGCCGGCCTGCCGCGGGCCCAGGCGCTGCTCGCGAAGGCGATCGCCCCGCACGCCGCCGAGGTCGTCGCCCTCGCGGACGCCCCGGCCCCGGACCCCGACGCCCTCCGCAAGGCTCTCCTCGGCCACTTCGGCGGCCGCACCCAGTGGTCCCCACCCGCCCCGGAC
>NZ_MWLL01000076.1 GCF_002198675.1 Kineosporia sp. R_H_3 | reverse complement strand
CGGGCCGGGCCCGGCCTCGTCGACCCGGTCCGCGAAGGCCGCGGAACCGTCCGTCCGGGCCGCGGCGCCGGCGGCGGCGCGGCCCGCGAAGGCCTCGGTGGCCACGACGCTGCGCCTCACGTCGGCCGCCGGCGCGCGGTCGGTCGTCGTGTCGGCGCTCACGAGCGGGACGGCGCCGCTCACCCTCGACGGTGCACTGGGCAGCCTGAACACCGACCCGGAGTCGCCGGTCCAGGGGGTCGTCGTCGACTTCGGCGACGGTGCGAAGGACGGGGCGGACCCCGGCACCGCGGTCTGCGCCGAGGGGACGCCGCTGCGGCGGTTCCGCTTCCCGAACACCCTGCGGCACACGTACGCCGGGCCCGGCACCTACACGCTGACGTACACCGTGCGGACCTGCGTGCCGGGGAAGGACGACGTGACGACGCCGACGACACGCTCGCTGAAGGTCGTCGTCACGCAGGGGCCGGCGGCCGCCGCCCCGGTCACGGCGCTGCGGCTGACCTCCGCCCCCGGCGAGCGGGCCGTGACCGTCGCCGCCCGCACCCGCGGCACCGTGCCGATGACCGTCGACGGCAGCACCGTCGAGCTGAACACCGGCCCCGAGGCGTGGCTCATGGGTCGGGTCGTCGACTTCGGGGACGGCACGGGCGACGGCTCCGACCCGGGCACGGCGACCTGCTCCGCCGGGACGCCGCTCACGAAGGTCGACCTCGCCGACACGCTGTCCCACACGTACGACGCGCCCGGCACGTACACGCTCACCTACACGGTCCGCTCGTGCGTGCCCGGCACCGACACCGACCGGCCCACGACCACGCGACTGCAGGTCGTCGTCCGCTGACCGCCCGCCGGTGCTCCTGCGTCAGCCGACGACCGACGGGTCCGGCACGTGCTGGCGCAGGAGCCACTGGAAGACCTGCCAGCCGGCGACGACGGTGCCGACGGACTCCTTGGCGCGGCGCGCGGCCTCGTCACCGATGGGGATCGCCTGCGGCGTCTTCACGTGCACCTCGCACGTCCGCTCGAGCATGACGTACCAGCCGACGCACTCGTCGACCGAGCCGCCGACGGTGAGCGTGCCGTGGTTGCGCAGCAGGACGGCGCGGTGCGGGCCGAGCGCCTGCGCGATCCGCTTGCCGCCGTCCGTCGACACGATGTTCACCTCGTCGTCGTCGAAGACCGCGTGGTCCTCGAAGAAGGCGCACGCCTCCTGGGAGATCGGCCGCAACGGCTCGACGAGCGCCGCGAAGGGCGTCCCGTAGGGCGTGTGGGTGTGGGCCGCGCTCACGACGTCCGCGCGCGCCTCGTGCACGGGCCAGTGGATGTTGTAGGCGGCGACGTTGATGTACCCCTCGCCCTCGACGACGGAGCCGTCCGGCGCGACGAGCACGAGGTCGTGGATCGTCATGCCGCCGAACGGGACGCCGTAGCGGGCGAGCCAGAAGTGGTCGGGGCGCTCGGGGTCACGGGCCGAGATGTGGCCGTCCCCGAGGGACCCCCAGCGCAGCGCCCCGAAGATCCGGTAGGCGAGCGCCAGGCGGCGCATCCGGTGCAGGCGGAGGGCGTCCGGGTCGGTGATGTCCGGCTCGCCGGCGTCCGGGTCCAGGTGCGGCAGGCTCATGGAGCCACGCTAGGCCGCCGGTCCGCCCCGCGGAAGGCCCGCTCCGCCGCCCGGGTTCGCGGTCCGCGAGCGGCCCGCACCCCCCAGGTGCGGGGTGCCCGCCCCTACGTTGGGCCGATCCCTTGCCGTGCAAGGCCTCCGCACGGGCGCGATGCACCACGATCGCTGCGTCCACCACGACCGGAAGGCCGTCATGACCCGCCTGCGCGGCGACGACCCGCGGCTCGCCACCGCGGCCGTCGCGGGCCTGCTCGTCGTCGCGGCCCTGCTCGGCGGGGCCGCCGACGTGTTCCCCGGCGGCCGCCCCGCGGGCGGTGCCGGCACCACGACGACGGCCCCGGCACCGCCGCCCGGCGACGCCGCCCCGGCACCCGCGGTCGTCGCGGTGGCGGCCGGGAGCACGCCGTCCGCGTCCGCCGCGGCGCCGTCCCCGACGACCGCTGCGGTGGCGTCCGGCACGCCCGTCCCGGCCGGCGCCCGGCGGACCGTGCGGCTCGCCCTCGCGCTGCGCTCACGACCCGGCGACGCGGCCGTCGAGGTGGCGGCGACGGCGTCCGGCTTCGCCCCGCGCGGGCTCGACGCGGCGACGGGCGGGCTCACCCCGGACGCCGGGATCCAGGCCGTGCACGTGGACTTCGGCGACGGGACCCAGGAGAACCACCTGGACGGCGCGGCGTCCGCGACGACCGTGTGCACGAAGGGGGCACCGCTCGGGGTGCTCGCCGTCGGCAGCGTCCTGCGGCACTCGTACGCCCGGCCGGGGCGCTACACGCTGACGTACTCGTTGAGCACCTGCGCCAACGGGTCGGCGCAGGCCAGGACGACGTCCCGCGACCTCGTCGTCCGGGTGAGCGAGCCGCCGACGGCCGCGGACGGCGTCGCCCTCGGGCTGCGCGAGGCCTCCCCCGGCGGCGACCGGGTCGTCGAGGTCTCGGCCACCGCCTACGGGACGGCGCCCCGGGGCGTCGACCCGGGCACCGGCCGGACGTCGGCGCACGCGGCGGTGGTGGGCGTCGAGGTCGACTTCGGTGACGGCACCCTCGACGACTCCCCGGGGGCCGGCGTCCGCTGCGACCCCGCCGCCCCCGCGGGCACGCTGTCCTTCACCGACACCCGGCGCCACACGTACGCCCGGGCCGGGCGCTTCACCGTGACGTACACGCTGCTCACGTGCACCCCCGGCGGCAGCGGGCCGCTGCCGACGACCCGGACGGTCGAGGTCACGATCCGTTGACCTCCCGGCGCCGGCCGCCGGGTCGCTCGGGCCGGGCCGGCCGTCTCAGTCGAACAGGCGCAGCGTCTCCAGCCGCTCGACGGCCGCGAGGTCGACCTCGTCGAGCCCCAGCGGGAGCACCTCCGGCGAGAGCGCCGCGGCCCGGGCGTCGGCCGCGCTGAGCCGGCGCATGTGATGCTTGCGGCAGAGGGTCTCGTACCCGACCGCCCCCGCGTCCGAGGCCTCGGCGTCCAGCCCGGACGCGAAGGTCTCGCCGCCCTCCGCCTGGGAGGCGTTGACGTCCCCGACGACGACCTGCTCGCCCTCGACGACCATGTGCCCGCCGACGGTCCGGGCGTTGTGCGTCGCCCGGGCGCCGCACCAGCACAGCGCCTCGACCTGGAGCAGCTCGACCCGGTCGGCCAGCTCGACGAGCCGCTGCGAGCCGGGGAACAGCCGGGTCCGGAAGTCCGCCGTGATGCCGAACGCGAAGACGTCGACCCCGAGCTCGTCGACGACCCGGGCGAGCTGCTCCACCTGCTCCGGGGTGTAGAACTGCGCCTCGTCGCACACGAGGAAGTCGACCCGGTCGCCGTGCATCCGCCGTGCGGTGACGTCGTCCCACAGGTCGAGCCCGTCGGTGACCTCGACGGCGTCCGCCTTGAGCCCGAGCCGGCTCGACAGGACGTTCGCGCCCGCCCGGTCGTGCCGGGTGTACGTCATCCCGGCGAGCCCGCGCGCCGCCCGGTTGTGGGCGAGCTGGAGGGCGAGCGTGGACTTGCCGCAGTCCATCGTCCCGGAGAAGAAGACGAGCTCCGCCAACGGTCCTACCTCCCGGTGCCGTGCGTGACGACGAGCGGCACGAGGGCCTCGTCGGGAGTGCGGGCGCCGTGCAGGCCGAGCAGGCGCAGGATCTCCGGACGCGCCGTCCGGGAGTCGACGACCGCGAGGTCACCGCGCATCGAGGTGACGACGTCGCCGATCCGCGGCAGCACGCGCTCCTCGACCGGCCCGAACCAGCCGGCCGCGACGGCTTCCTCGCGCAGCAGGACGGTCGCCCGGTCGCCGAGGCGGGCCCGCCAGGTCGCGGCGACGTCCGCCGCCGCGCCGGGCCGGCAGTAGAGCTGGACCGAGCGCGCCTCGCCGCCGACGTGCCGGACGCCCGCGGCGAGCTCGGCGTCCTTCGCGAGGTCGACCCGGCTCTCGAAGGGGATGTCGACCATCCCGTGGTCGGCGGTGACGACGACGAGCGTGTCGGAGCGCAGCCGGGCGACGAGGCTGCGGACGGCGCCGTCCACGGCAGTGAGCTCCTCTCCCCACTCGAACGAGTCGCTGCCGTGGACGTGCCCGGTCTTGTCGAGCTCGCCCCAGTAGAGGTAGACGACGACCCCGGGCCCGGTGCGCGGGGCCCGCCGGACCGCGGCCAGCGTCGCCTCGACCCGGTCCTCGAGGGACGCCGCGGCGACGAAGCGGCCGCCGCGCAGCGCGGCCTCGGTGAGCCCGGAGCCGTCGAAGTACGCGGGACCGATCCGGACCACGTCGTGCCCCGCCCCGGCGAGCTCCTCGAAGACCGTGGGCAGGGGCTGCCAGCGCCGCGGGTCCACCTGCGGGTCCCAGGCGAGCTCGTTGAAGAGGACGTCGCGCGCGGGGTCGAGCACCTCGAGCCCGACGAGGCCGTGGCTGCCCGGGAGCGTCCCGGTGCCGAGCATCGCCATGCTCGTGGCCGTCGTGCTCGGGAACCCCGAGGTCAGCGTCGAGGCCCCGGCCCCGGCGCGCAGCCGGCGCAGGAACGGCGCGTGCCCGCCGCGGCGGGCCAGCAGCAGGTCGCCGAGCCCGTCGACGAGGACGACGACGGCGTTGCGCGCCGGTGGCAGGACGACCGCCGGGCCGGGCCGGTCGCCGCCGAGCGGGTCCTCGGCCGTCGGTCCGGCCCGGACGCCGACCGCCGCGGCCACCGCGGGCATGACGTCCGCGAGGGTGCCGGCGACGGCCGGGTGGCCGGTCAGGTCGACCGGGCCGGTGAGCCCTGCGGTGGTGGGTCCGGGGGCGGTGGCGCCGCCGGTCACCGACGGACGGTCGCCGCGGACAGCGCGCGGGCGAATGCCAGGGCTGCGGTCACGGCCTCGGCCCCCTCGGCGTCCGCGGAGATCCGCACGGAGATGTCCTCCGCGGTCGTCGTGCCGGTGTAGCCGTGGTCGGCGTCGCACTCGGGGTCACCGCACGTGGCGGGCTCGAGGTCGAGCCGGGCGACGACGCCCCAGCTCACGGTGAGCGTCAGCTCGCGCGGCGCCGCACCCGGGCGGTGCTTCTCGGGGCGGGCCACCGCATGGCTGAGGACGACCGACTGGACGGCGTGCAGCGGCACGGCCTCGGTCGACGCCGACGCGTAGGGCTCGGGGCTCAAGGCGTCCGGCTCGTGGTCGTCGGCGTGCGCGACGACGAGCCGGGTCGGGGTGAGGACGAGGACGGTGACGTGCCGGCGCACCTCGTCGCGGTCGAACGTCGTCTCCGGGTAGACGAGGTAGGCCTGGGTCTCCTCCCCCGCCACCGCGACGTCGAGGACGTCGCAGACGATCGAGGGGTAGTACCCGGCCCGTTCGACGTCGGCCCGCAGGCCGCGCGGCAGTCCTGCCGAGGCCTGGCTCAGGGGCGTCCCGTGTCGCTCACGCACCCCCACATCCTCGCAGATCGCGGGCTCCCCCGGTCCGCGCGGCGGAACGCGCCGTAACCGGGCGGCGCCCGACCGGCCGGCGCGCTACCGTCGAGGGGTGAGCAGCCCCTTCGCGACCCTGGCGACGCAGACCGCGTCGGTCCGAGTAGCCGGCTGAGGCGCCCGCGGACCGGGCCAGTCGGCGACCAGCCGCGCCCGGTCCCCCGAGAACCACCCGGACGACGCGACACAACGTCGCGTGCGGGCGCCGGACGACTCCCCCGTCACCCGTCCGCGACGCCGCCACGAGCGCGCACCGCGGCACGTCCGCCAGGAGCCCGCAGTGACCACGGAACCGACCACCGAACCGACCCCTGAACCGACCCCTCAACCGACCTCTGAGCCGACCCCTGAACCGACCACCGGGACGACTCCCGGCGCGCTCCCCGAGCGCCCCTCCCTCGACGGCCTCGAGGCCCGCTGGGGCGCCCGCTGGGAGGCCGACGGCACCTACCGCTTCGACCGCAGCCGCAGCCGCGACGAGATCTTCTCGATCGACACCCCGCCGCCCACGGTGAGCGGGTCGCTCCACGTCGGGCACGTCTTCTCGTACACCCAGACCGATCTCGTCGCGCGCTACCGCCGGATGCGCGGCGCCGAGGTCTTCTACCCGATGGGCTGGGACGACAACGGTCTGCCGACCGAGCGTCGCGTCGAGAACCACTTCGGCGTCCGGTGCGACCCGTCGCTGCCGTACGACCCCGGGTTCGTCCCACCCGCCGCGCCGCCGCGCCCCGGGGCGCCGAAGACCCCGGTGTCCCGCCCGACGTTCGTCGAGCTCTGCCTGCGCCTCACCGCCCAGGACGAGCAGGCGTTCGAGGAGCTGTGGCGCCGCCTCGGGCTGTCCGTCGACTGGACCCGCACCTACACGACGATCGGGGCCCCGGCCCGGCGTGCCGCGCAGACGGCCTTCCTCGACGCGCTCGCCCGGGGCGACGCGTACACCGCCGAGGCCCCGACGCTGTGGGACGTCACCTTCGCCACGGCCGTCGCGCAGGCCGAGCTCGAGGACCGCGAGCGCCCCGGCGCCTACCACCGGCTGCGGTTCGCCGCCGCACCGGACACCGGACCCGTTGCGGCCCATGACGTTCCGGCCGCACTCGAGGTCGACACGACGCGCCCCGAGCTGCTGCCCGCGTGCGTCGCGGTCGTCGTCCACCCGGACGACGAGCGGTACGCCGGGCTCGTCGGCGGGCACGTGACGACGCCGGTGTTCGGCGTCCGGGTGCCCGTCCTCGCGCACCCGCTCGCCGAGCGTGACAAGGGCACCGGCGCCGCGATGGTCTGCACCTTCGGCGACCTCACCGACGTCGTGTGGTGGCGGGACCTGCGGCTGCCCGTGCGCGCGGTCGTCACCCGGGAGGGCCGGGTCGCCACCGCACCGCCGGACGGCGTCCGGGACGACGCGGCGTGGCAGACCCTCGCCGGGGCGACCCTGCACACGGCGCGCGAGCGGGTCGTCGACCTGCTCCGGGCGTCCGGGGACCTGCTCGGCGAACCGCGCCCGATCACGCACCCGGTGAAGTTCTACGAGCGGGGCGACCGGCCGCTGGAGATCGTCACGAGCCGGCAGTGGTTCCTGCGGCTGCTGGACCGGCAGGACGACCTGCTGCGCGCCGGCGCCGACCTGCACTGGGTCCCGCCGTTCATGAAGGCGCGGTACGACGACTGGGTCCGCGGGCTCGCGGGCGACTGGCTCGTGAGCCGGCAGCGGTTCTTCGGCGTGCCGGTGCCGGTCTGGTACCCGCTCGACGCCGACGGCGAGCCCGACCACGCGCACCCGCTCACGCCGTCCGCCGACCGGCTGCCGGTCGACCCCTCGACGGACGTCCCCGACGGGTACACGGTGGAGCAGCGCGGCGCGCCCGGCGGGTTCGCCGCCGACCCGGACGTCCTCGACACGTGGGCGACGTCGTCCCTGTCGCCGCAGATCGCCGGTGGCCGGCTCGACGACCCGGACCTGTTCGCCCGGGTCTTCCCCATGGACCTGCGCCCCCAGGCCCACGAGATCATCCGGACCTGGCTCTTCTACACGGTGCTGCGGGGGCTCTCCGAGCACGACAGCCTGCCGTGGCGGACGGCGCAGATCTCCGGGTGGGTCATGGACCCGGACCGGAAGAAGATGTCGAAGTCCGTGGGCAACGTCGTCACGCCCCTGCACCTGCTCGAGCGGTTCGGCGCGGACGCCGTGCGGTACTGGGCCGCCAAGGGCCGGCCGGGCACGGACACGACCTTCGACGAGGGCCAGATGAAGGTCGGCCGGCGGCTGGCGACCAAGCTGCTCAACGCCGCGCGTTTCGTTCTGCTGCAACCGGTCCCGGACGGCGCGGCCGGCGGTTCCGGCGACCCGGGGGCGGCCGTGACGCACCCGCTCGACCGCGCGATGCTCGCGGCGCTCGACGCCGTCGTGGCCGAGGCCACGGTCGCGTTCGAGGCCTACGACTACACCCGGGCGCTCGCGGTGACGGAGGCGTTCTTCTGGTCGTTCTGCGACGACCACCTCGAGCTCGTCAAGGGGCGGGTGTACGCGGCGGGGACCGACCCGGCGGGCGCGCGCTCGGCGGTCGTCGCGCTGCGCACCGGGCTGTCGGTGCTCGTCCGGCTGCTCGCGCCGTTCCTGCCCTACGCGACCGAGGAGGTCTGGTCGTGGTGGCAGCAGGGCTCGGTGCACCGGGCCGCCTGGCCGGCCGGCGCACACGCCGCCGACGCGGCGGCCGACCCGCTCGTCGTCGAGGTGGCCACCGACGTGCTCGTCGCCGCCCGGCGGGTGAAGAGCGAGGCGAAGCGCTCGGCGAAGACCCCCGTCGTCCGGCTCGTCGTCACGGACACCCCGCGACGGCTCGCCGCGCTGCGGCTCGCGGAAGGCGACGTCCGGGCCGCCGCGGGCGTCGGCGACGGGACGCTGGAGTTGCGGGACGGCGACGCGTTCGCCGTCCTCGCCGACCTCGCGCCGCGCGGGGACGGCGCGTAGCGCGGGACGCGCCCGCAGGGAAGAGGCCGTCGGCGTGCCGCGGGCGGTGGCTTCAGTCACCGCCCGCGGCCGCCGATGAAGGGCGGACGCAGCCCGACCTGCCCCGTTCCGGAGAGGCCCCACATGTTCTTCCGCCGCGAGACGACCCCGACGACCGGCCTCGCCACCAGGGCCGAGGCCCAGCCGTCGCTCGACGACCACCGCGTCACCGCGCTCGAGGCGGAGGTGTCGGCGCTGCGCGAGGAGCTGACGTTCGTCAACGAGCGCTACGAGCTCATGATCGACGCCTCGAACATCGGCCTGTGGGACATGTCCGTGATCGCCGGCGACCCGGTCAACCCGAACAACGAGTTCTGGTGGTCGGACCACTTCCGCGCGATGCTCGGCTACCGCGACACGAGCGACTTCCCGAACGTCCTCGACAGCTGGGCGTCGCGGTTGCACCCGGAGGACTCGGGCTGGGTGCTCGACGCCTTCGGCGCGCACCTCAACGACCGCAGCGGCCGGACCCCGTACGACGTGAAGTACCGGCTGCAGCTGAAGAACGGCCAGTACCGCTGGTTCCGGGCCAGCGGCAGCACGCGCCGGGCGCCCGACGGCACCCCGGTGCGGGTCGCCGGCGCGCTGCTCGACATCGACGCCGAGCGGACGCTCACGACGTCCGCGCTGAGCTTCGTCGACCGGCTCAGCGCCAGCGCCGACGAGCTCGCCCACGTGAGCACCGAGATGTCGCAGACGGCGCGCAGCGCCGTGACCGCGGCCGAGTCGACCGCGTCGGCCATCGAGAAGCTCGGCGAGAGCAGCTCCGAGATCGGCAAGGTCGTCCAGTTCATCACCTCGATCGCCGACCAGACGAACCTCCTGGCGCTCAACGCGACCATCGAGGCCGCCCGCGCCGGTGACACCGGGCGCGGCTTCGCCGTCGTCGCCAACGAGGTCAAGGAGCTGGCGAACGAGACGTCGCGCGCGACCGGCGACATCGCCCAGAAGGTCGAGGCGATCCTCCAGGACACCCGGCACGCGACCCGCGCCATCGGCGAGATCCAGGAGATCGTCGCCGCGGTCGACGCGTTCCAGCGCACCATCGGTGACGTCGCCGCGCAGCAGCGGGACGCCGCCGCGGAGGGTCGCGCGCTGCGCACGTCCACGAGCTGAGCCGGCCGGCCGGCGGCCGCCCTGCGCGGTTGCCGACCCGAATTAGATCGTGCACAATCGAATCATGTCCGAGCCAACGAGCCTGCAGGACCTGACGTACACGTCGAACACCGGCGAGGAGGTCTCGTTCGCGCAGTTCGCGGGGCGGCCCGTGCTCGTCGTCAACACGGCGCGGCACTGCGGGTTCGCCCCCCAGTACGCGACCCTGCAGAAGCTGCACGAGGAGTACGGCCCCCGCGGGCTGGCCGTCGTCGGGTTCCCGTGCGACCAGTTCGCGCACCAGGAGCCGGGCTCCGACGAGGTCATCGCGCAGGAGTGCAGGGTGAACTTCGGCGTGACGTTCCCGCTGTCGACGAAGGTCGACGTCAACGGCAGCGGCACGCACCCGGTGTTCCGGTTCCTCAAGGCCCGCTCGAAGGGCCTGCTCGGGTCGACGGTCAAGTGGAACTTCACGAAGTTCCTCGTCGAGCCGGACGGCGTCACGGTGCGGCGCTTCGCGCCCGCCACCGACCCGGACGACCTCGCACCGATCGTCGAGGAGCTGCTCGCCCGGTCGGCTCAGCCGGGCGAGGACGACTCGACGACCTCGACGAGCTGATCGAGCTGACGCTTGAGCGCCAGGACCGCGGCGGCGTCCCCGCCGAACGCCTCCGCGATCCGCGCCGGGACGTCGCACGCGTCCTTGCGCAGCGCGGCGCCGGCGGGGGTCACGGCGACGAGCACCCGGCGCTCGTCGACGAGGTCCCGGGTGCGGGTGACGAGCCCGTCGGCCTCCAGACGCTTGAGCAGCGGCGTGAGGGTGCCGCTGTCGAGGTGCAGCCGGCGGCCCAGCTCCCCCACCGCGAGCGGCTCCTCGGACTCCCACAGGGCGACCATGGTCACCCACTGCGGGTACGTGAGCCCGAGCCCGGCGAGGACCGGCCCGTACGCCCGCGTCACCGCGCGGCTCGCGGTGTAGAGCGAGAAGCACAGGAGGTCGTCCAGCACCGGCCCCTGCCCCGCGGCCCGCGCACCACGCCTCGTCGTCCTGCCCGCCACCGCGACCTCCTCGCCCTGCGCCCGCCCCCACGAACATCCGCACCGCACGTGCTCGACCAATTGTGCACGATCCTCTGAGAATCCAACGAAAGGAAGTCCCATGGACGCCCTCTACACCGCCGTGGCCACCGCGACCGGCGACGGCCGCAACGGCCACGTCCGCTCCGACGACGGCCTCGTCGACACCGACGTGAGGATGCCCGCGGGCCTCGGCGGCCCCGGGGGCGCGACGAACCCCGAGCAGCTCTTCGCCGCCGGCTACGCGGCCTGCTTCCACTCGGCCGTCAAGGTCGTCGCCCGCCGCGACAAGCTCGACGTCGACGGCACCGAGATCACGACCCGGGTCTCCATCGGCTCGAACGGTGCGGGCGGCTTCGGCCTCGCCGTCGAGCTCGACCTGCACGCGCCGAACCTCGACAAGGCCGCCGCGCAGGACCTGCTCGAGAAGGCCCACCAGGTCTGCCCGTACAGCAACGCGACCCGCGGCAACATCGAGGTCACGCTCGCCGTCGTCTGACACGGTCACCGGTCTGCGGAGGTTCGCGCGGCACCTCGCCGCACGAACCTCCGCAGGGACGGCGGATAGCGTGGCCGACGTGCCGGATCTCCACCACGTCAGCGACGCCGGTCCGCTCGAGCTCCTCGCTCCACGCCCCTCCCCGCCGGGCACCCCGCACGAGGGACGCCGCTGGGTCTGGGCCGTCGACGGCGACCGGCTGGCGAACTACCTGCTGCCGCGCGACTGCCCGCGGGTCTGCTGGGCCACGCCCGCGGACGACGCGCAGCCGCTCCTCGCCTCGCCCGCGGCGCGCGTCGTCACCGTCGAGCACGCGTGGGCGGCGCGGCTGACCGGTGCCGGGCTGTTCGTCCACGACCTCGACCCGGCCGGCTTCACCCTGCTCGACCCCGTGGCCGGCTACTGGGTCAGCGACCGGCCGGCCGCCGTCCGCGCCGTCCGGCGGGTCGACGACTGCCTCGCCGCGCTCGCGCAGGCAGGCGTGGAGCTCCGCCTCACGACCGACCTGTGGCCGTACGTCGACGCCGTCGTCGCGGCCGGGGCCCGGTTCAGCGCGATCCGGATGCGGAACGCCGCACCGCGCAACGGCTGACGCTCCGCGCCGTCCGGCTCAGCCCGTCGTCAGCTCGCGCACCCCGGCGTCGGTGCGCCCCTCGTCGGGTGCGAGCCGGATGACCGCGCCGAGCACGGCGGCACCGCGGTCGGCGGCGACGACCGGGTTGAGGTCGAGCTCGGCGATCTCGGGGACGTCGAGAGCGAGGCAGGAGACCCGGGCGAGGACGTCGTGGAGCGCGTCGACGTCGGCCTCACCGGCGCCGCGGTGGCCGAAGAGCTTCGGTGCCGCCTTCACGGTGCGGACCAGGTCGACGACGTCCTGCTCGCACAGCGGCGGGATCCGGTGCGCCCAGTCGCCGAGCAGGGCGGTCGCGTCGCCGGCGAGGCCGAACGAGACGACCGGGCCGAAGAGCGGGTCCTCGGCCGAGCGGACGACGCACGCGACGCCGGTCGGGGCCATCGCCTGGACGACGAGGTCCTCCCCGCCGAGCGGGCCGAGGGTGTCCCGCATGCGGACGAAGGTCTCGGAGAGCTCACCGACCGAGGCGATGTCGAGGCGGACGCCGCCGAGGTCGACCCGGTGCCGCAGGTGCGGCGCGGTCGCCTTGAGCGCCACCGGGAACCCGACCTCCATGGCGGCGGCGACCGCCTCCTCGGCGGTCGTCACCGGGATGCTCGGCCAGAGCCGGACGCCGTAGCACCCGAGCAGGGTGGCGGCCTGCTGCTGCGAGAGCTCGAGCCCCTCCGGGTTGAGGGCGAGCAGGGCGTCCACGAACGTGCGCGCGCCCTCGACGTCCAGGCCCGCGGGGTCGACCCGGGGGCCGGCGTCCCGGCGGCGCCACTGGCCGTACTTCGTCGCCGCGGCGAGCGCCCGGACGGCCTCCTCGGGCGTCTGGTAGGTCGGGACGACGCGGCCCGCGGAGAGCTGCTCGTGGATGCCGCTCATCCCGAGGAACGAGGCGACGACAGGGATCGGGGCCTTCGCGGAGGTCTCGGCGAGCACCCGCGCCACCTCGGCGGCGTGGGTCGCGACCGGCGGCATGAAGGCGGTGACGACGGCGTCGACGTCCTCGTCGGCGAAGGCCGCCTCGAGCGCCGTCCTGAAGTCCTCCGGGCCCGCGAGCGTCGGCAGCGCGACCGGCCCGTGGACGACGTCCAGCTTGCGGGCGACGCAGGCGTCGGCGGTGAGCGCGGCGAGCGCCTCGCTGTTCGCGACGA
This sequence comes from Kineosporia sp. R_H_3, assembly GCF_002198675.1. Classification (GTDB taxonomy): domain Bacteria; phylum Actinomycetota; class Actinomycetes; order Actinomycetales; family Kineosporiaceae; genus R-H-3. The sequence continues at coordinate 20,975 of NZ_MWLL01000076.1, read as the reverse complement.
CCGCGACGCAGCTGCCCGACGGCAGCGGCTGGTGGAGCACGAGCTGGGCGACGTCGAAGAGCTGGCGGACGTTGTCGACCCGGATGCAGCCGCTCTGCCGCAGCAGCGCGTTGAACGCCGCCTTGGGCACCCGGCTCGGCCGGACGGCGTGACCCGGGGTCGCGCTGAACCGAGAGGCGCCCGACTTCACGACGATGACCGGCTTGGTCCGCGACAGCCGGCGGGCGATGCGGGAGAACTTGCGCGGGTTGCCGACGCTCTCGAGGTAGAGGCCCACGACGTCGGTGCCGGGGTCCTCCTCCCAGTACTGCATGCAGTCGTTGCCGGACACGTCCGCCCGGTTGCCCGCGGAGACGAACGTCGACAGACCCACGCCGCGCTGCTGCGCGACGTCGAGCACCGAGACGGAGATCGCGCCGGACTGGCTGAAGAGGCCGAACCGGCCGTGCGTCGGCAGCACCGAGGCGAGCGAGACGTTGAGCCGCACCTCGGGGTCGGCGTTGATGACGCCCCACGAGTTCGGGCCGACGACCCGCATGCCGTGCTCGCGCGCGACCCGGACGAGCGCGCGCTGCCGTTCCAGGCCCTCGGGGCCGGTCTCCGCGAACCCGGCCGAGACGACGACGAGGCCCCGGACGCCGACCGCGGCGCACTCCTCGACGACCTCGACGACGGCGGCGGCGGGGACGGCGATGATCGCGAGGTCCACCGGCGGCGGGACGTCGGCGAGGCGCCGGAACGCGGGGACGCCGAGGACGGCGTCCGCCTCCGGGTGGACGACGTGCAGCGCGCCGGTGAAGTCGGCGGCGAGCATGTCCGCGAGGAGCTTGTGGCCGACGGTGCCCTCGTGCCGGCTGGCCCCGACGAGGACGACGGAGCGCGGGTTGAGCAGCGCGTGCACCGAGCGCGCCTCGGCGCGGTGCTCGCGGGACTCCATGACGGCCAGGGACTTCTCGGTCGGGTCGATGTCGAACTCGAGGGAGATCACGCCGTCGTCGAAGGCGTGCTTGACCTCGTACCCGGCGTCCCGGAAGACCGCCATCATCTTGCGGTTCTGCGGCAGCACCTCCGCGACGAAGCGGTGCACGCCGTTCTCCCGGGCGGCCGCCGCGAGGTGCTCGAGGAGCACCGACCCGATGCCGCGGCCGTGGTGGTGGTCGGAGATGTTGAAGGCGACCTCGGCCTCGGTGGGCTCGGTCCGGTCGTAGCGGCCGACGCCGAGGATCTCGCCGCCGACGGTGCAGACGAACGCCACCCGGTCGAGGTGGTCGACGTGGGTGAACCGGTGCAGGTCCTTGTCCGACAGCCGCGGCATGGGCGCGAAGAACCGCAGGTAGATCGACTCCGGCGACTGCGCGAGGTGGAAGCGCTGGAGCGCCTCGGCGTCGTCCGGGCGGATCGGGCGCATGTGCGCCGTCCCGCCGTCGCGCAGGACGACGTCCGCCTCCCAGTGCGCGGGGTACGCGACCGGCGGGTCGTCCTCGGGAGGCGGGACCGGTCCGTTGGGCACGTCAAGGAGACTACCGATCGCTCATCCCTGGCCGCGCGGCCGAAGGCCCTGGCAGGGTGTCCGTTATGACGGAGACCACGTCGACGACGACGGGTGTTCACGCGGCGGACGAGTTCCGTGCCGCCCGGGACCTGCTGCTCGCCCTGCGGGAGGACCAGCCGCGGGCGGCCGCCGAGTTCCGCTGGCCGCGCCCGGAGCGCTTCAACTGGGCCCGGGACCACCTCGACCGGCTCGCGGCCGACCCGGTCGTCTCGGCCCGGACGGCGCTGTGGGTCGTCGACGCGGACGGCGCGGAGACGAAGCTCACCTTCGCCGACGTCGCCCGCCGCTCCGGGCGGGTCGCCGCCTGGCTCGCCGAGCAGGGCGTCGGTGCCGGCGACCGGGTGCTCCTCATGCTCGGCAACCAGGTCGAGCTCTGGGAGGTCGTCGTCGCGTGCATCCGGCTCGGTGCCGTCGTCATCCCGGCGACGACGCTGCTGGCCCCCGCCGACCTGCGGGACCGGATCGACCGCGGCCGGGTCCGGCACGTCGTCGCGCGCAGCGAGGACGCCCCGAAGTTCGAGGCGCTCCTCGGCGCCTGGACGCCGATCGCCGTCGGCGCGCCGGTCGAGGGCTGGCTCGACTACGCGCAGGCCGAGGGCCACGAGGGCCGTCCGGTGCCGCAGGCGGACACCGCGGCGTCCGACACGTTGCTGCTCTACTTCACGTCGGGGACGACGGCCTCCCCCAAGCTCGTCGAGCACACCCACGCGTCGTACCCGATCGGGCACCTCGCGACGATGTTCTGGGTCGGCCTGCAGCCCGGGGACGTGCACCTCAACATCTCCTCGCCCGGCTGGGCGAAGCACGCCTGGAGCAACCTCTTCGCGCCCTGGAACGCCGAGGCCACGGTCCTCGTCGTCAACCAGCCCCGGTTCGCCGCAGGCCCGCTCCTGGACACGATGGCCCGGTGCGGCGTGACGACGTTCTGCGCGCCGCCGACGGTGTGGCGGATGCTCGTGCAGGCCGACCTCGGCGCCTGGAAGGGCCGGATCCCGCTGCGCGAGGTCGTCGGCGCCGGCGAGCCGCTCAACCCCGAGGTCATCGAGCAGGTCCGCAGCGCGTGGGGGCTGACCGTCCGCGACGGGTTCGGCCAGACCGAGACGACGGCGCAGGTCGGCAACGCACCGGGGCAGCCGGTCGTCCTCGGGTCGATGGGCCGCCCGCTGCCCGGCTACGACGTCGTCCTCGTCGACCCGCTGAGCGGCGAGATCCGCACCGGGCCGGGCCAGGAAGGCGAGCTGTGCCTGCGCCTGGACTCCCCGGTCCACGGCCGACCGCTCGGGCTCATGGTCGGCTACCGGGACGACGACGCCCGCACCGCCGAGGCGATGCGGGACGGCGTCTACCACACCGGTGACGTCGCGGTCGCGGACGCCGAGGGCTACATCACCTACGTCGGGCGGGCCGACGACGTCTTCAAGGCGTCGGACTACCGGATCAGCCCCTTCGAGCTCGAGAGCGTGCTCATCGAGCACCCCGCGGTCGCAGAGGCGGCCGTCGTCCCCTCGCCCGACCCGCTGCGGCTGGCCGTCCCGAAGGCGTACGTCGTCCTCGCCGCCGGCTGGGAGCCGACGGCGCAGACGGCCGCCGACATCCTCGGCTACGCCCGCGAGCACCTCGCGCCCTACAAGCGGATCCGCCGCCTCGAGTTCGCGGAGCTGCCCAAGACGATCTCCGGCAAGATCCGCCGGGTCGAGCTGCGCGGCACCGAGGACTCCCGGCACCCGTACGGCGACAACCTCACGGCCCGGGGCGAGCGGGAGTTCTGGGAGGAGGACCTGCCCGGCGGCCGGGCAGAGGGCTGAGCCGGTCTCAGAGCTCGAGGACGACCTTGCCGCGCGAGTGCCCGGACTCGACACCGCTGAGCGCCTGCCCGGCCTCGTCGAGCGGCCGGACGTCGACGACGTGCATGTCGAGCTTGCCGTCGGCGACGAGCCAGGCGACCTCGGAGAGCACGGCGCCGCTGCCGTCGCGGACGACGCCGGTGCCGCCGAGCTCCTCGGCGGTCCGCTGGTCGGCCGTGCTGACGATCCGGGACCGGTCCTTCACGAGGGTGGCCACGGCGCGCAGGGCGTCGCCGCCGACCGCGTCGAGGACGGCGTCGACACCGTCGGGGAGGATCTGCCGGACCTGCGCCGCGACGTCCCCGCGGTAGTCGACGAACGTCGCGCCGAGCGACTCGACGAGCTCGCGCTTGCCGTCGCCGCCGGTCCCGACGACGTTGACGCCGGCGTCGCGGGCCAGCTGCGCCGCGACGACCCCGACCCCGCCGCCCGCCCCGTTGACGAGCAGGGTCGACCCCGGTTCGAGCGCGAGCTGCCGGATCGCGTCGTAGGCCGTCGCGGCCGCGACGGGCAGGGCGGCCGCGTCGACGAACGGGAGGTGGACCGGCTTCTTCGCCGACCCCGCCGCGGTGAGCAGCGCGTACTCGGCGTACCCGCCGGACGTCGGCGCCGTGACGCCGAGCACCTCGTCGCCGACGGCGAAGCCCTCGACGTCCCGGCCGACCTCCTCGACCACACCGGACGCCTCGCTGCCGAGCACCACGGGCAGCTCGCGCGGCATCCACTCCGCGAGCCGGCCGGAGCGCAGCTTCCAGTCGACCGGGTTGACCCCGGCGGCGCGGACCGCGACGAGCAGCTCGCCCGGGCCGGGCGCGGGCGTCGGCTCGTCCCGGAACTCCTGCACGTCCGGGCCGCCGTACTCGCTGAATCCGTAGACCTTCGGCATGGTGCCTTCCCCCGTCGTCGTCCGTGCGCGGTGCGGTCCGGTCGTCGTCCACCGTCGGCCGCCCCGCGACCGTAACCCCGGCCCGTCCGGGCCGCCGGGCGAGGCCGTCGCGCGGATCGTCAACGGTCCAGCTGGAGCCGCCGCCACGCGAGCACCGTGAGCGCGGCGACCGCGAGCGCGAGGAGCGGCGCCGTCGCGAGCGCGGCGGCGGGGACCGTGCCCGGGGCGATCGCCCAGAGCGCCGGCGCCGTGAGCGGGAACCAGGTCCCGGCACCGAGGGTGGCACCGACCTGGGCGACGGCGACGACCCCCACCGTCGTCGCGACCCCCGGCAGCAGACCGCGGCCGAGGGTCGCGGCGAGCGCCGCCGGCACGGCGACGCAGGCCGACAGGAGGACGAGGAGGCCGATGCGGGCCAGTCCTGCGAGGACGGGGGCGTCCGGTGCGCCGAGGCCGCAGGCGAGCCCGGCGGCGAGCAGCGCGCAGGGCAGGACGACGCCCAGCCCGGCGGCCCAGCCGAGGTAGACGAGCACCTTCGCCGAGGCGATCACGCCCCGGGTCACCGGCAACCCGAAGAGACCGCCGACCGTGCCGTCGGAGAACTCCCGCCCGACGAGCCAGGCCAGGGCCACGCCCGTCGCGAGGACGGCGGCCGCACCGGTCACCTGGGTCGCGACCGAGAGGAACGCGTCCCAGTCCCCCGTCGCGACGGTGGGCCCGAGCTTGCGCGTGACGTCCGTGCGCCCGGCGCGGACCGCGGCGACCATCGCCGCGGACAGCACGCAGACCCCGACCACGAGGAGCACGGACGTCGAGCGCAGCACGAGCGACGCCCGGGCCTTCACCGACTCGACGACGAGGGCGGTGCGCAGGCCGGTCAGGGCCCTCTGGCCCGCGGCCGCCGGCGCGGTCACGACGCCCTCGAGAGCGCGTCGTCGTGGACGAGCGCGAAGAAGGCGCGCTCGAGCTCGGCCCCGTGCGGGTCGAGCGTGCCGATCATCCGGCCGTCGCCGATGACGAGGATCCGGTCCGCGACCCGGGCGACCTCGTCGAGGTGGTGGCTCGAGACGAGGACGGCGGCCCCGGCGTCCGCCCGGCGGCGGACCGCCTCCCGGACGAGCACGATGCCCCGCGGGTCGAGCGCGTTCGTCGGCTCGTCGAGGACGACGAGCCGCGGGTGGTGCTGCAGGGCCGCGGCGAGCCCGAGGCGCTGCCGGTTCCCCAGCGACATCCGCCGGGCCCGCACCGTGACGTACCGGCCGAGGTCCAGCTCGTCGACGACCGCCGCGACGACCGCGCGGACCTGCACGGCGGGCACCCCGTGCAGCCGCGCGGCGAGCGCGAGGTTCGTCGCGCCGTCCAGCTCCGGGTAGGCCAGGGGGTACTCGATCTGCGCACCGACCTCTGCCCACGCGTGCGGCGGCAGCCGGTCCAGCGGCACGCCGCCGATCTCGACGGACCCGGCCTGGGGCCGGAGCATCCCGAGCACGAGCCGCAGCAGCGTCGTCTTGCCCGCCCCGTTGAGACCGACGAGCGCGACGACCTCGCCCGCCGAGACCTCGAGGTCGACGTCGCGCACCCCGGCCCCGCCGTCGAAGAGCCGGGTCGCACCGGCGAGCCGCAGCGCCGTCACCGGGACCGCCCTCCCCGGGCCGCCGACGGCCCCACGGGGCCGTCGGGCACGTCCAGGACGTCGAGGGCCCCGACGATCGCGGCGCCGAGGTCGCCGTCGTCCGTCTGCGCCCAGGCGAGCAGGCCGGTCATGAGCGCCGCCATCACCGCAGCCGCGGCGACCGCTGCCGTCACCGGGGCGGTGCCGTCGGCGACGAGCTGCGCTGCGATCGCGTCCTGCGAGCGCCGGGTGTTCTCCTGCATGGCGCCGCGCAGCCCCGGCGAGCCCGCGACGATCCGCACGCGTTCGCGGACCGGGCCGGAGGCCTCGATCGGGAACCGCTCCCACGCCGTCCGCACGCCCCGGGCGGCGCGGACCAGCGGCGGCAGGCCCGGCGGCTGCTCGCCGACGGCGCGCACGATGAGCGGGTCGTACGGGTCCTCGAGGAGGAGCGCCTCCTTGGACCCGAAGTGCCGGTAGAAGGTCATCTCCGTGACCCCGGCCGCCGCCGCGACCTGGGCCACCGTCGTCCCGTCGTAGCCGTTGCGGGAGAACAGGTCCAGCGCGGCGGCGAGCAGCCGCTCCCGGGTCCGGGCCGTCCTGGCGGACGGCGGTGCCGTTGTGGTCATGGACCAAATGTTAGCCTCTAACATTTCAGATGTCACGGCCTGACTGACGACGTCCCGGGCCGCGGCGATCCGGGTGATACGTCCCGGCTCTTCCGTTTCGCCACCCGGTGCAGTTACTCTTCGGGCACCTTCCTCCGTGGCGTACCTCACACCCGCCGAGCGATCGTCGGTCCCGGTGCGGCACGCGGGGGCGGGCGCCGGACGGCGTCCGACGTCGACACCGAAGGAGGCTCGCGATGGGGCGGGTCGAGGGCAAGGTCGCGTTCATCACCGGAGCGGCCCGCGGCCAGGGCCGCAGCCACGCCGTCCGGCTCGCGCAGGAAGGGGCCGACATCATCGCGGTCGACATCTGCCGCGACGTCGACAGCGTGGGGTACGGCCTCGCCACCGAGGCGGACCTCGCGGAGACCGTCAAGGCCGTCGAGGCGCTCGACCGGCGGATCGTCGCGCAGGCCGCGGACGTGCGCGACGCGACCGCGCTGTCCGCCGCGGTCGAGGCGGGCGTCGCCGAGCTCGGTCGGCTCGACATCGTCTCGGCCAACGCGGGCATCTGCACCGTCCAGACGTGGGACGAGGTGACCCCCCAGGTCTGGCAGGACACGCTCGACATCAACCTCACCGGCGTCTGGAACACCTGCGTCGCGACGATCCCCCACCTCGTCGCCACCGGCGGCGGGTCCATCGTCATCACGAGCTCCACGGCCGGGCTCAAGGGCCTGCCCTTCCTCGGGCCCTACGTCGCGGCCAAGCACGGCGTCGTCGGCATCACGAACAGCCTGGCCAACGAGCTCGCCAAGCACTCGATCCGGGTGAACTCCGTGCACCCGACGGGCGTCGACACCCCGATGGTCGCCGGTCTCGGCGGCCTGGAGCCGATCCTCGGCAAGGACCCGCTGCTCGGCCCGGTCTTCATGAACTCGCTGCCCGTCGAGATCACCGAGCCGGTCGACATCAGCAACGCCGTCCTCTGGCTCGCCTCCGACGAGGCCCGGTACGTCACCGGGCTGCAGCTCACCGTGGACGCCGGCAACACCAACCGCTGACCCGCACCCGTTCCCGTTCCCGTTCCACCGCCTCCATCACCCGGTAGAAGCCCCGAAACGTGCAAAGGAGCATGTCATGGGAGTACTCGACGGCAAGGTCGCGTTCGTCACGGGCGCCGCCCGGGGGCAGGGCCGCAGCCACGCCCTGCGACTGGCCCAGGAGGGCGCGGACATCATCGCCGTGGACCTCTGCGAGCAGATCGCCAGCGTCGCCTACGAGATGGCCTCGCCCTCCGACCTCGACGAGACCGTCAAGCAGGTGGAGGCCCTCGACCGGCGGATCGTCGCGACCCAGGCCGATGTCCGGGACAAAGCAGCCCTCAAGGGCGCCTTCGACGCGGGGGTCGCCGAGCTGGGCGGCTGCGACATCGTCCTGGCCAACGCGGGCATCGCACCGATCTCGGTGAACGGCTACGACGAGCAGGAGTGGTTCGACGTCATCGACGTCAACCTCACCGGTGTCTGGCACACCGTCGAGGTGAGCAAGCAGGCCCTCGTCGACCGCGGCGGCGGCGCGATCGTCCTCACGAGCTCGACGGCCGGCCTCAAGGGCATCACGGGCGACCTGCCCGGCGGGATCGGCTACACGGCGGCCAAGCACGGCGTCGTCGGCCTCATGCGGGCGTACGCGAACGCGCTGGCACCGCACATGATCCGGGTGAACTCGGTGCACCCGACGGGGGTCAGCACCCCGATGGTCGTCAACCCGGTCATGGAGCAGGTCATCGAGTCGATGGGGATCGACTTCTCGCTGCAGAACGCCCTGCCCGTGCAGATGGTCGAGGCGGTCGACATCAGCAACGCGATCCTCTTCCTCGTGAGCGACGCCGGCCGGTACGTCACCGGCGTGACGCTGCCCGTCGACGCGGGCTTCGTCGTCAAGTGAGCGCGAACGGCCGCCACGGCAGCCCCGTCGTCGACGTCGTCGCGACGCGTGCGCGCGTCGCGGCGCGTCTCGTCGGGAGGCAGCGCGAGCTCGAGCTCGTGCTGTCCGCCGTGGCGGCCGGGCGCGACATCGTCCTCGAGGGCCCGCCCGGCACGAGCAAGACGACGATGCTCAAGGCGATCACGGCGGAGTGGGGCATCCCGCTGCTCTTCGTCGAGGGCAACGCCGACCTCACCCCCGCGAAGATCGTCGGCCACCACAACCCCGCCCGGGTGCTGCGCGAGGACTACAGCGCCGACACGTTCGTCGACGGCCCGCTCGTGTCCGCGATGCGCGCCGGCGGGTTCCTCTACATCGAGGAGTTCAACCGGGCCCCCGAGGACACCCTGAACACCCTGCTCGCGGCGATGGCCGACCGCCAGATCGCCGTCCCCCGGGTCGGGGTCGTCACCGCGGCACCGACCTTCCGCGTCGTCGCCTCGATGAACCCGGGCGACGACGTCGGGACGACGCGGCTGTCGACGAGCGTCCACGACCGGCTGTGCCGGCTGACGATCGACTACCAGGACGAGCCGGCGGAGCAGGCCATCGTCCGGCTGCGCGCCGGCCTGGCGGACGGCGTCCCCGCACCCGGTGCGACGGGTGCCGGCCTGCACGCGGGCCCGCTCGCCGACCGGCTCGTCACCGACGCGGTGGCCCTGACCCGGGCGACCCGCACGCATGAGGACGTGCGGCAGGGGTCCAGCGTGCGCGGCGCGATCGACCTCGTGCTCGTGGCGGCCCCGCTGGCGGCGCTGCGCGAGGTCGCCGGACCGGACGACCCTCGCTACCCCGACGTGGTCCACGACGCGCTCGTCGTCGCCCTCTCCGGCCGGATCCACCTCGACGAGGCGGTGCAGACGACGCCGGAACGGGTGCTGCGCGAGATCTGGGAGGACCACTTCGTCCTCCGCCCGGCGGTGGCCGCGCCCGGTTGAAGGGCGGTCGACGTCGACCCGGCGGTCCGGCGACGGACCGGGCGGCGCGCGCCGGAGAACGCGAGACCGTTGCGGCGCAGGCCCAAGCAGCTCACCGCGGACCCGACCCTGTTCACCCCCGGCGCGTCGGGCGGCGGCACGGCCCTGCGGACGTCCGGCGGGCGGCGCGAACGGGCGCCGGGCGTCACCCGCGCCGGCGGGGCCCCCGCGGCGTTCACCGACGAGGCGGCGACGCTCGTCCCCGCTCCCCCGCAGCCGGTGGACGTCGACCCGGAGGTGCTCGCCCGGGCGGCGGCGATCGCCACCCGGCTCGCGCTGCGGCGTCCGCGCTCCGACGCGACGATGCGCCGCGGGGCGGGGACGCTGACGAGCGTGCCCTACAAGGGCGGCTCGGACGACGTCGACCTCGACCGCACCCTCGAGGTGCTCGCCGAGCGGCCGCTCCCCGAGCCCGAGGACATCGTCGTCCGGGAGCGGATGCGGACCCGGCGCAGCGTCCTGCTGCTCGTGGACCTGTCCGGCTCGATGCGCGGCGAGCGGGTCCGGACGGCGGCCGCGACCGTCGGGGCGCTCGCGGGCGAGCTCGCGCACGACGCGCTCGGCGTCGTCGCGTTCTGGTCGGACGCCGCGGTCGTCCTGCCGCTGGGCCGGCCCGTACGGCCCCGCCGCCTCGTCGAGGACCTGCTGCGGATCCCCGCACAGGGTCTGACGAACGTGGCGTTCCCGCTCCAGGTGGCGCGCCGCGAGCTCGTCGCGGTCCCCGCGCGGGACGCCCGGGTGCTGCTGCTGTCGGACTGCGTCCACAACGCCGGCCCCGACCCGCGCCCGTCGGCCGCGGCCCTGCCCCGGCTCGACGTCCTCCTCGACACCACGGGCGAGCACGACCTCGACCTCGGTCGGGACCTCGCCCGCCTCGGGCACGGCCGGCTCCGGACGGTCCGGAACCACCGGGACGTGGCCCCGGCGCTCACCGCGATCTTCCGACGCTGACCCGGGGCGCCCGCCGCGTCAGTACCGCACGCGTCAGTAGCGCCGGCGTCAGTACCGCGGCGGCGGGTTGCCCACGTCCCGGCGCTCGACGACCTCGGTGTGGCTCGTGTTCGCCCGCTGGGCGTTCATGACGAGCGACAGCACGACGGCGAGCACCCCGGCGATCATGCAGATCCAGCCGACGACCTGGATGTCGAGCCCCGACACGCTCGCCTCGACGGCGAACGCGAGGATCGCACCGACGACCACGAGGAAGATCCCGATACCGAGTGCCATGTCATGCCTCTCGCGCTGCTGGACGGCTGTCGGGCCCCCGGTACCCCGAAGGTCACCGATCATGCGCGCAGGACCGCGCCGCTCCGCCCACCGCACCGCCGCCGGGCCGCCGCGGCCGCGCCGGTAGCCTCGGCCGCCATGGAGTTCTCCGACGTCGTCCGACGCCGACGCATGGTCCGTGCCTACGACCCCGACCGGCCCGTCCCGCGGGACGCACTGCTGCGGATGCTCGACCTCGCCGTCCGGGCGCCGAGCGCGGGCTTCTCCCAGGGCTGGGACTTCCTCGTGCTGACGGCGGCCGCGGACCGCGACCTGTTCTGGCAGGTCACGAGCGACCCGGACGGCGAGCCCGACGCCTGGCTGACCGGCATGCGGTCCGCCCCCGCGCTCGTCCTGTGCCTGTCGGACCCGAACCGCTACCTCGACCGGTACGCCGAGCCCGACAAGGGCTGGGCCGACCGGGACGTGGCCCGCTGGCCGGTGCCGTACTGGGACGTCGACACCGGGATGGCCGCCCTGCTCGTGCTGCTGTCGGCCGTGGACGAAGGGCTCGCCGGCTGCTTCTTCGGGGTGCCGCCCGAGCACCAGGCGGCGACGCTGGCCGCCTTCGGCGCGCCCGCGGACCGCCGCGTCGTCGGCGTCTGCAGCCTCGGGTACGCCGCGGCCGACCGGCGCTCGCCGTCGCTGCGGCGGGGCCGCCGTCCGGTCGCCGAGGTCGCCCACGACGGCCGGTACGCCGTCCCATTCGCCTAGGGGCCGCCGTCCGCGTACGGGACCATCACGTCGGTGAGCACCGGGTTGTGGTCCGACGGGATCGTGCCGTTGAACGTGCCGTCGCTCTTGAGCCGCAGCAGCTGCGCCCAGCCGACGACGCCGACGCCCGGTGAGGCGAAGATGCGGTCGGCGGAGCCGGTGTCCTTCGGCGGCCTGCGCGTGTAGTGGTTGTAGCTGCCGTAGCGCTGGTTCGTCAGGTACTGCGCGGCCTCGAGCGTGTCGACGTACCCGTCGGCCCGCATGACGACGCCGGGCGGGTCGTACGGGTGCCACCGGGCCGCGTAGGAGCCGACGTCCCCGCCCGTGACGACGGGTACCGGCCCATGGGCGCTCTGGTAGGCGGCGACGCGGTCGCTGAGTGCCTCGGCCTCGGCCCGGCGCCGCACGTCGTACGTCGCGCCGGCCTGCGACGTGTTGTGCACGCTGATGACGAGCATCTCGGCGCCGGTGGCCTTGTGCCGCAGGCGCTGCCACGCGGCGAACCGGGTGTTCGGCAGCGTCCAGTTGCCGCCGTTGCCGACGGCCTCGAGGACGGCACCGTCGTAGACGACGTGGACGCCGCGGCGGGCGTAGTCGACGTCACCGGCGCGGCCCTGGGTGCGGGCGACGACGTAGCGCGAGCCGAGGGCGGCGGCGAACGTGTCGACCTGCAGGTCGCTGTCCCAGCCGTTCATCCACTCCGACCCCTCCTGCACGAGGATGACGGCCGGGGCCCAGGGCCGGACGGTCGCCGCGGTCGCGGTGCGCCGGGCGGACGTCCACGGGGCGACGACCTCGCCCGCACCGAAGTCCCCGCGCTTGCCGTCGGCGAACGTGCCGAGGATGTTGTAGCTCGCGACGCGGACCTTCACCGCGGCCGTCACCGGGGTGGCCGTGTCGGGGGTCGACCAGGCCGAGCGCGTCGCACCGTTCACCGAGCGCACCTGGAACCAGTAGGGCGTCCCGGCGGCGACGCCGTACGGGGTGAACTGCTTCGTCCGGCCGCGGACGGTGTAGCTCACGAGGCCGGTGGTGAACGCGGCGTTCGTCGCGCGGCGCACCTCGTACCCGGTGACGAGCAGGTCCTGCCACGTGAGCCGCAGGCCCGCGCCGTCGGCGGTCGCCGTGACCCCCGGGGTCCACGGTCGCAGCCACACCTTGAAGGTGCCGCCGACGCGCCAGTTGGAGCCCTTGGCCGTCGCCACGCGCACGTAGTACGGCGCGGCCCGGTACGTCAGCCCGGTGAGCGCGAACGCCGGGGTCTTCGACACGTACCCCTTGCGGGTCGACGACGCCGACCGCAGCTTCGACACGTACATGTCGTCGTTCTTCGGGGAGATCCACAGCCGGTAGGAGTCGGCGTTGAGGGTGCGCGCGAGCGTCACCCGGAAGGAGGTGTGCGTGACGTCGAGGACGCTCACGTCGACCGGCTTGGTCGCCGGCCAGGACGCGGCGCCGGCCGGGGCGGCGACGGTCCCGACGAGCAGCACGGCGAGCGCGGCGACGAACGCACCCCGCAGCCGGGCGGCCCGCAGCGGGCGCGGGCGGGCACGGACGGCGGTGACGGGCCGGCGCTCGACGCCCCCGTGAGGTCCCCCAGACATGCGGCGGTCATCGGCGGGGGGCCACCGGGGCTTGACCGCACGGAAGGGGCGAACCGCACGAGACGGGCGTTCCGGTGCGACCGTGCCCGGTTCGGTCGTCAGCCGTCCGGGTGACCCGTCCCCCGGACGGCGCAGCGCCGCCCGGGCCGCGGGTCCTCAGTGCCCGAGCACCGGGTGCGGCACGTACGGCGCCTCGAGCGCGGCGACCTCGTCGTCGGTGAGCCGGACCTCGAGCGCACCGAGCGCGTCCGTGAGGTGCCGCTCCTTCGTCGCGCCGACGATCGGGGCGGTGACGCCGGGCCGGGACAGCAGCCAGGCGAGCCCGACCTGGGCCATCGGGACGCCGCGCGCTAGCGCGACCTGCTCGACGGCGTCGACGACGGCGTGGTCGGCCTCGGTGTACATGGAGTCCGCGACAGCGTCGCTGCCGGCCCGCACGGTGACGTCGCGGGCGGCCGCGGCGTCCGCCGGTCGCGGCCGGGTGAGCAGGCCCCGGGCGAGCGGGCTCCACGGGACGACGCCGACCCCGGTCGCCCGGCAGAACGGCAGCATCTCCCGCTCCTCCTCGCGGTAGGCGAGGTTGTAGTGGTTCTGCATCGAGACGAACGGCGTCCAGCCGTGCTCGCGCGCGACGTGCTGCATCGTCGCGAACTGCCATGCGTACATGCTCGAGGCGCCGAGGTAGCGCACCTTCCCGGCGCGGACGGCGTCGTGCAGCGCCTCCATCGTCTCCTCGACGGGCGTCTGCGGGTCGAACCGGTGGATCTGGTACAGGTCGACGTGGTCGGTGCCGAGCCGCCGCAGCGAGGCGTCGAGCGCCGCCGTGACGTGCTTGCGGGACAGCCCCGCGTCGTTCGGGCCGTGCCCCATCGGCCAGAACACCTTGGTGGCGAGGACGTAGGCGTCCCGGTTCGTGAAGTACTTCCCGAGCAGCCGCCCGGTGATCTCCTCGCTCACGCCGACGGAGTACATGTCCGCGGTGTCGAAGAACGTGACACCGGCCTCGACCGCCTCCCGGACGATCGGGTCGGCGACGTCCTCGCCCTGCACCCAGGCGCGCCACGACGGGTCGCCGTAGCTCATCATGCCGAGGCAGATCCGGGAGACCTTGAGACCGGTGGAGCCCAGACGCACGTAGTCCATGACCGCGAACCTACGACCCCGGGGTCGCGGCCCGCGAGGGGTCAGCGGGCGAACGCGTCGAGCGCCGCCGACCGGGCGGGCCGGGTCTGCGCCTGGATGAGCAGGAACAGCGCCTCGCGGGCCTTGCGCTGCGCGGGGTCGGACGCCGCCATCGACGCGCCCGCGCCGGCGACGACGAGCGCCGTCGTGCACTCGACCATGAGCGCCTGCGCGCGCGCCCGCAGCCGCAGCCTGCGCGGCATCTGCGCGTCCGGGTCGACCTCGTCGAGGAGATGGTGGACCTCGGCCTTCACCTCGAGCACCCGGGCCCGCAGCCGTTCGGCCGCCTCGACGGCGGCGGGCTCGTCGCGGCGCCGGCCGCGCGCGGCGAGCAGGTCGAGGGCCGACTCGGCGACGCCGAAGACCGCGGGGACCGGGTTCGCGGACGGCCGGGCGTCCCGCCGGGCCCAGGCCTCGACGTCGTCGACGAGCAGGACGTCGTCCGGCCGCAGCCGCAGCCCGTCGAGGTGCAGCGTCACGGTCACGGCCGAGCGCAGCGCGGCGACGTCCATCGGCGCGGAGGCGGTCAGCCCCGGCTGCTCGCGGGCCGGCACGACCCCGAAGACGACCCGGCCGTCGTCGGTCGCCCCGCCGAGCAGGGCGACGTCGTTGATCCCCCAGCCGGTGTACCAGGGCGCGTCGCCGACGAGCCGCCAGCCCGCGCCGTCCGGGACCGCTTCGACCAGGCGGGCGGGCCGCCGGCGCAGGTGCGAGAACGCGATGCCGGCGACGGCCCGGCCGCTCGCGAGGTCCCTCGCGAGATCCTCGCGGCCCGCGTCGAGGGCCATCGGCGCGCAGGTGTGGTGCTGGATCTGCACGAACCACGTCGACAGGTCGGCGCCGGCGATCAGCTCCTGGGTGCGGCGGACGACGGCCGGCGGCGCGCCGAGGCCGCCCACGGCGACCGGGGCGGAGACCCCGAGCAGTCCGGCGGCGGCGAGCGCGTCGAGGTGCGAGCGCGGCACGGTCGTCCGGTCCACCTCGGCCGCGGCCGGGGCCAGCAGGTCGTCGGCCAGCGTGCCGGCCGCCACGACGGCGGGATGGGTGTCGATCTCGTCGGGGGCCACCCGACGATCCTGCCAAGCACCGCCCGGACGCCGCGCGGGCGGGTCGCTCCGCCGCCCCCGGGGCCGGGCAAGGGACAATGCCTGCGACGCCGCCGCTTCCCCCACCCCGCGGGCGGCGTCGCACGCAGCAGCGAGGAGATCACCGTCATGGCACGCCGGAGCAGCGCACCGCCGCCCCCGGAGGACTTCACCGAGCGCATCGTCGACATCGACGTCGAGCAGGAGATGCAGGGGGCGTTCCTCGAGTACGCCTACTCCGTCATCTACTCGCGCGCGCTCCCGGACGCCCGCGACGGCATGAAGCCGGTGCAGCGCCGGATCCTCTACACGATGTCGGAGATGGGCCTGCGGCCCGACCGCCCGCACGTCAAGTGCGGCCGCATCGTCGGCGACGTCATGGGCAAGCTCCACCCGCACGGCGACGGTGCGATCTACGACGCGCTCGTCCGGCTCGCGCAGGACTTCACGCTGCGGCTGCCGCTCATCGACGGGCACGGCAACTTCGGGAGCCTGGACGACGGTCCGGCGGCGTACCGGTACACCGAGGCGCGGATGGCGCGTTCCGCCATGCTCATGACCGACGGCCTCGACGAGCAGGTCGTCGACCTCGTCCCGAACTACGACGGCCAGCTCAGCCAGCCCGAGGTGCTCCCGGCGGCCTTCCCGAACCTGCTCGTCAACGGGTCGTCCGGCATCGCCGTCGGGATGGCGACGAACATGGCGCCGCACAACCTCGTCGAGGTCGTCGGCGCGGCCCGGCACCTCATCGCGAACCCGGACGCCACCCTCGACGACCTCATGAAGTTCGTCCCCGGCCCGGACCTGCCGACCGGCGGCAAGATCGTCGGTCTGGAGGGCATCCGCGAGGCGTACGCGACCGGCCGCGGCACGTTCCGCACCCGGGCCACCGCCAGGATCGAGAACGTCACGGCCCGCAAGCAGGGCATCGTCGTCACCGAGCTGCCGTACCTCGTCGGGCCCGAGAAGGTCATCGAGAAGGTCAGCGACCTCGTCCAGGCGAAGAAGCTCCAGGGCATCAGCGCCATCGACGACTACTCGGACAACAAGCAGGGCATGCGCCTCGTCATCGAGATCAAGTCGGGGTTCAACCCCGAGGCGGTCCTCGAGGAGCTGTACCGGCTCACCCCGCTCGAGGACTCCTTCGGCATCAACAACGTCGCGCTCGTCGAGGGCCAGCCGCGCACGCTCGGGCTCAAGGAGCTCCTCCAGGTCTACGTCGGGCACCGGCTCGACGTCGTCCGCCGGCGCTCGGAGTTCCGCCGGACCAAGCGGCTCGACCGGCTGCACCTCGTCGAGGGCCTGCTCGTCGCGATCCTCGACATCGACGAGGTCATCGCGCTCATCCGCGGCAGCGACGACACCGCGCAGGCCCGCGACCGGCTCATGCAGGTCTTCGACCTCACCCAGGTGCAGGCCGAGTACATCCTCGAGATGCCGCTGCGGCGGCTCACGAAGTACTCGACGATCGAGCTCGAGAAGGAGAAGTCCGACCTGCAGCGGGAGATCGACGAGCTCACGGCGATCCTCGAGAACGACGCGCTGCTGCGCGGGGTCGTGTCCGACGAGCTCGCCGCGGTCTCCGCCGAGTTCGGGACGCCGCGGCGCACCGTGCTCCTGGAGTCCGCCGGCCAGACCGTCACCGCGAGCCGCCGGTCCGCCGCGCCGCTCGAGGTCGCCGACGACCCGTGCTGGGTGCTCCTGTCGTCGACCGGGCTGCTCGCCCGGACCGGCTCGGACGAGCCGCTGCCGCCGGTCGACCCGGCGCAGCGCGCGTCGCACGACGTCGTCGTGAGCGCCGTCCGGTCGACCGCCCGCGGCGAGGTCGCGGCCGTGACGAGCCTGGGCCGGATGGTCCGGCTGCCGATCCTCGACATGCCCGCGCTGCCGCCGACCTCGACGAGCCCGTCGCTGTCCGGCGGGGCTCCGGTCGCCGAGTTCCTCGCCCTGGAGAAGGGCGAGCGGCTCCTCGCGCTCTCGTCCCTGCGCGAGGACTCCCCCGGCCTCGCGGTCGGCACCGCGCAGGGCGTCGTCAAGCGGGTCACGACGGACCACCCGTCGAACAAGGACTCCTGGGAGTTCATCGCGCTCAAGGACGGCGACACCGTCGTCGGCGCCGCCGAGCTGCCGCACGAGGAGTGCGACCTCGTCTTCGTCACGGACGACGCCCAGCTCCTGCGCTTCGGCGCCGACAAGGTCCGGCCGCAGGGCCGGGCCGCGGGCGGGATGGCCGGCATCAACCTCGCGACCGGCGCGAAGGTCGCCTGGTTCGGGGTCGTCGACCTGCGGATCCCGGACGGCGAGTGGGGAGCCGCGGTCGTCACGGTCGCCGGCTCGACGTCCGCCCTGCCCGGCACCCAGCCGGGGACGGCGAAGGTCACGCCGTACGCGGAGTTCCCGGTCAAGGGGCGGGCGACGGGCGGCGTGCGCTGCCACCGCTTCCTCAAGGGCGAGGACACCCTGCTGCTCGCGTGGGCCGGGGCGGCGCCACCGGTCGCGTCGGCCGCGAACGGCGTCGCCCTCACGCTGCCGACGCCCGACCCGCGCCGGGACGGCTCCGGGACTCCGCTGCCGCAGCCGGTCGCCGCGGTCGGCGGCCCGTTCGGACGCGCCTGAGCCCTGCCGGGCCGGGAGGCTGGTTGGCTGGCGGCATGGAGCTCACGCCGCTGCCCGAGCACGACGACCTGCGGGCCGGCGTCCGCGCCGTGTGCGCCGACTTCCCCGGCAGCTACTGGCAGGGGCTCGAGCCCGACCGCTACCCGACCGCGTTCGTCGACGCGCTGACCGCCGCCGGCTACCTCGGGGCGCTCGTGCCCGAGGAGTACGGCGGCGGTGGCGCGACGCTCACCCAGGCGGCGGTGATCCTCGAGGAGGTCGCGGCGTCCGGGGCGAACCCCTCGGCGTGCCATGCGCAGATGTACGTCATGGGCACGCTGCTGCGGCACGGCAGCGAGGAGCAGAAGCGGCGGTGGCTGCCGCAGATCGCCTCGGGTGCGCTGCGGCTGCAGGCGTTCGGCGTCACCGAGCCGGAGGCCGGCTCGGACACGACCCGGATCACGACGCGCGCCGTCCGGGTGCCGCAGGGCTGGCGCATCGACGGCGGCAAGATCTGGACGTCACGCGCCGAGCACTCCGACCTCATGCTGCTGCTCGCCCGGACGGCGCCCCGCGCGGACGGCGCCGAACCCTCCGCCAGGCCCTCCGACGGGCTCTCGACGTTCCTCGTCGACCTGCGCGGCACCCCCGGGATCGAGATCCGGCCGATCGCGACGATGATGAACCACAGCACGACGCAGGTCTTCCTGGACGGCGTCGTCGTCCCCGAGGACGCGCTCGTCGGCGTCGAGGGCCAGGGGTTCCGGCAGATCCTCGACGGCATGAACGCCGAGCGGATCCTCATCGCGAGCGAGTGCCTCGGCGACGGCCGCTTCCTCCTCGACCGGGCCGTCGGCTACGCCTCGCAGCGGCAGGTCTTCGGCCGGCCGGTCGGCGCGAACCAGGGCATCCAGTTCCCGCTCGCGCACGCCTACGCGCAGCTGCGTGCGGCGGACCTCGTCCGCCTGGACGCCGCCCGCCGGTTCGACGCCGGGCTGCCGTGCGGGGCGGAGGCGAACATGGCCAAGCTCCTCGCGAGCGAGGCGTCCTTCGCGGCCGCGAACGCGAGCCTCGACGCGCACGGCGGCTACGGTTTCGCCGTCGAGTACGACGTCGAGCGCAAGTTCCGCGAGACCCGGCTCTACCGGACGGCGCCGGTGAGCAACAACCTCGTCCTGGCGTACCTCGGCCACCACGTCCTCGGGCTGCCGAGGTCGTACTGACGCGCGGCGTCCCGCCGGACGGGTGCCGCCGGGGGCACGCGGGTCAGGGTGCGCCGAGCCGCCACGACCCCGTCGTGCTGCGGACCTCGTAGCCCGTCGCCGTGTACAGCCCGAGTGCGCCGCTGACGTTCTCGGCGTCCACGTCGAGCCCGGCGTACTCGATGCCGTCGGCCGCGAACCGCCGCATCGACTCCGCGAGCAGCGCCTTGGCGAGCCCCCGGCCACGCTGCGCCGGCAGCACCCCGAGCTTGCTCGTCCAGCCCTCGGTGAAGCCCTGCGGCCCCCAGTCCGGCTCGTACCCGGCGCTCAGCGCGTAGCCCGCGATGCCGCCGTCGGCGGGGTCGCCGGTGAGCGCGACGACGCTCCAGTCCGGCCGGAACCACCGCTGCTCGACGGTCCACTGCCGCCACTCCGCCGGCGTCCACGGGACGAACCCCCAGTGATCCGCGAAGGCCAGGTTGTGGGCCTGCCGCAGGTGCTCGGAGAGCTCCTCGGTGTAGGTGACGAACCGGACGCCATCCGGCACCCGGACGTCCGGGAGGCTGCCGCCCGCCTTCGGCAGGGCCCGCAGCATGACGTGGTTGAGCCGGACCTTCTCGAAGCCGGACCGGGCGAGCAGGCGCACCGCGGACTCCAGGTCCTCCTTGGCCGAGACGTACGCGGCGGTCGGGCGCCCGTCACCGGCGGCGGCGTGGATCTCGCCGACCCGCGCGACCTGCCGGCGCAGGAGCTCGCGCCCGATGCCCAGGCCGCGGCGCTGCGGGTCGACGCCGCCCCAGAGGATGACCCGGCGCTCGGCGGACGCCCCCGGCCGCACGAGCGTCAGCCCGAACGCACGCGCGACCCCGTCGGCGTCGAGGCCGAGGAGCGAGTCACGGGCCAGGTCCAGCCACTCCGGCTCCAGCTCGTCGTGCAGGTCCTCGACGGTGAGGTGCTCCTCGCCGCCGTCCGCCTCGGTGCACGCCTCGACGAGGCGGTGCCAGACCGGCACGTTCTCGGCGGCGAGCGGGACCCAGGTCAGGAGCGGGGCGGGCGCGGCGGGCATCCCCCGAGCCTGCGGCGCCGAGGGGCCGCGCTGCAACCGCTTTTCGGGCCTCCGGCCCGGCCGGTCCGGCCGGCCTCGACGACGTCCCCGCAGCGCCCGGGAACCTGGGCGACGAGCGGGTGGTGGACGCTCAGCCCGCGGCGACCCGGCGCGGACCGCCCGCGACCCGGTCGGTGAACGCGACGATCCGCCGCCACGCGTCGGTGCAGGCGTCCGCGTGGTCGGCGTAGGTGCGGTCGAAGAAGGAGTGCGGCGCCCCGTCGTAGACGTGGACCTCGACGTCCGCGCCACCGGCCCGGACGTCGTCCGCGACGGCGACGACGTCGGCAGCCGGGATCGCGTGGTCGGCCCCCGCGACGAGCATGAGGACCGGCGCCGCGACGTCCGCGGCACGCTCCGCGAGCAGAGCCGGTCGGCCGTAGAAGCCGACCGCACCCGCGAGCGTGCCGACGGCCGCCAGCCCGCTGCCCGCGAGCCCCCACGAGTGCCCGCCGCCGAAGCAGAACCCGAGGGTGAGCACGGGGAGCGTGCCGTCGGGCGAGACGTGCCCGACCGCCGCGGTGACGTCGGCGAGGACGTGCTCCGGCGTCACCTGCGGCACGTGGGCCTGCCAGTCGAAGCCCTCGTCGCGCATCGACGCACCCGCCGTGCGCGCGAAGTAGTCGATCGCGACCGCGTGGTACCCGGCCTCGGCGAGCCGCTCCGCGAGCGCGCGGTAGTACGGGTGCAGGCCGCGGATGTCGGGCAGGACGACGACGGCCGCCCTCGGCTCCCCCGCCGGCACGGCCTCGAA
>NZ_MWLL01000075.1 GCF_002198675.1 Kineosporia sp. R_H_3 | reverse complement strand
CCCCGGCCCGAGTACGTGGACAGGCCCTCCCCCGCCCGCTACACCGGCCCGGAGGTCAAGGACGCCGCGACGATCGCCGCGATGCGCGAGGCGGGCCGGCTCGCGGCCCGGGCGATGGCCGAGGTCGCGAAGGCGATCACGCCCGGCGTGACGACCGACGAGCTCGACCGGATCGGCCACGAGTACCTCCTCGACCACCACGCGTACCCGTCGACGCTCGGCTACCGCAGCTTCCCGAAGTCGTTGTGCACCAGCATCAACGAGGTCATCTGCCACGGGATCCCGGACTCGACCGTCCTGCGGGACGGCGACATCGTCAACATCGACATCACCGCGTTCCTCACCGTCGACGGCCTCGGCGTGCACGGCGACACCGACGCGACGTACCTCGTCGGCGACGTCGACGAGGAGTCCCGGCTGCTCGTCGAGCGCACGCACGAGGCGATGATGCGCGGTATCAAGGCGATCGCCCCCGGGCGGCAGGTGAACGTCATCGGCCGGGTCATCGAGGCGTACGCGAAGCGCTTCGGGTACGGCGTCGTGCGCGACTTCACCGGGCACGGCATCGGGACGGCGTTCCACTCGGGCCTCGTGGTGCCGCACTACGACGCGGCGCCGGACCACGCGACGGTCATCGAGCCCGGCATGACCTTCACGGTCGAGCCGATGCTGACGCTCGGCACCTTCGAGTGGGACATGTGGGCCGACGGCTGGACCGTCGTCACCAAGGACCGCAAGCGGTCCGCGCAGTTCGAGCACACGATCCTCGTCACCGAGACCGGCGCCGAGATCCTCACCCTGCCCTGAGGCCCGGCCCCTCCCCCGGCGGTTCGAGCACCGAGCGCATCCACGCGCCGCACGACGCGGCGTCCGTGTGCTCGCACACCGCGACGTGCCGCAGGACGTCGGCCGCGACCCGGAGCAGCTCGATCCGCCCGAGCACCTCGGGCAGCTTCTCCGCGGCGAACCGGGCCCGCGCGGCCGGGTCCGGCGCGTCGAGGACGAGCCGTACCTCGTCCATCGTGCAGCCGAGGCCCTGGCACATCCGCACCATCTCGAGCCGGGGCAGGTCGTCCGGGCCGTAGCGGCGGTGACCGTTGTCGAGCCGGTGCGCGGGCAGCAGCCCCTCGTCGTCCCAGTAGCGCAGCGTCGTCGCGGGCACGCCGGTGCGGGCGGCGAACGCCGCCACGGTCCAGGGCAGGTCGGGGACGGCGTCGGGCTCGGTCACGGGACCTCCTCGGGCACGGCTTGACTTCGAGTCAACTCGAAGGTGTGCCCTGGCTGCAAGCCCGCCGAGCAGCGGCGGACCGCACCCACCTGGAGCAGCCATGTCCGGCACCACCCACCAGATCACCGTCCTCGGCGCGACCGGCAAGGTCGGCTCGCTCGTCGTCCGTCGGGCACTGGCCCGCGGCATCCGGGTCGTCGCCCTGGTCCGCGACCCGGCCCGGCTGCCCGCGGACCTCGCCGCCGCCCCCCGCCTCACCGTCGTCCGCGGCGCCCTCGACGACGGCACGGCGATGCGGACGGCGCTCGACGGCAGCACGGCCGTCGTCAGCGCCGTCGGCGTCCGGTACCGCGCCGGCAACCCGTTCAAGGGGCTGGACGGCCCCGCGGACGTCGTCCCGACGGCGGTGTCGGCGGTCCTGGCGGCCGCTGCCGGGAGGCCCCGGCTCGTCCTGCTCAGTGCCTTCGGCGCGGGTGACAGCCGCTCGGCCCTCCCGGCGGTCTTCCGGCTCGTCGTCCGGTTCAGCGCCCTGCGGCACTCGTACGAGAACCTCGACCGCGCCGAACGGCTGGCCCTCGCCGGGCACCTGCCCGTCACCGTCGTCCGCGCCGTGACGCTCACCGACGCACCGGGCACCGGCCTGCCCGCCGACGCGACCGGCCGTCCGATGCGCGGCAACCCCAGGGTGTCCCGGGAGGACGTCGCCGACCTGCTGCTCACCACGGCCCTGGCGGACGGCGCGGGCCGCCGGGTGCTCGTCGCCGCGTCGTGACCGCGGGACGTCCGCACCGCGCAGGCCGGCCCGTGGAGGCGTTGGCTGGTGGCGTGGCCGGCCCGGCACGCCGCACCGGCGCCCGACCGCGGCCACGGGAAGCGGGATGACCATGAGGCGTATCGGGATCGCCCTCGCACTGATCGTCGGCGCGCTCGCGCTCACCGCCTGCGCGGCCGGCCCGAACACGGCGTCGGTCGCGGGCCCGGACGCCGCGGGCTTCTGGCTCGGGCTGTGGCACGGGTTCATCAGCCCGGTGACGTTCATCGTGTCGCTCTTCAAGGACGGCGTCGGCATCTACGAGGTGCGCAACAACGGCGGCTGGTACGACTTCGGCTTCATGGTCGGGGTGTCCATGATCTTCGGCAGCTCCGGCCGCGGTGGCGGCGCGGCCCGGCGTCGCCGTCGCGCGGACCGCTGACCCGCTCGTACGGCCCTGGGCACGCGACGTCCGCTCTGGCAGCATCGCCGCGTGACCGCTCCCCCGCCCCTGCACGTCGACCGCACGCCCGGCAGCGACCTCGCGACCGACGTCGTCGTCGACCTCTCCCTCGAGGCGCTCGAGGCCGACCCGTACCCGACGTACGCCTGGCTGCGCGAGAACGCCCCCGTCGCGTACGTGCCGGCGTCGGGCCGGGTGCTCGTCACGACGTACGCGCTGTGCGAGCAGGCCGGGGTCGACGACACCGTCTTCGAGCCGGCGAAGGGCATCTTCAACGACGTCTACGGCGAGCCGAACGTCATCAGCCTCAACGGGTCCGCGCACCGGGACCTGCGCAACGCCATCAACCCGCCGTTCCGGCCGCGGGCCGTCGCCGGCTACCGGGAGACGCTGCTGCGCGCGACCGCGGCACGGTACGTCGACGCGGTCGCGCCGCTCGGGCGCTGCGAGGCGACGTCCGCGCTGCTGGAGCCGATCAGCCAGCGCGCCGTGGGCGACGTCCTCGGCTTCACGGACGTCGACGACGCGACCCTGGGCCGCTGGTTCCACGACTACGCGGCCTACCTCGTCGACTTCGGCCGCAGCTCCGAGGTCGCCGCGCGCGGACGGCGGGCGAAGGCGGACCTGCTCGGCTACCTCGACGGGCGGCTCGACGAGCTCGCCGCGGCCCCGGACGGCAGCGCGCTGTCGCACATGCTCCACGACGGCCTGCCCGAGGGGCAGGTCCGACCGGTCGAGGACCTCATCGGCAGCATCGGCGTGCTCGTCGTCGGCGGGTTCCAGGAGCCCGCGCACGGCGCCGCGAACACCCTGCTCGGCGTCCTCGGGCGGCCCGACGCCGCACCGGGGGCGGGCGGTCAGGCCGACCGGCTGCGCGCGGAGCCGGCGGCCTGGGTCACGCGGTGCGTCGAGGAGGGGCTGCGCTGGCTGTCGCCGTTCGGGATCACCGAGAAGGTGACCGTGTCGGACGCCGTCCTCGGCGGCCTGCGGTTCCCCGCCGGCACCGAGGTCGGGCTCATGATCGGCTCGGCGAACCGCGACCCCGCGTGCTGGCCGGACCGCCCCGACGTCTTCGACCTGGACCGCCCGGCCCGGACCCACGTCGCGTTCGGGTACGGCACGCACTTCTGCATCGGGCACTCGGTGGCCAAGGTGCTCGCACAGGTCGTGCTCGAGGAGATGTTCTCCCGGCTGCCGAACCTGCGCCTCGACCCCGACGCCGAGCCCGTCGTGCACGGCTGGGCCACCCGCGGGGCGACGACGCTGCCACTGGCGTGGGACGCGTGAGCGCCTCTGCTGCCGGCCGCACCGGCCGGACGGCGGTCGCGGACGTCGACGCCTCGGCACCGGTCGGCACGGTGGTCTCCGCGGACCTCGACGGGGCGCCGGTGACGGTCGTGCGCCACGAGGGCGGGTGGGTCGTGGTCGACGACGAATGCACCCACGCGGCGTGCCCGTTCGGCGCCGACGGCGAGGTCTTCGACGGGCATGTGCTGGCCTGCAACTGTCACGGGAGCGAGTTCGACCTGCGGACCGGCGAGGTGCTCCTCGGGCCGGCCGAGCGGGCGCTGACGGTGCGGCCGCTCGTGGTGGTCGACGGGCGGCTGGTCGTCGGCGACGAGGGCGCAGCGGGTCGCTCGTAGCCGGGCCGTTGCAGAGCGATGCCGTTGCGCTGCAACGACTTTGATTCGAACATGTGTTCGACATCTTGCCTGGGCTGCGCTAGGATCGGATCATGACGGAGAAGCTCGCAGCACAGGTCGGTCGCGTGGTCGACACCGCCGACGACGACCTGCCGGTGGATCCGCTGGGCGGTGAGATCCGTTGGGGTGCAGCAGATCTGGCGGACTGCCCGAGC
>NZ_MWLL01000074.1 GCF_002198675.1 Kineosporia sp. R_H_3 | reverse complement strand
GCCTCCGACCGTGCCGACCGCCTCGTCCGCGCCGCC
The DNA here is from genome assembly GCF_002198675.1 of Kineosporia sp. R_H_3. Taxonomy (GTDB): domain Bacteria; phylum Actinomycetota; class Actinomycetes; order Actinomycetales; family Kineosporiaceae; genus R-H-3. Next base: position 13,352 of record NZ_MWLL01000074.1, on the reverse strand, counting down.
GACGGCACGCCGGTCGGCCGGGTCCGGGCCGCGGCGACGACCGCCGCCGCGCAGCGGGCGGTCCGGGCCTACTGGACGCCCGCCCGGATGCGTGCCGCCCGCCCCTACGTCGTCGCCACGACCCGGGTGCCCGCGACCGCCGTCCGGGTCGCCGCCGGGGGCCGGGCCACCCGGCCGCCGTCGGTCACGAGCCGGCTCGACCGGGTGTGGCGCACCCGCGGCGCCACGGTCACCGGTCGCTCGTGGCCGACCCCCTCGACGCACCGGCTCGCCCGCACGACGGGGAAGGTCTTCTTCCACCTGGACAGCGGCGACTACGTCTGCTCGGGCAGCGCGGTCAGCTCGCCGGACGCCTCGACGGTGCTCACCGCCGGGCACTGCGTCAACGAGGGCGGCGACGGGACGTCCCCGGGCGCCTACGCGACGAGCTGGGTCTTCGTCCCGGGCTACCGGACGAACGGGACGGCACCGTACGGCCAGTTCGTCGCGACCCACCTCGCGACGACGACCGGCTGGCGGACCGGGCCGGAGGACTTCGACGACGACGTCGGCTTCGCGAACGTCGGCCGCAACGCCTCGAACCGGACGCTCGGGCAGGCGGTCGGCGGCCAGGCGATCGACTTCGGGCGGGCCCGCGGCGAGTGGGTCACCGCGCTCGGCTACCCAGCGGCGGACCCGTTCGACGGCGAGCACCTCACGTACTGCCGCGGCTACCTGCGCCAGGACACGTACGGCGGCTCGCCGGACCAGGGCCTGCGGTGCGACATGACGCCCGGGTCGAGCGGCGGCCCGTGGGTCGCCGACCTCGACCCGGCCACCGGCCGCGGCACCCTGGTGTCCGTGACGAGCTTCAGCTACGTCGGGCTCGACGGGTACCTGTGGGGCACCTACCTCGGGACGACGGCGGAGAACCTCTACGACTCCGTCGCCTCGACGACCGGGGCCTGACCGGCCCCGGTCGTCCGGGCGGCCCGGCCCGCAGGCCGGGCCTGCCTACAGCGCGATCCCCACGTACTTGACGTCGAGGTACTCCTCGATGCCCTCGGCACCGCCCTCGCGACCGAACCCGGAGTGCTTGACCCCGCCGAACGGCGCGGCCGGGTTCGAGACGATGCCCTGGTTGATGCCGACCATGCCGGTGTCCAGGCCCTCGGCGACCGTGAGCGCCCGGGTGAGGTCCTTGCTGAAGAAGTAGGCGACGAGCCCGTACTCGGTGTCGTTCGCGAGCCGGACGGCCTCGTCGTCGGAGGAGAACGTCGTCACCGGGGCGACCGGGCCGAAGATCTCCTCGGCGAGCAGGCGGGTGTCGGGTGCGACGTCCTTGAGCACGGTCGGCGCGAAGAAGTAGCCCTGCTCGCCGACGGTCCCGCCGCCGGTGAGCACCGTGGCGCCCTTGTCGACGGCGTCCTGGACGAGCTCGCCGACCTTGACCTGCGACGGCCGGTCGACGAGCGGCCCGACGTCGATGCCGTCGAGCGTGCCCCGGCCGACGGTGAGCGCGCCCATCCGGTCGGCCAGCCGGCGGGAGAACTCGTCGGCGACGGACTCGTGGACGATGAAGCGGTTCGCGGCCGTGCACGCCTCGCCCATGTTGCGCATCTTCGCGAGCATCGCGCCGTCGACGGCGGCGTCGAGGTCGGCGTCGCCGAAGACGAGGAACGGCGCGTTGCCGCCGAGCTCCATGGAGATCCGCAGGAGCTGCTCGGCGGACTGGGCGACGAGCTTCTTGCCGACCTCGGTGGAACCGGTGAAGGACAGCTTGCGCAGCCGGGAGTCCTTGATGAGCTCGCCCATGACCTGGCCGGTGTGCGACGTCGTGACGACGTTGAGGACGCCCTCGGGCAGGCCCGCCTCGGTCATGATCCCGGCGAGCGCGAGCATCGACAGCGGGGTCTGGGTCGCCGGCTTGACGACGATCGTGCAGCCGGCGGCGACCGCGGGCCCGATCTTGCGGGTGCCCATCGCGAGCGGGAAGTTCCACGGCGTGATGAACAGGCACGGGCCGACCGGCTGCTTCATCGTCAGCAGCCGCGTCGCGCCGTTCGGGGCGACCGAGTACCGGCCGGAGATCCGCACGGCCTCCTCGGAGAACCAGCGGAAGAACTCGGCGGCGTAGGCGATCTCGCCGCGGGACTCCTTGAGCGGCTTGCCCATCTCGAGCGTCATGAGCAGGGCGAGGTCCTCGCTGCGCTCGGTGATGAGCTCGAAGGCACGGCGCAGGATCTCGCCGCGCTCACGGGGGGCCGTCGCGGCCCACGACTCCTGGACGGCGACCGCGGCCGCCAGCGCGGCCTGCGCGTCCTCGACGCTCGCGTCCGCGACCTCGGCGATGACCTCACCGGTCGAGGGGTCGTCGACCGCGACGACGCCGTTGCTGCCGGGGCGCCACTCGCCGCCGATGAACAGGCCGGTTCGGACCCCGGCGAGCACCGCGCTCTCGCGGCTGCTCAGACCTGTCGTCGTGCTCATGCGTGCGGTCCTCCTCGGGTACGGCTCGCGTCGCGGCGCGGTCCCGCGCCAGGGCGCCATGCTGCCACCTCCCGGCCCGCCCGCGAGTCGCCGTCACGGCGAGTCGGACGACGTCGCCTCGCCCGGGCGGTGACGCCGTCCGGGGGACTCGGTCACCCTCGGCTCGCCGTCCGTCGCCGTCCGCGCGCGGGCCGGGAGCGGACGGTCCGGCCCCGTGGTCACGGACGCCCCCAGGTGCCGCGGAGCGGCCCCGCGCACCGCCCCGACCTGCGATCCTTGCCGGGTGGCGGACCGCGCGCGCAGACCTGCCGCGGCCGCGGTCCGGCGGACCGTGGCCGGTGGCGAGCAGCGCGCGGGCGACCGCCGTCGCCGGGACCGCCGGCGCCGGGACACCCGCCTCGTCGTCGTCTCGGACGTGCTCGAGGCCGGCGGACCGCACGTGGAGTTCCAGCCGCTGCTCTCGCTGACCCGGCTGGAGGTCGCCGGCTACGAGGCGCTCGCCCGGTTCCCGGACCCGGCCCCGGGCGAGCGGCGCCGCGAGGCCCGGCCCGGCGGCACCGAGGAGTGGATCGCGGCCGGCCGGGCCGTCGGGCTCGGCCCGCAGGTCGAGGCCGCGGCGCTCGGGCGGGCGATCGCCCTCGGCGCGGGGCGCCCGGCGGGGACCGTGCTGTCGGTCAACCTCTCCCCCAGCTCGCTCGGGACGCCTGAGGTCCAGGCAGCACTGCCCGCGGACCTGTCCGGGCTGGAGATCGAGCTCACCGAGAACGAGTCCGTGGACGACGTCGTCGGTCTGCGCCGCCGGATCGCGGCCCTGCGCGAGCGCGGGGCGCTCGTCGCCGTGGACGACGTCGGCGCCGGCTACGCGGGCCTGCGGCGCGTCGTCGACCTCGCCCCGGACACGGTGAAGATCGACAAGCACCTCGTCGACGGCGTCGCGACGAACGACGCCCGGGCCGCGCTCGTGCGGGCCGTCGTCCACCTCGCGGACCACATCGGCGCCCGGGTGTGCGCCGAGGGCGTCGAGAACGCCGCCGACCTCGTCGCGCTCGCCGAGCTCGACGTCGCGACCGCGCAGGGGTTCTTCGTCGGCCGGCCCACGACCCGGCCCGGCGAGGTCGACGCCCGCGCGGTCGAGGCGTGCCGGGCGAGCCTGGACCGGCTCTTCACCGGTCCCCCGCCGCAGGACTCCGTCGCGACGGTGCCCGACCTCGTCGCCCGGCTCACCGACGTCCGGTCGCTCGCGGACCTCGGCGCGGTCGCCGCGTCGTCCGCCGCCGTGCTCCGCTGCTCCGGGGTCGTGCTCGGGGCGTGCGGGCCGGACCTGGAGCGGCTCTCCCCGGTCTCGGACGCCGACCCGGGCACGACGTCCGTGCTGCGGATCGCCGAGCGGCCCGAGGTCCGCGAGCGGCTGCGCGCCGGGGCGTCCGTGCCGGTGTACGACGGCCGCAGCACGCCGCCCGGCCCCGCGGCCGGGGCACCGCCCGGCGCCGCGCTCCTGGTCCCGGTCCGGAGCCGGGGCACGACGGTCGGCGTGCTCGTCTGCGCCCTGGACGCCCCGGCCCCGTGGACCCGCCGGCAGATCTCCGGCGCCCGGCTCGTCGCGACCGTGCTCGGCCCGGTGCTCGACGCGCTCACCGCGCGCTGACCCGCGCACCGATCACCCGACTTCGCCGAAGGGCTTCCCGGAAGCCGATCACTCCCGCTACGGTTCGCGCACTGGATCAGGCATTCGAGCGTCGGATCCGTCGCCTTCGCGTCGTAACGCGACGGAAACAGCAGCCAGGAGGGTCAGTTGGCCATCGACCACAGCGCAGCACCGATCGGCTACCCGGAAGCGGCCTCGGACAAGGGACTCAACGCCGGGGCGCTCGGGCTGCTCTCGAGCGTCGTCGTCGGGATGGCGTCGACCGCGCCCGCCTACAGCCTCGCCGCGAGCCTCGGCTTCGTCGTCGCCGTGACGAACGGCGACGGCATCGTCGGCGTGAAGGCCCCGGCGATCATGCTTCTCGCGTTCGTCCCCATGTTCTTCATCGCCATCGCGTACTCCGAGCTCAACAAGGCCGAGCCGGACTGCGGCACCACCTTCACGTGGGCGGCCCGCGCGTTCGGGCCCTGGGTGGGCTGGATCGGCGGCTGGGGCATCATCGCCGCCGACGTCATCGTCATGGCGAACCTCGCCCAGATCGCCGGCTCGTACGGCTACCTGCTCGTCGGTGCCGACTCCCTCGCCGACTCCTCGTTCTGGAGCATGGTCGCCGGCGTCGTGTGGATCGTCGTCATGACGTACATCTGCTACCGCGGCATCGAGGTCTCGGCCCGTTTGCAGTACGGCCTGCTCGGGATCGAGCTGATCGTGCTCGTGATCTTCGCGGGCATCGCCCTGACCAAGGTGCTCAGCGGTAACGGCCCGGAGGGCTCGCTCACGCCGAGCCTGGGCTGGCTCGTGCCGAACGGCCTCACGACGAACGCCCTCGTGACCGCCGTCCTCATCGCGGTGTTCATCTACTGGGGCTGGGACACCGCGGTGGCCGTCAACGAGGAGACCGCCGACCCGGCGAAGACGCCCGGCCGGGCCGCCGTCATCTCCACCCTCCTGCTGCTCACCACGTACGCGATCGTCAGCATCGCGACCGTCGCCTTCGCCGGGGTCGGCACCGAGGGCATCGGCCTGGGCAACGAGGAGAACAGCGACGACGTCTTCCGGGCGCTCGGCCCGGTCGTGTTCGGCGACAGCGGGTTCGGCGTCTTCATGGAGGCGCTGCTCGTCATCTCCGTCCTCACGTCGGCCTCCGCGTCGACCCAGACGACGATCCTCCCGACCGCGCGCACGGCGCTGTCCATGGGCGCCTACAAGGCAATCCCCGAGCGCTTCGCACGGGTGCACCCTCGCTACCTCACACCGACCGACGCCACCGTCTGGATGGGCATCGTCTCGATCGCCTTCTACGTCGGCATGACGTTCGTCAGCGAGGACATCCTCGGCGACTCGATCGCGGCCGTCGGCCTCATGATCGCGTTCTACTACGGGACGACGGGCTTCGCGGCCGTGTGGTTCTACCGCCGCACGATCACGCAGAGCGCGCGCAACCTCGTCATGCAGGGTGTCCTGCCGTTCCTCGGCGGCGTCATGCTCCTCGGCGCGTTCCTCATCTCGGCGTACAACTACGCCGACCCCGAGTACGGCAACACGACGATGTTCGGCATCGGCGGCGTGTTCGTCGTCGGCATCGGCGCGCTGCTGCTCGGCGTCGTCCTCATGCTCGTCCAGCGCGCGGTCGCACCGGCGTTCTTCCGCGGCGAGACGCTGCCGCGGCGCGGTGCCCACGACCTCATCCTCGCCGGGGTGGCCATGGAGGAGGAGACGGTCCGCCTGCCCGACTCCGGTCTGCCGGACATCGTCATCGCCCCCGACCTGTCCAACCTCCCCGAGGGTGCCACGGCCATCGACCCGGAGACGGGCGAGGAGTTCCGCAAGGGCGACTGACCCCCTGCTCGTGCTCGCGCCCCGTACCGTTTCCCGGCCCTGGAGAGGGCGGGAACGGTACGGGGCGCGAGTATGAGCGGTGGGGGCGCGGTGGATCAGGTGTGCTGCGGGAAGCCGAGGTTGAGGCCGCCGTGGCTCGGGTCGAGCCAGCGCGACGTCACGACCTTGCCGCGGGTGAAGAAGTGCACGCCCTCGGCGCCGTGGGCGTGGCTGTCGCCGAAGAGCGAGGCCTTCCAGCCGCCGAAGGAGTAGTAGGCCATCGGCACCGGGATCGGCACGTTGACGCCGACCATGCCGACCTCGACCTCGTACTGGAAGCGCCGTGCGGCGCCGCCGTCGTTGGTGAAGATCGCCGTGCCGTTGCCGTACGGGTTGGAGTTGATGAGGTCGAGGCCCGCCTCGTAGGACGGCACCCGGACGACGGAGAGCACCGGGCCGAAGATCTCGTCGGTGTAGACGCTCATCGACGGGGTGACGTTGTCGATGAGGGTCGGGCCGAGGAAGAAGCCCTCGCCGTCCGCGTCCGGCGTCACGTCGCGGCCGTCGACGACGACGTCGGCCCCGGCCTCGGCGCCCGCCGCGACGTAGGAGGCGACCTTGTCGCGGTGCGCTGCGGTGACGAGCGGGCCCATGTCGCAGCCGCGACGGCCGTCGCCGGTGCGCAGGGTCGCGATCCGCTCCTTGATCTTCGCGACGAGCTCGTCACCGATCGGGTCGACCGCGACGAGCGCGGAGATCGCCATGCAGCGCTCCCCTGCCGAGCCGAAGCCCGCGTTGACCGCGGCGTCCGCCGCGAGGTCGAGGTCGGCGTCCGGCAGCACGAGCATGTGGTTCTTCGCGCCGCCGAGGGCCTGCACACGCTTGCCGTTGCGGGTGCCGGTCTCGTAGACGTAGCGGGCGATCGGCGTGGAGCCGACGAACGAGACGGCCTTGATGTCGGGGTGCTCGAGGAGCCGGTCGACGGCCTCCTTGTCGCCGTGGACGACGTTGAGCACGCCCGGCGGCAGGCCGGCGTCGGCGAACGCCTCGGCGATGAGGACGGCCGCGGTCGGGTCCTTCTCGCTCGGCTTGAGGACGACGGCGTTGCCCGCCGCGATGGCCACCGGCACGAACCACAGCGGCACCATCGACGGGAAGTTGAACGGCGAGATGACGGCGACGACGCCGAGCGGCTGGCGGATCGAGTAGACGTCGACCCCGGTCGAGACGCCCTCGCTGAACCCGCCCTTGAGCAGGTGCGGGATGCCGCACGCGAACTCGACGACCTCGAGGCCGCGCTGCACCTCGCCCGCGGCGTCGGAGAGCACCTTGCCGTGCTCGGCGGTGATCGCCTCGGCGATCTTCGGCGCGCGTGCCGCGATGAGCTCACGGGCGGCGAAGAGCACCTTCTGCCGGGCGGCGAGGGAGGAGTTGCGCCACGCGGCCGCGGCCGTGACGGCGGAGGCGACGACGTCGTCGACGTCGGCGGACGACGCCAGGCGGACCTGCGCCTGCTGGGCGCCGGTCGCGGGGTCGTAGACGGGGGCGGTCCGGTCGCCGGCGCCGCTGTACGGCTTGCCGTCGACGAAGTGGGCGATGGTCCTCAGGTCGGTCATGGCGTCAGTCTGCCGGGTCGCCGTCCCGGCTCGCCATGACATGTCGTTCCCATGTCACCCGTTCGATCGACACTGTGTAAGAAGCCGCGCGTCCGGGGGCCGCCGGACGACGGTCAGGAGTCGAAGCCGAGGCCCAGCCGGTCGAGGGTGCGCAGCCACACGTCGCGCCGGCCCTGCGTGGCGTCGGCGCGGGCGATGCTGCGCCGCGTGAGCTGGATGCCGGCCCAGCGGAACGGCTCGGGCGGGAACGGGACGGGCTTGCGGCGGACCATCTCGAGCCTGGTCCGCGGGGTGTCCGCGCCGTCGAGCAGGTCGAGGGCGACCTGGGCGCCGAACCGGGACGCCCCGACGCCGAGCCCGGTGTAGCCCTGGACGGCGGCGACCTTCTCCCCCATCGCCTGCGCCCAGAACGCCGTGAACCGGGTGCAGGTGTCGATCGCACCGCCCCAGGTGTGGCCGATCCGCACGCCCTCGAGCTGCGGGAAGGTCTCCAGGAGGTGCTCGGTGAGCAGCTGCTCGGTCGCCGGGCTGCGCCGGCGGCGCGACGCGAGGTCGCTGCCGAAGTAGTAGAGCGCGTCGTACCCGCCGAAGACGAGCCGGTCGTCGGCGGTGAGCCGGTAGTAGTGGAACTGGTTGCCGGCGTCGCCGATACCCTGCCGCCCGGCCCAGCCGATCGCCGCGAGCTGGTCGGCGGTGAGCGGCTCGGTCGCGATGACGTGGTCCCAGACCGGGACGACGTACGGCCGCAGCCGGTGCAGCGGCGAGGGGAACGCGTTGGTCCCGAGGAGCACCTGCCGGGCCCGGACCCGGCCCGACGTCGTGTCGAGCCGGACCATGCCGCCCTCGTCGTGCATCCCGACGACCCGGGTGCGCTCGTGCAGGGTGACGCCGAGCCGCTCGGCGACGTCCGCGAGGCCCCACACGAGCCGGGCCGGGTCGACGATCGCCGTCGAGCGCGGGTCGTGCAGCGACCCGAGGTACGTCGGGGAGTCGACGAGCGCCCGGGTCTCGTCCGCGCCGAGCAGCTCGACCTTCTCGCCGAGCCCGCGGGCGGCCTCGGCGAGCTCGGCGAGCTCGGCCACCTGCCACGGCTCGACGGCCACCGTCAGCTCGCCGCTGCGGCGGAAGTCGCATGCGATCCCGTGCTCGGCGACGGTCGCCTCGATCGCGTCGAGGTTCTCCTCGCCCATGGCGAGCAGGGTCGGCATCTCGTCCGGCCAGCGCGACAGGCCGTTCGCGAGGCCGTGGGTCAGGCTCGACGAGCAGAACCCGCCGTTGCGTCCGCTCGCGGCCCACGCGAGGTCGCCGCCCTCGAGGAGGGCCACCGACCTGGCCGGGGCACCCTGCGCCGCGAGGACGGCGCCCCACAGGCCGGTGAGCCCGCCGCCGACGATCGCGAGGTCGACGACGAGGTCGCCGTCCAGCGCCGGGCGCCGGGCGGGCCGGTCCGGGGTGTCGAGCCAGACCGGGACGTCGCGGACGCCCGCGAGCGCCGCCCGGGCGGCGTCCGCGAACCGGGTGCTCGGTGCCGACATGGACCTGCTCCGCCTCTACTTCGGTGCGCGACGACGCCGCACGATATCGGCGACCAGGACGATCGTCAGCGCGAGGAAGAACATGAACGCGCCGATGACGTACGCCTGCGCGGGGATGCCGCGCTGCGCCGAGACGTACACGAACTTCGGGAAGGTATTGACGTTGCCCGACACGAAGTTCGTGATGATGAAGTCGTCGAACGACAGGCTGAACGCGAGGAGCGCACCACCGGCGATGCCGGGTGCCACGAGCGGCAGCGTGATCCGCCGGAACGTCTGCCACTCGGTCGCGTAGAGGTCGGCCGCCGCCTGCTCGAGCCGCGGGTCGAGACCGGCGATCCGGGCCTTGACGGTCACGACGACGAAGCTCAGGCAGAACATCACGTGCGCGATGACGATCGTCGTCACGCCGAGCCGGATGCCGATCGGGGCCATCTGGAGGAACAGCGTGAGCAGCGACGCCGCGAGCACGACCTCGGGCGTGGCCATCGGCAGGAAGAGCACGAGGTTGGTCGCCGTCCGGCCGCGGAACCGGTGCCGGCCGAGGGCGAACGCGACCATCGTGCCGAGCACGGTCGCGATGACCGTCGCCGTGAGCCCGATCTTCAGGCTGTTCCCGACGGCGGAGCACACCTCCGGCGCACCGCACGGGTTCGCCCAGTTCTTCAGCGTGAACCCGCGCCAGACCAGGTTGGACCGGCCGCCGTCGTTGAACGAGAAGACCGTGATGTACGCGATCGGCGTGAACAGGTAGGCGAACGCGATCGCGCCGTAGATGCGCAGCGCGTTGCGGCCCAGCCAGCGCCGCGCGCGCAGCAGCGCGGGGGCGGACGGCGCGGGGCGGTCCGCGCGCGGGCCCGCCGTCCCGCCCGCGGTGGTGACCGTGGTCGTCACACGAGCTCCTCGGTGCCGGCCTTGCGGATGTAGAGGAAGACGAGCAGGAGGATCGCCGCCATGAGGACGAACGAGAGCGACGCCGCCGTCGGGTAGTCGACGATCCGGAAGAACCGGCTCTCGACGACGTTGCCGATCATCGCGGTGCCCGGCTGGCGGCCGAGCAGGGCCGCGTTGACGTAGTCGCCGGCCGCCGGGATGAAGGTGAGCAGCGTGCCGGCGACGACGCCGGGCAGCGACAGCGGGAACGTCACCTTCCGGAAGACCGTGAAGCCGTTGCCGTAGAGGTCCGACCCGGCCTCGAGCAGGCGCGGGTCGATCCGCTCCAGGCTCGCGTAGAGCGGCAGCGTCATGAACGGCAGGAAGTTGTACGTGATGCCGGCGACGACGGCGACCGCGCTCGCGGTGACCGTCGCCGTCTGCGGGATGACGTGCAGCCACTTGAGCGAGGAGACGACGAACCCCTCGTCGGCGAGGATCTGCCGCCACGCGATCGTCCGCAGGATGAAGCTCGCGAAGAACGGGGCCACGACGAGCACGAGGAGCAGGTTGCGCAGCCGGCCCGCCTTGAACGCGATCATGTACGCGAGCGGGTAGCCGATCGCCAGCGCGAGCACGGTCGCGATCCCCGCGTAGACGAAGGACCGGGAGAACTGCGCCCAGTACTCCGTGACGGCGTCGACGTAGTTGGCGAAGCGGAACGCCTGGACGAAGACGCCCGTCTCGCCGCCTTCGGCGGGCACCTGGAGCGAGGTCCCGAAGAGCGTGACGATCGGGACGACGAAGAAGATCGTCAGCCAGGCGATGCCGGGCAGGAGCAGCAGGTACGGCGTCAGCGAGCGGCTGCGGCCGGCGGGGACCGGCGGCGGCGCCGCCGGCCCCGTGTGCGTGACGGAGGCGATGGCCATGTCAGCCCACCGGGACGGCGAGGTCGCTCTCGACGCCCGCGGTCGCGTCGCCCGCGAGGGCGAACGTGTGCGCGGGCTCCCACGAGAGCGTCACCCGCGAGCCGACGGGGTACTGCTCGCCGATGCCGCGGTTCTGCGCGAAGACCGTGAGGTCCTGGCCCCACGGCAGCCGGACGAGGTACTGGGTCGAGACGCCCATGAAGCTCGCGTCGCTGACGATCCCGCCGGCGAACCGGTTGAGCCCCGCGGCGACCTCCTGCGCCTCGCCGCCGAGGTGGATCTTCTCGGGCCGGACGCCGAGGAGCACGTCGACGTCCTCGGTGCCGCAGCGGCTCACCGGCACCTGGAGGTTCTGGCCGTGGCAGAGCACGGTGACGGCGTCGGCGTCGGCGGCGATCCGGCGGCCCGTGACGAGGTTGGACTGGCCGAGGAAGTTCGCCACGAAGGTCGTGGACGGCGCCTCGTACAGCTCGCTCGGTGCCCCCATCTGCTCGATCCGGCCGTGGTTCATGACCGCGACGGTGTCGGCCATGGTCATGGCCTCCTCCTGGTCGTGGGTCACGTGCACGAACGTCAGGCCGACCTCGGTCTGGATCCGCTTGAGCTCGATCTGCATCTGCCGGCGGAGCTTGAGGTCGAGCGCGCCGAGCGGCTCGTCGAGCAGCAGCACCTGCGGCCGGTTGACGACCGCCCGCGCCAGCGCGATGCGCTGCTGCTGGCCGCCGGACAGCTGCCCCGGCTTGCGCCGAGCCAGGTGCGGCAGCTCGACGAGGGCGAGCGCCTCCATGACCTGCTTGTCGACGTCCTTGGCGCCGCGCCGGCGCAGGCCGAACGCGACGTTCTCGTAGATGTCGAGGTGCGGGAAGAGCGCGTAGTTCTGGAAGACCGTGTTCACGGGGCGCTTGTACGGCTTGGCGTGGGTGATGTCCCGTTCGCCGAGCGTGATGGACCCGACGGTCGGCTCCTCGAGGCCGGCGATCATCCGCAGCGTCGTCGTCTTGCCGCAGCCGGACGGGCCGAGCAGCGCGAAGAACGAGCCCTGCGGGATCGTCAGGGTGAGGTCGTCGACGGCCGTGAAGGTGCCGAAGCTCTTCGTGACGTCCCGCAGGTGCAGGTCGCCTCCGGTGTCCTGGGCCATCAGTTGCCCAGCACCTTCTGGAACTGCTCCGTGTACCTGGTCTCGGTCTCGGGGTCGAGCGAGAAGAAGACCTGGACGTTGCTCAGGTCGCTCTCCGTCGGGAAGATCAGCGGGCTCTTCGCGAGCTCGGCGTCGATCTTCTCCATCTCGGCCTGGGCCCCCTTGACCGGGCAGATGTAGTTCACGTACGCGGCGACCTCGGCGGCGATCTTCGGGTCGTAGTAGTAGTTCATGAGGGTCGAGGCGTTCTTCGCGTGCGGCGAGCCCACGGGGATGACCATGTTGTCGCTCCACAGCGTGCCGCCGGCCTCGGGAAGGGCGAAGCCCCACTTGTCGCCGTTCTCCGCGACGAGCTGGAAGATGTCGCCCGACCAGCCGATGACGGCCAGGGCGTCCTCGGAGATGAGGTCCTCCTTGTAGGAGTTGCCCTTGACCTGGCGGATCTGGCCGTCGTTGAGCTGCTTCTCGAGGACCGCGAGCGCGTTCTCGAAGTCGGCGTCGGCGAACTTGGCGTCGATCCGCTTGCCCTGCTCCATCATGATCAGCCCCAGGGTGTCCCGCCACTCCGAGAGCACCTCGACGCGGCCCTTGAGCTCGGGCTTCCACAGGTCGCTGACGTTCTTCAGGCCGCCGGGCACCTTGGCCTTGTTCCAGGCCAGGCCCGCGTAGCCGGACTGCCAGGTGAGGGACTGCTTGCGGCCCTGGTCGTACGAGACGTTCGCGAGGTTGTCGAGGATGTTGTTCTTGTTCGGCATGACCGACTCGACGAGCGGCTGCACGAGGCCCTGGCGGACGACGCGGGCGGCCATGTAGTCGGTGAAGACGACGATGTCCTTGCCGATGTCCTGGCCCGCCTTGAGCTGGGCCTGCACCTTGCCGTAGTAGCTGTCGTTGTCCTCGATGTCCTCGGAGTACGTCGCCTTGATCCCGGTCTTCTCCTGGAAGGCCTCGAGGGTCGGGTACGTCTTGGACTTGTCGTCGAAGTCCAGGTACAGCGTCCAGTTCGCCCAGTTGACGACCTTCTCGGCGTCGGACTTGTCGACGGCGGGGCTGGGCTTGCCGGCGGGGGCGGTGCCGGTGCCGGCACCCCCCGTGGCCGAGCCGGTCGCGCCGGGGGCGGACGTCGAGCAGGCCGCCAGGAAGGCGCCCATCCCGAGGGCTCCGGCACCGGTGAGCATCGAACGACGGGACAGCCGGCCGGCCTGCATGGCGCGGACGATCTGGGCCGCCTCGGGCGACAGCGGAGGCCTACGGTGGGGCTGCGACATCTCGGGTCCTTCCGGGAAGACGTCCGCGCACGGGGGCGGCGCGCGGGCGGTCGGGGCAGGT
>NZ_MWLL01000073.1 GCF_002198675.1 Kineosporia sp. R_H_3 | reverse complement strand
CCCGGCGCGGACGACGGCGGCCCGCTCGCGGCGGGCGCCGTGCCGGCCCAGGGCGCACCCGGCGACCGGACCCCGGAGCACCCGGGGGTCCCGGCCGCGAGGACCCCGTCGAGCCGCCGGTCCCGGCGCACCGGGGACGCACCGGTCGCCGGCCCCGGCGCGGGCTCCCGCGGAGTGCTCCCGGTCGCCCCGTTCGAGATGGGCGCCCCGGCGCAGGCCGCGCACGACGCCCCCGCACAGGCGGCGCCGGTCCCCGCGCCGCCGACCCTGCCCGGCGTCCAGGTCCCGGCCGGCCCGCGGCCGGTGCCGACGCCGATGACCGGTGTCGCCCAGGTGCCGGCGCCCGGCCCGCTGCCGGTCGCCCCGGTCCCGGTCGCCCCGCCGGCCCCGCTGCCCGGCGCCTCGGCGGCGACCGCCGCCCCGGTGCCGGTCGTGCCGTCCCGGCGCACGCCCGACCCGCTCTCCGGCCCGCTCAACCTCGACGCGGTCGCCGCGGAGCCGACCGTCCTCGACCCCGCGCTGGACCCGCTGTGGCTCGCCCCGGCGCTCGACCTCACCGTCGAGCAGAACCGGGTCGAGGCGGCGTCCCCGGCTCCCCCGGCCCGGCGCGGCGAACCGGCGGCCGAGGTCGCGCCGTCCCCGACGGACCGCTCCGTCACCGACCGCGCGGGCGCCGCGGCCGCGATCGACCCGCTCTGGGCCCGCCGGGCCCGGCGCCCCGAGATCCGCCGGCCGGGGGCGCCGCGGCCGGCCGCCGTCCGTCGCGAGCCCGCGCCCCTCGAGCCGCTCCCCCGGGACCAGGGCGCGTCGTCCGAGCCCTACCTCGTCGTGCTCCCGGAGCCGGACGTCCCCGACGTCCTCATGCTCCCCGAGTCCGACGTCGTGCAGCCGGACGGCACCGGGCAGGACGTCCCGTGGAACGGGACGCCGGACGTGCCGGTCTCCCGGCCCGCGCCGGGGACGCTCAGCCTGGACGAGCTGCTCGTGCTCCACACGCGCCGTCCGGTGGGACGACGCACCGTGTCCGACGACCAGGCGGCAGAGATCACCGAGCGCCGGTTAGAGTGACGGCCGTGGCGAACGGCAGCGACAGGTCCCAGGACCGCATCGTCTGGATCGACTGCGAGATGACGGGGCTCGACCTGATGGCCGACGCCCTCGTCGAGGTGGCCGCGCTCGTCACCGACTCCGAGCTGAACATCCTCGGTGACGGCGTCGACCTGGTCATCAAGCCTCCCGCGGCGGCCGTCGAGCAGATGGTCGACTTCGTGCGGGACATGCACACCTCGTCGGGGCTCATCACCGAGCTCGACGCCGGGGTGACGATCGAGGAGGCGCAGGAGGCCGTCATGGCCTACGTGCGCGAGTGGGTCTCCGAGCCGCGGAAGGCGCCGCTCGCGGGCAACTCCGTGGCGACCGACCGCGGCTTCCTCGCGCGCGACATGCCCGAGCTCGAGCAGTACCTGCACTACCGGATCATCGACGTGTCGTCGGTCAAGGAGCTCGCCCGGCGCTGGTACCCCCGGGTCTACTTCGCCTCGCCGGAGAAGAACGGCGGGCACCGTGCGCTCGCCGACATCCGGGAGAGCATCGAGGAGCTCAAGTACTACCGCGAGGCGCTCTTCGTGCCCCAGCCCGGGCCGGACAGCGACACCGCACGGGCCATCGCGGCGAAGTACAAGAACGCCGGCCCGGCCCACTAGCCGCGGGCGGCCCGGGCGGCGTCGTCCCGAAACCCCGCGCGGACCACCCCCGCGGTCCGGGTACACTTGACGAGGCCGCCGGGAGACCGGCGCATGGTGGGTGTAGCTCAGCTGGTAGAGCACCGGGTTGTGGTCTCGGGTGTCGCGGGTTCAAGTCCCGTCACTCACCCCATGCAGTACGGAAGGCCGGTCCGCACGGACCGGCCTTCCGTGCGTCCGGGCCACTGCCGCGGCACCCCCCGAACGGCCGAGATGCCCGTGTCTTCCCGACCTGTGCAGCTGAGCCTCACCTAACCTCGTCACCCTGCCGTCACGGCACCTGTGACGGCAGGAGGGGACGGGCCGTCGCGACGACGCGCGGCCGGACGAGGGCAGGGGCGCGCACGCGTGGCGGCAGACGAGAGCACGGACGGCACGACAGGGACGGCTGCGCGGCGCGGGCCGCGATGGCGGCGGCGCGGCGGGACGGCGTCCCGCTGGCGACGGTCGCTGGCACCCGCGCTCGTCGTGGCGACCGTCGCGAGCGGCGCGACCGTCGCCGTCGGGACGCTGTCCCAGGCGGCGGACGTCGACACCGGCACGTGGGGCCCGGTCCTCGACTGGGGCCTGCAGGGCAAGCACATGGCGGCCCTGCCCACCGGCAAGGTGCTCGTCTGGTCGACGGGTGAGAACGCGCGGGTCTGGGACCCGGGCACGGGCGCCTTCACCGACGCCCCGGCGCTCTTCGGTGACCTGCACTGCGCCGGCAACGCCCAGCTCGCCGACGGCCGGGTCGTCGTCCTCGGCGGCCAGAACGGCGGCACCCACATCGGCACCAAGGTGACCGCGCTCTTCGACCCGGGCACGCAGACCTGGACCGAGGGCACCCCGATGACGTACGAGCGCTGGTACGCCAGCGTCACCGCGCTCGCCGACGGCCGGCTGCTGTCGACGTCCGGGGACGACGCGGCGGGCCGGCGGATCACGACGCCGGAGGTCTACGACCCGAAGACGAACGCGTGGACGCCGCTCACCGGCGGGGTCCGCAGCCAGGCGCTCTACCCGCACATGTACGTGCTGCCGAACGGCAAGGTCTTCGAGGCGGCCCCGGGCGCGAGCACCGCTCTGCTCGACCTCGCCGGCACCGGCTCCTGGTCGCCCGGCCCGACGAACGGCTGGAGCACCAACGGGTACTCCGAGTCGTCCGTCATGTACGCGCCCGGCAAGATCATGCGCGCCGGCGGCGGCGACCCGGCGATCAGCCGGACGGCGGTCGTCGACATGACCGTGGCCTCCCCCGCGTGGACCGAGACGGCGCCGATGGCGTTCGCCCGGCGCCGGATGAACATGGTGCTGCTCGCCGACGGGCAGGTGCTCGCGGTCGGCGGGACGGCGTCCGGCGACTCCGAGGCGAGCGCCGTGCTCCCGGCGGAGATCTGGAACCCGCAGACCCGCACCTGGTCGACGCTCGGTGCGATGTCCGAGGCCCGGATGTACCACTCGTCCGCCGTCCTCATGCTCGACGGCCGGGTGCTCACGGCCGGCGGCGAGGCGACCGGCCGCCTGCACGCGCAGATCTACACGCCGCCGTACCTGCTCAAGGGCGCGCGCCCGACGATCACCTCGGCGCCCGCGGTCGCCGGCTACGGGACGCCGCTCGCCGTCACCACCCCGGACGCCGCGTCGATCACCTCGGTCGCGCTCATCCGGCTCGGCGCCGCGACGCACGCCTGGGACCAGAACCAGCGCTACGTGCCGCTGCAGTTCACCGCGACGGGGACCGGGGTCACCGCCACCGCACCGGCGAACGGGAACATCGCCCCGCCCGGCAACTACATGCTCGTCGTGAAGAACGCGGCCGGCGTGCCCTCCGTCGGCAAGATCGTCCGGATCGACTCGTCGGCGGCGCTGACCCCCGGCCGGGCCGTCGGGCTCGTGACGTCGGGCGGCGCGCCGCTCGCGGGCGTCACCGTGACCGCCGGGTCGGCGACCACGACCACCGGGGCCGACGGCCGCTACACGTTGCCCGGCCTCACCCCCGGGGAGCAGGGCCTGACGTTCACCCGGGCCGGCTTCGCGACCGTGACCCGCACCGTGCTCGTCGCCGCCGGCGCCGACGTCACGACGAACGTCGCGCTCGTCCCGCCGGGCACCGTGACCGGCCGCGTCACCGACGCCGGTACCGGTGCCGGGCTGCCCGACGCCGTCGTCTCGTCGTCGTCCGGCCGCACGGTGACGACCGCGGCCGACGGCTCGTACACGATCGCCGGGGCGCCGTCCGGGCCGCTGACCCTCACGGTGACGTCCATCGGGTACGAGCCCCGCACGCTCGACGTGACGCTCCCGCCGAACACGACGATCACGCAGGACGTCGGGCTCACCGCGAGCGCCACGTTCGTCACCGGCGGGGTCACCGACCGGGTCACGGGCAACCCGCTCGTCGGCGCGACGGTGAAGCTCGGCACGAGCACCACGACGACCGACGCGATCGGCCGCTACCGCTTCGACGTCCCGCCGGGCACGTACACGGTGACGGCCTCGGCCGCCGGCTACTCGACGGCGAGCGCGCAGGCGATCGTCACGACGGGCACCTACGCGGTCGTCGACCTGCAGCTCGACCTCGCCGGGGCGTCGGACCGGATCAAGAGCATGACGTTCGAGAACGCGTCGCTGACCGACCCGTCGACGGGCGCCGACCGGGTCAGCGGCACCGTCACCCGGGAGACGACGAACCCGTTGGCGGGCAACGGCTCCGCCCGCTTCGGCGGGACCAGCGCGTACCTGGAGGAGGCGTTCACCGCCCGCGACGACCTCTACGTGAGCGGTCTGCTGCGCCTCGACACGGTACCGACGACCGACACCCGGGTGCTCCAGGTGCTCAACGGGACGACGACGGTCGCGGCGCTCCAGGTGCGGGCGACGTCCGGGAAGCTGCGGCTGCGCAACGGGTCGACGACGGTCGGCGTGGAGTCCGCGCCGCTCACGCCGGGGACGACGTACCGGGTCGGCGTGCACCAGCGCCGCGGGACCGGCGCGAACGCCGTGCTCGAGGCGTTCGTCGCACCGGTCGGCACCGAGTACGGCACGCCGTTCGCACGGACCGCCACCGGGACCTGGACGACCGCGGCGACCGCGCTGCGGTTCGGGACGACGACGGGCAACGGTGCGAGCACGCTCGACGACGTCCTCGTCGACGGCGCCGCGATGCCGGCCGCGGGCACCGGGGGCGGCACGCCGCCGCCCCCGCCGCCTCCGCCNCCTCCGCCCCCGCCACCGTCGCCCGGGACGTCGCTGACCTTCACGCCCGTCGCCGACGCGCAGACGAAGTCGACGAGCGCGACGACGAACTACGGCACCGCGACGTCGGTGCGGCTGCGCGCCGGGACGACGGCCTCGCCCGGGGACTACCGGACGTACCTGCGGTTCTCGGTCTCCGGCATCGCCTCGACCGTGACCTCGGCGAAGCTGCGTCTGTTCGTCACCGACGCGAGCGCCGTCGGCGGGTCGGTCTTCCGGACGACCGGTGCGTGGACCGAGACCGGGCTGACGTGGAGCACCCAGCCGGCGACGTCCGGGGCCGCGCTGTCGACGGCGGGGCGAACGACCGTGGGCCAGTGGGTGGAGCTCGACGTCACCTCCGCGGTGACGGCGAACGGCACCCTCGACCTCGGGCTCACGACGTCCAGCACGGACTCGGGGATCTTCTCCAGCCGGGAGGGGGCCAACCCGCCGCAGCTCGTCGTCTCGACGACCTGACACCGGCGGCCCCGGACCAGCACGAAGGCCGGGCAGCACGAAGGCCGGTCGCCCTCGCGGGCGGCCGGCCTTCGGCGTGGAGCGGGTCGGGCAGCCGTCAGGCCGGCGCCCCGTAGGCGACCTCGCCCGACATCTTCGGGTTGGGGCCGTACTGGTTCGCGCCGGGCTTGCTGTCCTGGACGAAGAACACGAGCAGGATGATCGGACCGGCGAGCGGGATGAGGCCGAGGAGGATCATCCAG
This sequence comes from Kineosporia sp. R_H_3, assembly GCF_002198675.1. GTDB lineage: Bacteria > Actinomycetota > Actinomycetes > Actinomycetales > Kineosporiaceae > R-H-3. Next base: position 31,272 of record NZ_MWLL01000073.1, on the reverse strand, counting down.
CCGGAACGGTCGGTGTCGTGCAGGCGGCGGACCCCGGCCGCGAGGGACGGCAGCAGGATCGCGAGGCTCGCGAGACCCTGGAAGACCGACGTGGTCCCGACGACCCCGTCGATGACGATGCCGACCACGATCAGGATGATCGCGGCGAGGTAGAACCACCAGTACTCCGAGCGGCGCGCCCGGCCGCTGAAGTCGACGTACTTGGACAGGCAGGTGCGTACTGCGTCGGCGAAGCTCATCGAGCGATCTCCTCGTGAAGACGATCTTCTGGGGAAGCAGAAGTTACCCCGACCGCGGTCGCCGCGCGGACAGGTCGGCGAAAGACCACCCGCGGGCCCCCTGGGGCGAGGCGTCGGGTGCCGGGCGACACCGTTCTTCACGCAGTGCTCCCCTCCCGTTCAACCTCGCGACGCCCCCGGGTGACGCGGACGCGACAGCGTGGGGCGTCCGGTGCGGACCTGCTGCCCGGACGGGCGTGCGGAGGGCTGCGACGATGGAGACGGCCCGTTTCCAGATCGTCGGTGGCGTGCGCACCGGTGCGAACCTCGACCCGTCGTGGCCCGTGGTCGAGCCGGTCGCGACGGACGGGCGCGACGTCCCGTGGTTCGGGTGGCGGCTGCTGAGCCGCAACCACCGCGACCTCGCCCGCTCCCCCGCGGTGTACGCGTCGCCGCAGGCGTGCGTCGAGGCCGTGGAGCGGGCCCGCACGGCCGTCCTCGGCGCCTCGACGGTCCTCGTCCGCAACGCGCGCACCGGCCGCTGGACCTGGGTCCTCGAGGCGGCCGACGGCACCGTCGTCGCGACGAGCTCACGGGGCTACCTGCGGCGCCGGGAGTGCCACGACTGCGTGGCCCAGGTGCTCGCGCTCGCCCCGGTCGCGATCGCCCCGGAGCCGCAGGACGCGCTCGCGGCGCGCCCGGCACGCCGGCACTGAACGACCGCGGCGGACGACGGCACCGGGCCCGGGGGCCCTATCCTCCGCCCATGCGATGGCTCACGTTCGACTGCTTCGGCACCCTCGTCGACTGGCGGCACGGCATCCGGACCGGGGCCGAGCTGCTGTTCCCCGGCCGGGGCGAGGAGCTCCTCGCGGGCTTCAGCCGGCACGAGCCCGACGTCCAGACCGAGCGCCCCACGGCCCGGTACGCCGACGTGCTCGCGGAGTCGCTGCGGCGGGCCTGCGCCGACGCCGGCGTGGACCTGCTCCCCGACGACGCCGGCGTGCTCGGGACGGGTCTGCCGTACTGGCCGGTCTTCCCCGACGTCCGGGCGGCGCTGGCGACGCTGCGCGCCGACGGCTGGAACCTCGCGATCCTCACCAACTGCGACCGCGACCTCATCGCGCAGAGCCAGCGCCGCCTCGTCGTCCCGTTCGACGCCGTCGTCACGGCCGAGGACGTCGGCGCCTACAAGCCGGACGTCGCCCACTTCCGCCGGTTCGGCGCGAGCTTCGCGCCCGCCCCGGGGGCGTGGGTGCACGTGGCCCAGAGCTGGTTCCACGACATCCGGACCAGCCGGGCGCTCGACCTGCCGACGATCTGGGTGGACCGGCACCGGCAGCGGGACGAGCCGGGGCACGACGCCGCGGCGATCGGCGTGCACGCGGTCGTCGACGACCTCGCGCAGGTGCGTGCGGCCCTCGCCACGCTCTGAGCCGCCGGGGAGCCCGAGGGGCTCCACCGAACGGGTGAACGCAGAAGTCATCCCTTCGAGGTGTAACGCCCGGGGTCGCCGACCGATGTAATCGGTGACGCCCTGTTGCCAGCCGAACCCCCGAGCGGTTGGCAACAGGGCTTCTTCGTGCCCGGATCAGCCCGAGGTGCGGCCCTGGCGGACGGCCTCGTCGTGGTCGCGCCGGGCACGGGCCGCGGCGCCGAGGTCGCCGGCGTACCAGGACGCGAGGAACTCCCCGCCCTCGGCCGGGGTCTCCTCGTGCTCCGGGGCGGGGTGCGGCGCCGGGTCGCGGTGGGCGGGCAGCCCGGACGGCGTGTGGCCGGCGTGCGCGGCGCGGGCCTGCTCGAGGTCGCCCGGGTACCAGGCGGCGAGGTGCTCGGGCACGAGCGGGTCCGGCGGCGCTGCGTCGGGGTCGGGTCGGGCGGCGGGGCTCTCGTCGACGGGCATGGCCACGTCCTTCGGTGCGACATCAGGTCCTTCGACTCTCGCCCCCGCCCGGGGGCCGGGGGCGGGACCTCGGTCGCCGCCGGGCGCGACCCGCGTCACGCCGGCCCGTCGCAGGTGTGACGGGGGTCCGCCGCGGGCACGAGGACGGCATGGAGCAGCTCACGTGCGACGCGGTGGTCATCGGTGCCGGACCGAACGGGCTCGTCGCAGCGAACGCGCTCGCCGAGGCGGGCTGGGACACCGTCGTCCTCGAGGCGGCGCCCGCGGTGGGCGGCGCCGTGGCGTCCGCGGAGATCGTCCCCGGGTACGTCCACGACCTCTACAGCTCCTTCTACCCGCTCGCGGCCGGGTCGGGCGTCATCCGCCGGCTGGGTCTGGAGGACCACGGCCTGCGCTGGGCGCACGCGCCCGCCGTCCTCGCGCACCTGGAACGTCCCGGGGCGGAGCGGGCGCACGTGCTGCACCGGGACGCCGAGGACACCGCGAAGGGCCTCGACGCCGAGCACCCGGGTGACGGCGAGACCTGGCTGCGGCTGGTCGACCAGTGGGAGCGGCTGCGGGACCCGCTGCTCGACGCGCTCTTCTCGCCCTTCCCGCCCGTCCGGGCCGGCGCCCGGCTGGCCGCCCGGCTCGGACCCGACGAGCTGCTGCGCACCCTCCGGCAGATGCTCCTGCCGGTCCACCGGCTCGGCGAGGAGCTCTTCGGCGGCCAGGGCGGGCGGCTGCTCCTGGCCGGCAACGCGATGCACAGCGACGTGCCGGCCGTCGCCCCGATGAGCGGCGTCTTCGGCTGGCTGCTGACGATGCTCGGCCAGGACGTCGGCTTCCCGGTCCCCGAGGGCGGTGCGGGCCGGCTCGCCGAGGCCCTCGCCGCCCGCGCCCGGGCGCACGGCGCGCAGATCCGCACCGGCGAACGGGTCGACCGGATCCTCGTGGCCGGCGGCCGCGCGGTGGGCGTCCGGACGGCGGGCGGGCTCGCCGTCCGGGCGCGGCGGGCCGTCGTCGCGGACGTCGACGCGCCGACGCTCCTCGGCGGGCTCGTCGGGACCGACCACCTGCCGCCCGGCCTGGTGCGGGACCTCGCGCGCTTCGAGCGCGACAGCCCGACGGTCAAGGTGAACTGGGCGCTCGACGGCCCGGTGCCGTGGCGGGCCGAGGGTGCGGCCCAGGCCGGGACGGTGCACCTCGGCGCGGACGCCGAAGAGCTCGCCCTGTGGTCGTCGTCCCTGGCCGTCGGGCGGCCGAGCGAGCACACGTTCGTGCTCGTCGGGCAGATGGCCACGGCCGACCCGACCCGGGCCCCGGCCGGCGGGGAGGCGCTCTGGGCCTACAGCCACCTGCCGAAGGGCCGCCCGACCCGGGAGGCCGCGTACGCGCTCGCCGCGCGCATGGACGACCTGCTCGAGGCGCACGCGCCCGGGTTCCGGGACGTCGTCCGGCACCGCTGGGTGCAGACCCCGGCCGACCTGCAGGAGGGTGACGCGTCGCTCGTCGACGGCTCGCTCAACGGCGGGACGGCGCAGCTGCACCAGCAGCTCGTCCTGCGCCCGGTGCCCGGGCTGGGCCGCTCGGAGACCGTCGTCCGCAACCTCTACCTCGCGTCCGCCTCGGCGCACCCGGGCGGCGGCGTGCACGGTGCGGCGGGCTGGATCGCGGCGCAGGCGGCTCTGCGGTCGACCGGGCTCGGCGGCCTGCGGGACCGCCTCCTCGTCGCGGCCCAGCGCCGCGTCCAGCGGACCCCCGGGCACCCGCTCCCGTAGCGCGGCCCCCGGGCGCGCGGGTCACGACTCGTGGATCTCGGACCTCTCGGGGCCGCCGCCGGCGGCGTCGTCGTCCTCGGACGGGTGCCCGTGGGCCTCGGCGAGCAGGGCGAGCCGCTTGAGCGTCTCGGTGTTCCGGGCGCCCATCAGGAGCTGCCGGGCACGGGCCGGGACGAGCCGCGCGACGCCGTGGGTGGCGTCCTCGACGATCGTCACGACGCACCCCGCGGCGTCCGGGTCGACCCGGATGTCGACCCGGGCCTCGCCGACGGGCCAGCCCCGGGCCTGCAGGACGAGCCGGCGCCCCGGCACCGCCTCGACGACGGACGTCGTGTCGCTGAGCAGCAGCGGCCAGGCCCCTGCGGAGTGGTGCAGCTCGGCGCCGGCGCGCGGCCACGCCGGGTCGACGGCGCGCATCCGGGACGCCCCGACGACCCACGACGGGTACGTCCAGCCGTCCGCGAGGACGCGCCACACGGCCTCCGGACCTGCGTGCACGCGGCGGCTGACCTCGATCATGGGGACTCCCTCATGGAGCGCCGCGACGTGCTCGCCGCGGCTGCTGCGCCTCCACTGCCCGCGGCCGCGGCCCGGCATGCGCCCGGCGAGCCGCCGTCGGGGGCCCGTCCGGCCGCCGTCCGACCGCCGTCCGGCCGCCGTCCGCATACGCACGGACGTGCACCTGTGAGCCCTTGGTCCCACGATGGGCCGGTCGAGGAGGGCGAGGGTGGACCTGCGCCGGGAAACCCGGACGTCCGCCGAGGAGGCAACGATGCCGACAACACATCCCGAGACCCGAGCCGCCGAGCCCGGCCCTGACGAGCCGAACGCCCTGTCCACCGACACGCTCGGGGTGCAGACCTCGACCACCCAGCAGTCCCCCGTCGCGGCGACCGTGACCACGCGCCCGGACGCGCCGACCGGTTCCGGCACGTTCGTCTTCGACTTCGCCGACGGCAACAAGGACCTCAAGGACCTCCTCGGCGGCAAGGGCGCGAACCTCGCCGAGATGACGAACCTCGGGCTGCCCGTCCCGCCCGGGTTCACGATCACGACCGACGCCTGCCGCTGGTTCCTCCTCCACGACGAGGAGCCGACCGAGCTCGCCGTCCAGATGGAGGAGCACCTCTCCCGGATGGAGTCGCGGCTCGGCCGCACCCTCGGCGACGCCGACGACCCGCTGCTGCTCTCGGTGCGCTCCGGGGCCAAGTTCTCGATGCCCGGGATGATGGAGACCGTCCTCAACGTGGGGCTCAACGACGCCTCCGTCGAGGGCCTCGCGACCCACTCCGGCGACCCGCGCTTCGCGTGGGACTCCTACCGCCGGCTCGTCCAGATGTTCGGCAAGACCGTCCTCGGCATCGACGGCGCCCGCTTCGAGGAGCGCCTCGACGCGAAGAAGGCCGCGCACGGCTCGACGAACGACCTCTCGCTGGACGCCGACGACCTGCGCGCGCTCGTCGCGGAGTACAAGGACGTCGTCCGCGCCGAGACCGGCCGCGACTTCCCGCAGGACCCGCGCGAGCAGCTGTCCATGGCCGTGCTCGCGGTCTTCCGGTCGTGGAACACCGACCGCGCCCGGCTCTACCGCCGCCAGGAGAAGATCCCGGACGACCTCGGCACCGCCGTCAACGTCATGGCGATGGTCTTCGGCAACCTCGGCGACAACTCCGGCACCGGCGTCGCCTTCACCCGCGACCCCGCGAGCGGCCGCCCCGGCTCGTACGGCGACTACCTCGAGAAGGCGCAGGGCGAGGACGTCGTCGCCGGCATCCGCAACACCCTGAGCCTCGACGACCTCGCGCGCATCGACCCGGCCTCGCACACCGAGCTGCAGCGGATCATGCACGTGCTCGAGAGCCACTACAAGGACCTGTGCGACATCGAGTTCACCATCGAGCGCGGGCGGCTCTGGATGCTCCAGACCCGCGTCGGGAAGCGGACGGCGGCCGCGGCCTTCCGGATCGCCGTCCAGCTCGTCGACGAGGGCGTCATCGACATGGACACCGCGGTGACCCGGGTCAACGGTCACCAGCTCGCCAAGCTGATGTTCCCCCAGTTCGACCCGAAGGCGGACCGGACGCTGCTCGCCACCGGCATGGCGGCGAGCCCCGGTGCCGCCGTCGGCAGGGCGGCGTTCACGTCCGAGACGGCGATCGAGTGGGCGGCGAACGGCGACGACGTCATCCTCGTGCGCCGCGAGACCAACCCCGACGACCTCGGCGGCATGGTCGCCTCCCGTGGCGTCCTCACCAGCCGCGGCGGCAAGACGTCCCACGCGGCCGTCGTCGCGCGCGGCATGGGCCGCACGTGCGTCGTCGGCGTCGAGGCCCTGCGCGTCGACCCGAAGCACCACGAGGTGACGACGACCGACGGCCGGCGCTTCGCCGAGGGCGACGTCATCTCCATCGACGGCACGAACGGCGAGGTCTACCTCGGCGCCGTCCCGGTGTCCCCCTCCCCCGTCGCCGAGGTGCTCCGCGGCGAGACCCTCGACGGCCGGATCGACGCCGACGAGCACGAGCTGCTCGACGCCGTCCAGCGGATCATGGACCACGCGGACGCGCGGCGCCGGATGGGCGTGCGGGCCAACGCCGACACCCCGGACGACGCGGCGAAGGCGCGCGGCTTCGGCGCCTCCGGCGTGGGGCTGTGCCGCACCGAGCACATGTTCCTCGGCTCCCGGCGCGGCATCGTCGAGCGACTCATCCTGGCCCGGACGCCGGACGCCCGGAACGCGGCCCTCCAGGAGCTGCTCCCCCTGCAGCGCGAGGACTTCGTCGGGATCCTCGAGGCGATGGACGGCCTGCCGGTCGTCATCCGGCTGCTCGACCCGCCGCTGCACGAGTTCCTCCCCGACTTCACGACCCTGTCCGTCAAGGTCGCCGTCGCCGAGGCGCTCGGGAAGCGGGACGCGGAGGCCGAGGAGCTGCTGCGCCAGGTGCAGCGCCTGCACGAGCAGAACCCGATGCTCGGCACCCGCGGCGTCCGGCTCGGTCTCGTCGTCCCGGACCTGTTCCAGCTGCAGGTGCAGGCGATCGCCGAGGCGTCCGCGCGGCTGAAGAAGGCCGGCAAGGACCCGCGGCCGGAGATCATGGTGCCGCTCATCGCGACCGTCGAGGAGCTCGTCGTCATCCGGCACGAGTCGGAGAAGACGCTCGCCCGGGTCGCCACCGAGACCGGTGTCGACCTGCACATCCCGATCGGCACGATGATCGAGCTGCCGCGGGCCGCGATGACGGCGGCGCAGATCGCCGAGGAGGCCGACTTCTTCTCGTTCGGCACGAACGACATGACCCAGACCGTGTGGGGCTTCAGCCGCGACGACGTCGAGGCCGCGTTCTTCCCGCAGTACATGGAGCACGGGATCTTCTCGGTGAGCCCGTTCGAGTCGATCGACGTCGCCGGCGTCGGGCGGGTCGTCGGGATCGCGGCCTGGGAGGGCAAGGAGGTCAAGCCCGACCTCACCGTGGGTGTCTGCGGCGAGCACGGCGGTGACCCGGACTCGATCCACTTCTTCGAGTCCATCGCCATCGACTACGTCTCCTGCTCGCCGTTCCGGGTGCCCGTCGCCCGCCTCGAGGCCGGCCGGGCGAGCATCCTCGGCAGCACCCAGGTGGCCAGCGACACCCGCTGAGCGGGCCGGGCGGCCCACGAGCACGGCGGCCCCGCGCGGGGGCAGGTGGAGTCCCTGCGCGGGGCCGCCGTCCGCCCGCGCCCGGTCCGTCGCAACGCGGTCACAGCCCGTCGCCGGACCGCGCACCCGGGTGAACCCCGGCCCCTGAGCACGTCCCTTCGGGTGACGGTCCCGTCAAGTGCCCTCCTGCACACGTCGACATCCACGCCGAGCACGGGACTCGGGCCCGTGCCGGCGGACAGGACGGTGACCGGTGATGCGAGGCGACTTCGCGCAGACGGTGGAGACGGTGCGCACGGCGTCGTGGCTGGCCCACGAGCGCGCCTGCGACCTCCTGCTGCCCGACCCGGCCCGGCTCCGCCCGCTCGCCATGCGATGGCTCGACGGCCACCTCCCGCTGACCCTCGTCATGGACCTCTCGATGCCCCACGGCCCGCACTCCGACGAGCTGCTCGCCGGCGAGCCGGAGCCGCAGACAGCGTGGTGACGGCAGCCCCGGGGAACCGATTTCACTCCGCGGCCCGGCCCCTGATAACCTCGTCGAGCGTTCGCGCCGTTAGCTCAATAGGCAGAGCAGCTGACTCTTAATCAGCGGGTTCGGGGTTCGAGTCCCTGACGGCGCACCACCTGGCAAGACTCTGACCAGCGGTTTCACCGAAACGGTGGACCGCTGGTCTCGCTTTGTGAGACGGCTGCGAACGTGGTGATAACCGAGGCGTTAGCAGTCGGTTCGCAGTCTCGTCGGATCGGGCGACAACCGGTGGCGTCCTCGCAGGTCGGCCGGACGCGTCGGCACGGCCCGTCACGAGAGCCCGCTCAATGTCCATCCGCGCGATAGCTGTCTGGGCGGGAGCGAGGGCCGGCCGGCCCTCGCGATACGTCAGGGAGCGTCAGAAGACTTCGGGCGCTGCGTGACTGGCCCTGACCGGGGCCGCGCCGTTCGATCGGGGTGCGGCCGTGAGCTCCCGGAGGGCGGCATCGCTGTCCGGGTCCGCGGGGAACATGAGCTCGACATCTAGCTCGGACGTGGTGACCTCCGCCGCGGCGTCGAACCGCATGACGGTCGAGACGGTTCGCACCCGGCGGCCTCCGACGAGCAGAACGGGACATGTCACGGGCAGGTCGCCGTCCGTGCTGTGCGAGCCTTCCCCGTCCCCGGTGCCGCTCGACGTCCCGAGGCTGCCGGCGAGATCCTGCGCCCGTCCGAGCAGCGCGACAACGTCCCGGTCGCCGGTGAGGAACGCCTCCCTGCGCAGGGTGGTCAAGGTGGCGCGGACGACGTCGCGCCAGTTCTCGACCCGGTCCCGGTAGGGGCCCTCGCCGAACCACAGGTCCACGACCTGCGCCGGGCTGAGGTCGGTCAGGCCGGGGAACAGCGTGTGCGCGGCACGGTTCGCGGCGAGGAACCGCAGGCCACGGCCGATCACCCACCCGGGGTAGGGCTCGTGCCGCTCGAGGACCCGGGCCAGGACGTCGCGGACGGCGGCCATGGCGGGGTCGTCGAGGTGGCGGGTCGGGTAGGCCGGTGCGCAGCCGGCCGAGGTCAGGAGGTCGTTGCGTTCCCGGACGGGTACCGCGAGGACGTCGGCGAGGCGCAGGACGAGGTCAGCGCCGGGCCGTGAGCGGCCGGTCTCGACGAAGGAGACGTGGCGTGGCGTCGTCCCGGCGGCCACGGCCAGGTCGAGCTGGGACAGGCCGCGCAGCCCGCGCCAGTAGCGCAGTCGTCGTCCGAACGGGCTCGGCGTGCGGAGGTCTGCGCCTGGGTCCGGGCTCGTGCTGTCGCTCATCCTCGAACTGTAGGAGCATCCGCTCCTTCGCCCGGCCCGGTGCCCGGCACTGGCGCCGGCTGCTTGCGCGGGTGCGGCCGGCCGGTGAGCAGGATGTGTTCGAGGTCGGTCAGCACGGCGCGGGACTCTCCTCGCATCCGGATCCGGAGCACCGGACCGAGCATCCGGAAGGGACGGCTCAGGGTCAGGGTGGCGTGCACGTGTACCGCGCAGCGGTCGGCCGCGAGGGGCATCACGGTCCACCTGTTCACCGCGCGGGTGACGAACGCCGGCATCCCGTCGACCGCCTGGTAGTGCAGGGATCGGGCGGTGTCGTCGTAGTGCAGGAGCTGCTCCCGGACGGCGCCGGCGGGGAAGGGGCCGACGCCGAGGATGTGGCAGGTCCGGGTCGCCCCGACCGCAGGTTCCGGTGCGTCGAGCGACGAGCCCAGGATCGGGGCGGCCCAGCCGCCGATGTCGGCGAAGTGCCGGCCCACGACGTCCCAGGCGCGGTCCGCCGGGACGCCGATCTCGTGCTGCATCATCAGGTCCATACCTGCAGTCTGCGCAGTGGTTCAGAGCGCAGCGATTCCCTGCGAGGGAGTGTGTGCGGCATCTTCTGGCGACCAGGGCAGGTTGCCCGGGGCGGAGGTGGCTCGTGCCCCGGGCAACGCCTGACGGGACGGGTCAGGCGGCCCTGGCCCGTGCCCTCTGCGTCTGTCGTGCCTTCCGGGCGGAGACCCGCCCCGTCTCGGCGTAGACCTTCAGGTCCTCGAGGGTCGGCCGCAAGGTGCGGGCGAGCTGGAGCCGCATCATCGGTGCGGCGAGGGCACCGACAAGGCCGGCGACGTGGGCGGTCGCGACGCTCGTGGCCTCGCTGCGACCGCCACCGAGGTCCCGGACCGTCCAGGTGTTCTCGACCGAGGTGACGAACGACGGCATCTTGGTGGCGGCGACGGAGTAGGTGAAGGTCCGTCGGGCGGCGTCGAAGTGGGTGAAGCGCTCGTCGGTGACGCCGAACCCGGGGATGGTGCACGACCGGCCGACCGACGGCGCGCCGTCCACGACTGCTGCGGCGACGTCGTTGTGCCCCGAGACGGGAATGGTGCTCGCCCAGTGCGAGATGCTCTCGAACTCGTCGGCGAGGACCGACCAGAGCCGGTCGGCGGGGACGTCGACGCGGGCTGTGCTCGTGACGCTGATCTTCCTGGTCTTCTTCATGGCGTTGCCTCTCAGGCGAAGTGGCGCTTGATGGAGTCGACGGCGGTGTCGACGGGTTCGGTGACCGCGCCGGCGAGGGTGTCGGGGGCGACGTCGGTGATCCAGGTGAACCGGCTCGTGGCGTCATCCACCGGGGTGACCTGCATCGAGGCGTGGTGGTGGGTGAACCCGAACGGCGAGGCCTGGATCGAGTACGCGAGCCGCCGCAGGTCGTGGTCGACGCTCACGATGAGCTCGCGCAGGGCGCCGGCGTCGCCGAGCTGGCAGCTCCGGATGTCGCCGTCGACGGTCACCTCACCGAGGAAGTCGATGAGCCGGTTGACGCCGCCGACGTCGGCGACGGCGTCCCAGACCTGCTGCGCCGGCGCAGTGAGGGTGAACTCGCGGACGAGGGTGGCCATGGTCGTCTCCTGACTGCCGGTGTCGATCACCGGCGATGTGGTGGTGGTGGTCTGGACGACCGTCGCGTGTCCGGCTTTCGCGGGGCTGTGCCACGGGTGCGCCATGGCGCTCCGGGCGGGACAGGTCCGTGACAGGTCGACGACAGATCACGGCCCCCGTGCGGGGGTATCGTCCGGCGCGTGACAGCGGACGCTGCTCCACCGGTGCGCCTCGAGGTGCGGCTGCTCGGCCCGGTCGAGGCCGTCGTCGACGGTCGGGCCGTGCTGCTGCGTCGCGGCCGCCAGCAGCTCCTGCTGGCCGCGCTCGCGCTGCGGGCGGGCGAGACGGTCCCCGCGTCCCGGCTCGTCGAGGAGCTCTGGCCGGGCGGTCTTCCGGAGGATCCTGAGAACGCGCTGCAGCAGCTCGTGTCGGCGGTCCGTCGGTGCCTCGGCCCGGCCCGGGGGCTCCTGAGGACCGTGCCGTCCGGGTACCGCCTCGACCTGGTGCCGGAGAGGACGGACGTCGGCCGCGCCGTTGCGGCTGCGGCCCGGGCAAGCGCGCTGCTCGTGGCCGGTGCGGCGGGCGACGCAAGGACGGTGGTCGAGACGGCCCTGGGCACCTGGCGGGGGCAGCCCCTCGACGGCGTCGCAGACGGCCCGCTGCACGTCGAGGCCGAGCGGCTGGAGGAGTTGCGCGGACGGCTCGAGGTGGCCGCGGCCGATTGCGCCCTCGCCGCCGCGGACCGACCATCCCTCGACGCGGCGGCGGTACGGCTCGCGACCGCGACCGTCCGGCGCCCGCTCGACGAACCGTTGTGGGAGCGCCGGATCGCCGTGCTCGCGGCCGTCGGCCGGCCTGCGGAGGCGTTGACGGTCTACGAGACGGTGCGCCGCACGCTCGCCGACGAACTGGGGGTCGACCCGAGCGCCGGCCTGCAGTCCTTGCACGCCGACCTCATCGGCACCCCACGGATCGGGCAGAGCCAGGTGCAGACACAGGTCGGGGCGCCCGCGGCCGACGGCCCGCGGCACGGCGACCGGGTGGACGCTCTGCGGCTCGGCCCGCTGCCCCCGCTGCCGCTGTCCCGGCTCGTGGGCCGCGAGGTCGACCTGGCCCAGCTGGGCCGCTGGCGGGCGGACGGCGTCCGGCTGGTGACCCTCGTCGGTCCGGCCGGGATCGGCAAGACGCGGCTCGCGATGGAGAACGCCTACCGGACCGACGGCCCGGTCGCCGTCGTCCTGCTCGACAGCCTCGCCGCGGACAGCGACGTGACCGCCGCCGTCGCGGCCGCCGTCCGGCTGCGCGAGGTCGGCACCCGGGACATGACCGATGTCCTGGCCCGCTCGCTGCCTGCCGGGACCACCCTGGTGCTCGACAACGCCGAGCACGTCCTGGGCCGGGTCGCGACGCTCGTCGCGGCGCTCCTCGCGCAGGCGCCGGACCTGGCCGTCGTCGTCACGAGCCAGTGGCCGCTCGGCCTGTCGGGCGAGCACCAGCTCCGGCTGGAACCGCTGACCGGCCCCGACGCGGACGACCTCGGAGCACTGCTGCTCCTCGACCGCGCGGCGCAGGTCCGGCCGGCCCTCGCGACCCCGACGGATGACGACGCCCGCGCGGCCACCCGGATCGCGACCCTGCTCGACGGCGTGCCTCTGGCCATCGAGCTCGCAGCGGCGCAGGCCCGGCACCTGACCCTGCCCCAGCTCGCGGACTCGCTTGCCGGCTCCCTCGACCTGCTCGACCGCGACACCCTGCGCGTCACCGCCCGGCACCGCCGCCTCGTCGACGCCGTCGACTGGAGCCTCAGCCTGCTCTCCCCGGAGCACCTCGACGTGTTCACCCGCTGCAGCGTCCTGGCGGGGGTCTTCGACGCAGACCTCGCTGCGGCGGTCACCGGCACGTCCCCCGAGGCGAGCCTGTCGACGCTGCTCGACCTGGCCGACCGCAGCGTCGTCCACGTGGTCGCCGCGCCTGCCCGACGCCCGGGGTCCGCCGACCACGTCGGTGCCGGAGAGGACACCGCGCCACGCTTCTGCCTGCTGCGCCCGCTGCGCGTCCACGCCGCACGCCGCCTCGACGGCAGCGGAGGCGCCGACCCGACCCGCGACCGGCTCCTGGACTGGGTGGTCGACCTCACCGCCCGCGCCGACGACGGGATCCGCGGCCCCGACCAGCTCCAGTGGCTCGCCCGGCTGGACACCGCGCGCGCCGACATCGAGAACGCCCTCGCCCACGCCGTGGCCAGGGGCCGGCTCGCCGACGCCGTCCGGGTCGTCGCCGCCCTGGGCCGCTACTGGGACTGGCGCAGCCGGCTGCGTGACGCAGACCGGTGGACCACGACGGTGATGGACGCCATGGCCGCCTCCCCCGGCATCGGCGAGGTGCCCGGCTACGGCAGCGTCGCCGCCTGGCGCGGGTTCGCCGCCATCGAGCGCGGCGACCCCGACACCGGTGCCCGGTGGGCCGAGGAGGGCCTCGCCGCTGCCCGTCGCGCCCGCGACCTCGACGCCGAGACGACCTGCCTGGCGATCCTGTCCCTGGCACCCGACGAGGGCACCCGCAGCGCGCTCGAGACGCTCGACACCGGCCTGGGCCTCGCCCGACGCAGCGGCAACCGCTGGGCCCGCGCGTGGGGCGTCAACCGGCGCGGCTACGTCCGGCTGCTCACCGGTGACCTGGACGGCGCCGCCGCGGACGCCGACGCCTCCCGCGCCGACTTCGAGGCCCTCGGCGACTCGCGCGCCGCCCGGTGGGCCGACCTTCTCACTGCTCTCGTCGCGCACCGGCGCGGCGACGTCGAACGCGCGGCCGCGCTCAGCACCGCCACGTTGCAGGCGGCGCAGACCCTCGGCGACCTCCGCACGGCAGGCCACGCCGCCGACCTGCTCGCCTCGGTCGCCGGTAGCGCCGCCGAACGCGATTCGTTGCAGCGCCTCAGCCGGACGTACCTCGCCCGTCGGACGGACGACCCGGACTGACATCCCGGCCCGTCGGGTCCGGACCCTCGTCGGCGAACGCGGCACGCATCCGCAGGTCACTGCGCGGGTCGGGGCAGCAGGACCGGACCCGGACCCGGCCGCGGACCGTGCCCACGACGAACACCAGCAGTGCAGCGACGATGAGCACGCCGAAGACGTACCGCATCACGCAGGCCCCTCGTCGTCCGGCCGGTCGCCACCGGCAGCGAGGAGCGACTGCCCGAAGGCCGTGAGCCGGGCAGCCGCCGCAGGGTCGACCGGAGCGCCGCGACGCGACAGCGCGCCCTTGATCTCGCGGTAGGTCCGGGCCTCGAGCCCGCACCTGCGGCAGTGCTCGAGGTGCTTCTCGATCCGGCGGACCTGCGTCGCGTCGGTGTGTCCGTCGAGGTAGGACTGCAGGTGCCGGGCGACCTCGGCGCAGGAGGCCTCGTCGCCGCGGCCCATGAGCCACATCATCGCCGTCGTCAGCCTCGTCGTCATCGTCGTCGTCAGCCGGCTCATACCCCGGCCTCCTTCCCGGTCACGGTCCGCAGGTGCGCGCGGGCGGTTGCCGGTGCGACCCCGCCGGCTGTCAGCGCGGCCCGGATCCGCGCGCGGCCGCGGTGCAGGCGGCTCATCACGGTGCCCGTCGGGACGTCGAGCACCCGGGCGGCATCGGCGTAGGTGAGCCCGTCGAGGTCGACGAGGCGGACGACGGACCCGAACACCTCGGGCAGGTCGTCGAGGGCGCGGGCGACGGCGTGGTCGAAGACGTCCCCGAGGACGAGGTCCTCGGGGGTGGAGGGAGCGGGTGCGCCGGGCCAGCTCACACGGTCCTCCTCGTGGGTCTGGGGGTCGGCGAGCAGGGCCGGGCGCCGTGTTCGCACCCGGTTGAGGTGGGTGTGCCGCAGGATCGTCAGCAGCCACGCGCGCGGGTGCGCGCCGTCGAACCGGTCGCAGGCACGGAACGCCCGGATCAGGGTGTCCTGGACCAGGTCCTCGGCGTCGACAGCCTGCTGGGTCAGGGTGAGCGCCACCCGCAGGAGAACGTCGACCTCGGGCAGCACGTGCTCTGCGAACACCCGGTGCCGGGCAGCCTCCGCCGCCGGCCCACCGGACGGATCCTCGGCCGGCGGCTCAGGCGGTGGGCGATCACTCACACGGAGGTAACCCGGCTCGATCCGTGCCGCATTCCGCACCGTGCCTGCGCGCCCGGTCCACGAGGTCGGCGTCATGGCCACGGCAGGCCCGACGGGCGCGCAACGACCGGGAATGGCAGCCTGCCCGGACCGGGTTCCCGGACCGCCCGCCGATCCGTGAAGGGACCTCAGTGCCTGTCCGCCTGCTCCGCACGACCTGGTCGGTCGCCGCTCTGCTGCTCCTCGGCGCCTGCTCGACGGGGTCCACGGTCCCCGCGACGTCGTCCGCGTCCGTCCCCGCGCGCTGGGCCGACGTCCTCGCCGAGGCGAAGGGCCAGACGGTCAACTGGTACATGTGGGGCGGCGACGAAGGCCTCAACCGGTACGTCGACGGCTGGGTGTCCCGCGAGGCCGCGAAAGTCGGCGTGACGGTGCGCCAGGTGAAGATCGCCGACACCGTCGACGCGGTGAACAAGATCCTCGGTGAGCGTCAGGCGGGCCGGACGTCGGACGGGTCGGTCGACCTGGTCTGGGTCAACGGCGAGAACTTCGCGACCGGCCGGCAGGCGGACCTGTGGGCCTGCGGGTGGCCGTCGCGGCTGCCGAACGCCCGCTACGTCGACCTCGCCGACCCGGCTATCGCCAACGACTTCGGCCGCCCGGTCGAGGACTGCGAGGCGGCCTGGAACACCACGACGTCCGCCCTCGTCTACGACTCGGCGAAGGTCAGCGCCGCGGACGTCGGGTCGCTCGCGGCCTTCGAGCAGTGGGTGCGGGCCCACCCCGGGCGGTTCACCTACCCGGCTCCCCCGGACTTCACCGGCTCGATGGTCGTGCGGACCTTCGCGTACGACGAGGCGGGCGGCTACCAGGGTCTGCAGGGCAGCTTCGACCAGACCCGGTACGACGGGCTGGCACCGCGCCTGTGGTCCCGGCTCACTGCGCTCGGACCGAGCCTGTGGCGGGGCGGCGACACCTACCCCGCCTCCCAGGAGGCGGTCGCGAAGCTCTTCGCGGACGCCGAGATCGACGCGTACTTCACCTACGGGGTGGGTGGTCTCGGCACCCAGGTGGCGCAGGGCCGGCTGCCCGCCACGACCCGGTCGGCGGTCTTCTCCGGCGGCAGCATCGGCAACGCGAACTTCCTCGCGATCCCGAAGAACAGCCCGCACCAGGCGGCGGCGATGGTCCTCGCGGACCTCCTGCAGTCCCCCGCGGCCCAGTACGAGAAGAAGGTCAACCCACCCGGGTACGACCCGGCGATCGACACGACGAAGGCCGGTGACTTCGCCGCCCGGTTCGCGGCGATCCCGGTGCCCGCCGCGGAGCTGCCGACGACCGTGCTCGCCGAGGCCGCCGTCCCGGAGATGCAGGCGTCCTGGGTGACCCGGCTGGAGAAGGACTGGGTCAGCGAGGTCCAGCAACGATGAGCGCGGCCGGTCCGGACACCGAGCAGCGGGCCGCCCGGCGCGCGGGCCTGCGCGTCGCCGTGCTC
The DNA here is from genome assembly GCF_002198675.1 of Kineosporia sp. R_H_3. Lineage (GTDB taxonomy): Bacteria > Actinomycetota > Actinomycetes > Actinomycetales > Kineosporiaceae > R-H-3. The sequence goes on along the minus strand of NZ_MWLL01000073.1, from coordinate 14,795 downwards.
CTGGCCCCGGCGCTGCTCGTCGTCGTCGGGCTCTTCGGGACCGGGCTGGGGCTCGGGCTGCTCCAGAGCCTGGGCTACCAGCCGTACCTGCCGGGCTGGTCTTGGACGACCGACGCCTACACCGGGCTTCTCGACGACCGCGCGGTCCGGGCCTCGTTCGTGCTGACGCTGCGGATGTCGGTCCTCGCGACCGCCGGCTCGGCGGTGCTCGCCCTGGGGATCGCCATGCTCGTGCACTCGACGCGCCGCGGGCGCCGCCTGCTCACCGCGGTCCTGCAGGTCGGGCTCCCGGTCCCTCATCTCGTCGGCGCCCTCGCCATGAGCCTCATGCTCTCGCAGAGCGGCCTGCTCTCCCGGCTCGCGTACGCCGCCGGGCTGACCTCGTCACCGGCGGACTTCCCGGCACTGACGCAGGACAGGTTCGGCTGGGCCGTGCTCGCCGAGTACCTGTGGAAGGAGACCCCCTTCGTCACCATCGTGGCGCTCACCGCCCTGGCCCGCGGCGTGGCTCCCCTCCAGGACGTCGCCGCCACGCTCGGAGCCCGCCCCTGGCAACGGTTCCGCCACGTCGTGCTGCCGCTTGTCGCACCTGCCGTCGGGGCGGCGTCGGTCGTCGTCCTCGCGTTCACGTTCGGGTCGTACGAGGTCCCCGCGGTCCTCGGGCGGCCGTACCCGGCGCCGCTGGCCGTTGTCGCCTACCAGCGGTTCACCGACACCGACCTCGCGGTGCGCCCGCAGGCGGTCGCGATCGGCGTCGTCCTCGCCGTCGCGGTCACCGCGCTCGTGGCGGTGTACCTGCGGCTGCTCGACCGGCTCGGGACCGCCCGGTGAGGCGGGCCGTCGGTGCGCCGCTGCTCGTCACGGGCCTGCTCGCCGGGCTGCTCGCACCGCTGGTGCTGCTGGCCGTCTGGTCGGTCACCAGGACGTGGCGGTACCCGGCACTGTGGCCGCAGTCGTTCGGCGACCGCGCAGTCCGGGTCGTGACCGATCCCGGCTCGCAGATCCTCTCCGGGCTCGTCACCTCCGCCGGCATCGCTGCGACGGTCGCCGTGGTGTCCGGGGCGGTCGGGCTGGCCGCGGGCCGCGCGCTCGGCCTGCACTCGTTCCCCGGCAAGGGGTTCGTGCGGTTCGCTCTCCTGGCCCCGGTCGTCGTCCCGGGCATCACCGTGAGCCTCGGCATCCAGGTGGTGTTCATCCACTACCGGCTCGCTGACACCGTGCCGGGCGTCGTCCTGGCCCACCTCATCCCCGCGACCCCGTACGCGACGCTGGTGCTGGCCGCGGCGTACACCCGGTTCGACACGGCGTTCGAGGACCAGGCCCGGGTGCTCGGCACCAGCCCGCTGCGGGTGCTGGTCCACGTCACCCTCCCGGCGCTGCGGCCGGCGCTGACGGTCGCGATGATGCTGACGTTCCTCATCTCCTGGAACGAGTACGTCCTGACGCTGCTCGTCGGGGGCGGCAGCGTGACGACGCTGCCGCTGCTGCTGTTCTCCGCCATCGGTTCCGGGGACACCGCGCTCGCCGCCGCCCTCGCCCTGGTCGTGAGCGTCCCGCCGCTGCTGCTCGTCGGCGTCACCGCCCGGGCGCTCACCGGCGCCGGAGCATCGACCGGTTCGGGTGAGACGCTCGCAGCCCTCGGGAGGGCCTGACCCGTGACCGGACCCGTTCGGCAGCAGGAGGATCCATCCGCGGGTGTGCGCTTCGACGCCGTCGTCGCCCGGTATGACCGCGGCGGGCCGCCGGTCCTCGACGGCTTCGACCTCGCCGTCGAGCCGGGCACGCTCACGTCGCTGCTCGGCCCGTCCGGCTGCGGCAAGACGACGGCCCTGCGCCTGCTCGCAGGGCTGCTCGCCCCGACCGGCGGGGACGTTCGCGTCGCCGGCCGGTCCGTCCTCACGGTGCCCACCCACCGGCGCGAGGTCGCAGTGGTCTTCCAGCAGCCGCTGCTGTTCCCGCACCTCGACGTCGCCGGGAACGTCGCCTTCGGGCTGCGGATGCAGGGCGTCGACCGGACGACGACCAGGCGCCGGGTCGCCGACATGCTGGACCTGGTGCACCTGTCCGGGCTCGGGTCACGGCGTCCGGCCCAGCTGTCCGGCGGCCAGGAGCAGCGCGTGGCGTTGGCCCGGGCGCTCGTCGTCCGGCCGCGCGTCCTGCTCCTCGACGAGCCGCTGTCCCAGCTGGACGCCGGCCTGCGCGAGGAGATGCGCGGCCTGGTCCGGGCCGTCCAGCGCGAGCTGCGCCTGACGACACTGTTCGTCACCCACGACCAGGAGGAGGCGGCGTCCCTCTCCGACCGGGTCGCCGTCCTGCTGGGCGGCCGGGTCGCGCAGGACGGGACACCGCAGGAGCTCTACGAGCGGCCGGCGTCGCTGCCGGTCGCGCGCTTCCTCGGCACCGCCAACCTCGTCCCCGGAGTCGTCCGCGACGGCGTGTGGACGGGCCCGCTCGGGCGCGTCCCGACCGGCGCCCCGGACGGCCCCGCGACCCTCGCCGTCCGCCAGGAGTCCCTCGTCGTCGACCTCGACCCGGACGCCGCCGGGCTGGCCGCGACCGTGACCGACGCCAGGTACCGCGGCACCTCGTGGGAGCTCGACCTGCACGTCGGCGACGCCGTCCTGCACGCGGTCACCCCGCCGACCCTCAAGGCCGCGCCCGGCGACCTGGTCCGCGTCGCGCTACCGCCCGGCCACGGGCACGTCCTGCCCGACTGACCCTGCCCCGAGGAGCCGCACGTGCAAGTACGACGGACCGCCTGGCGCCTGCTCGAGGCGACCCAGCCGGTGCACCCGCAGACCCGGGCCGCGCTCGACCGGCGCTGGGCCGACCTCCCCGAGCACGCGCGCACCCCGGAGCAGTCCCTCGGCAGGCACGCGATCGGGTGCGAGGGGACGCACGGCGTCTTCCCGAGGTGCGACCTGACGTGCACGCCGTGCTACCACTCGAAGGACGCGAACAAGGTGCGGGTCGACGGCGCGCACACCCTCGCCGAGGTGGACCGGCAGATGGCGTTCCTGCGTGAGCAGCGCGGGCCGCGCGCGCACGCCCAGCTCATCGGCGGCGAGGTGAGCCTACTCGCGCCGGACGACCACGCCGCCGCCCTGCTGTCGATGCGCCGGCACGGTCGTGAGCCGATGTCCATGACGCACGGGGACTTCGACGCCGACTACCTGCGGTGTCTCGTCACCGACGCGACCGGTCGGGTCCGGCTGCGGCGGGTGTCGTTCGCCGCGCACATGGACTCCCTCATGCGCGGCCGCCGGGGCATCCCCCGCCCGCGGTCCGAGGCCGAGCTGCACCTCTTCCGGCAGCGGTTCGCGGACATGTTCGCGGCGCTGCGTCGTGAGCTCGGCGTCCGCTCCTACCTGGCGCACAACATGACCGTCACCCCGGCCAACCTCGACCAGGTCGCCGAGGTCGTCGCCGCGGTGCTGCCCATGGGGTACCAGATGATGTCGTTCCAGCCCGCGGCGTTCCTCGGCGACGACCGCCGCTGGAAGGAGGGCTACCGCACCCTCGACATCGACGCCGTCTGGGCGCAGATGGAGCGCGGCGCCGGGACCCGGCTCCCCTGGGCCGGCATCCAGCTCGGCGACCGGCGCTGCAACCGGACGGCGTTCGGGCTGCTCGTCGGGACACGATGGGTGCCGCTCATGGACGAGCAGGAACCGCTGGACGCCGTGGCGCGGGACCGCTTCTACGCCCACCTCGGTGGAGTGAACTTCGGTGGCACGCCACCGGTGCTGCTCCTCGCCAAGCTGGCCCGGGTGCTCGCCGCGCACCCCGCCGACCTCGTCGTCGGTCTGCGCTACGGCCGGTCGCTGCTGCACCGCGCGGGCGGCCTGCGCCGACTGCTGCCCGCCCTCACCCGCCGTCACGTGCGGCCGATGACGTTCGTCGTCCACGCGTTCATGGACGCCGCCCAGGTCGCCCCGGCCTGGGACCTCCTCGAACGTGGTGAGACGAGCGCCGACCCGGACGTGACCGCGACGCAGGAGAGACTGCGGGCGTGCATGTACACGATGGCCCACCCGGAGACGGGGAAGCTGGTCCCGGCGTGCGCCCAGCACGCGGTGCTCGACCCGGTCGAGAACGCGGGACTGCGCCGGCTCCTGCCGCTGGTGGAGGTCCGCTGAGCCCGCCGCAGGCCGGGCCGGAGGACGTGCCGGACGATGCGGCGGGCGACCCGTCCCGCGGGGTCTGGCTCCGACTGGCGGTGCTGCTGCTCATCGTCGGCGGCGCGGCGGCGGTGGTCGCGGTCCGCGGGGTGCCCGACGTCGACTCGCTGAAGGCCCTCGTCGCGGACGCCGGCACCGCCGGGCCGGTGCTCTTCGTCGTCGTCTACGCCCTCGCGACCCTCGCACCGCTGCCGAAGAACGTGCTCAGCGCGGCAGCCGGGGTGGTCTTCGGCATCGTCGCCGGCACCGGGCTCGTGCTCGTCGCCGCCCTGCTCGGTGCGGTCGCCGCGTTCTGGCTCGGCCGGGCACTGGGCCGTGACGGCGTCCGGCGTCTCACCGGCCGTCGGCTGGACCGCCTGGACCAGGTCCTCGAGCGCCGCGGTGTGCTCGCGGTCGTCGCGGTCCGGCTCGTACCTGTCTTCCCGTTCACCGCCGTCAACTACGGCAGCGGGCTGCTCGGCGTCCGGTTCCGTGACTACCTGCTCGGCACCGCCGTCGGCATCGTCCCCGGCACCGTCGCGTTCGTCGCACTCGGGCACTACGGCACGGCACCGCGGTCGTGGCAGTTCGCGCTGTCCGTCGTCGTCCTCGGCGCGCTCTCGCTCGGCGGCTGGGTCGCCGGGCGCCGGCACCGCATGCCGCCCGCCGGGCCGCCCGCCGGGACAGCCTCGGGCACGGACGGCGCCTGATGCTCGACGCCACGGCGCGCCGCGTCCTCGAGCGGCCCCTGGACGCGGTCGCCGGCGGGCTCACCCGGGTCGGCTGGATGACCCCGGACCGGATGACGGTCGTCGGGCTCGTCGTCGGTCTGGCGAGCGCCGCCGCGGCGGCGCAGCGGTGGTGGACGGTGGCCCTGGCTCTGTGGCTGGCGTCCCGGTTGGCGGACGGTCTCGACGGCCCGCTGGCCCGGCGCCTCGCGGCATCCCGCGCGCCGTCCGGCGACGGCGCCCGGCCGCCGTCGCAGGCCGGGGGCTTCCTCGACATCAGCGCCGACTTCGTCGTCTACGGCACGACCGTCGTCGGGGTCGCCGTCGGCGCGGGCGGGTCCCCGTGGCCGTTCGTCGCCGTGCTGCTCGCCTACTACGTCAACGGGTCGGTGTTCCTCGCGTTCTCCTCGGTCGCCGAGCGCACCGGCCGGACGATCGACGACGGGCGCTCCCTGTCGTTCCTCGGCGGCCTCGCCGAGGGTACCGAGACGGTCGCCGTCCACGCCCTGTGGTGCCTGGTGCCTGCGGCCGCCGGCCGGGTCGCCACGGTCTGGGCCGTCGTCGTCGGGATCAGCGCGGCGCACCGGATCTGGGCCGGGTACCGCGCGCTGCGCTGACGGTCGCCGGCGTGGCCTCGGTGACGTGCGGAGCCCGCTCAGCCCCGCAGGCCGAGCCAGCGGCGACGCAGCCCGACGAGGACCCCGACCGCCCGTGCGGCCCGCGGCGTCGCGAGCTGGGCCCGGACGTCGGCGATCGCCGCGTTCCACGGCCCGTCGCCGTACGTCGGGTACGCGTGCACGGTGCCGGCGAGGTCACGGCTGCGCAGACCGAGCCGGACGGCGAGCACGAGCTCGGCGAGCGACTCGCCCGCCCGCGGCCCCACGACGGTGGCACCGCGGACGCGCCCCTTGCCGTCGAGCACGAGCCGGGCGAAGCCTGCGGTGTCTGCCTCGGCGACCGCGCGGTCGACCTCGTCGTGGCGCCGGGTCACCACCCGCCACCCCGGGCGGCCGTCGGCGTCCGTCGCGGGCACCCCGACCGCGGCGACCTCGGGGTCGGTGAACGTCACCCGTGGGATCGCCGTCGTCTGCGCCGCCCGGTGCAGCCCCAGCACGGCGTTCGAGGCCGCGGTGCTCGCGTGCACCCCGGCCGTGTGGGTGAACTGCGGGTGCCCGGTGATGTCCCCGGCGGCCCAGATCCGTGGGTTGTTCGTCCGCAGCGCCTTGTCCAACTGGACGAACCCGCGGCGGTCGACGCGCACACCCGCCGTCTCCAGGCCGAGCCCCGCGGTCCGCGGGGTGCGGCCGACCGCGACCAGGAGCCGGTCGTAGGCCACCTCGACGTCACCGTCGAGCACCAGGCGGCCCGACGCCGGACCGTCGGGCAGCACCTGGCGCACCGCGGCGCCGGTCAGCACGGTGACGCCGTCCTCGCGCAAGGCATCCGTCACCACTGCGGCGGCGTCGAGGTCCTCACGGGGCAGCAGCCCTGGGGCGGCCTCGACGACCGTCACCGTGGCGCCGAGCCGGGCGAAGGCCTGGCCGAGCTCGCAGCCGATGCTGCCCCCGCCGAGCACGACGAGGCGCTCCGGCAGGTCGGCGAGGTCCCAGACGGTGTCGCTCGTCAGCGCGTGCCCGGTCGCCACGGCCTCCGCGAGGCCCGGCACGGGCGGCACCGCGGGCGAGGCACCCATCGCCAGGACCGCCTGCCGGAACGGGACGTCCACGCCCCCGACCCAGGCGGTCCGTCGCCCCGTGAACGTCAGATCCCCTGCGACCACCCGCACGCCGGCCGCCTCCATCGTCTCGACGGAGTCGGCCGGCTCGATCGTCGCCACCGCGGCCCGAACATGCTTCATCACCGCCGGGAAGTCGACCTCCACGACACCGGTGTGCACCCCGTGCGTGCCGGAGCGGCGTGCTGATGCCGCGGTCGCGGCCGCGGAGAGGAGCGCCTTGCTGGGGACGCACCCGGTCCACAGGCAGTCTCCGCCCATCCGCTCCCGCTCGACGAGCAGCACCGAAGCCCCGAACCCGGCGGCGGTCTTCGCCGCGACGATGCCGGCGGTGCCGCCGCCGACGACCAGGAGGTCCCAGCCGCCCGGAGGCGGCGCGGGGAGGGCGGCGGGGTCGGACGCGGTCACGGAGTCTCCTCGTGGGGATGAACCACAGCCACGTGCTGCAGGCGACGCACGACAGCGGGGTCGGGACCGCTGCGGGCGGCGATCCGGTCCAGCGAGGCGGCGAGCCGCTGGTAGTCCGCGGTCATCGAGCGGCAGCGCCGGCACTGCGCGAGGTGGCTGACCAGGCGTTCGAGGTCCCAGAGGTCGAGGCGACCGTCCGGGTCGTCATCGAGGGCGGCCTGGATCCTGGCCGCCGCCCACCGGCAGTCCCGCCACCGCGCCCACCGGAGCGTGTCGATGTCCATGCACCGGGAACCCGGCCCGCCGCCGTCCCCTTCCCGGACCGGCAGGCGACGGACCGCCCGGCACCCGGGTTCGTCGCGTCGTCGTCACGGCGTCAGCGGTCAGGTCCGGGTGTCGAGGCGGTCCGCGAGCTCGAGGACGGCGAGCGGGTCGAGGACGTCGATCCGCCCCCGGCGCAGCCGGATGTAGTGCCTGTCCCGCAGGTCCCCGAGCACCTTGGTCGTCGTCTCGCGGGTGGTGCCGACGAGGTCGGCGATCTGGTCGTGCGTCAACCGGACGGGCGTAGGCGGTGATCCGGCGATGGTGGCCAGCGCCGAGCAGATCCTGGCCGGCACCGTCTTCAGGGCCGTGTCGGTGAGCCGGGTCTCGAGCTCGGCGATCCGCGACCCGAGCAGGGCGGTGACGCGAGCGACGATCCGGGCGTCGGCGAAGAGCAGCCGCTGCACGTCGGACCGGTTCATCACGCACAAGACGCCGGCCTCGAGCATCTCCGCGTACGCGTCGTCCATCCGCTGCCCGAGTGCGGGCATCTGCCCGAACAGCTGCCCAGGGGTGACGATGGCCGTGGTCAGGCTGCGGCCGTCGACCGCCGTCCGGTAGACCCTGACCCGACCTGCCTTGACGATGAACAGCACGTCGACCGGCCGGTGCGGTGCGTAGAGCAGCGCCCCCCGCGGCACCTCACGCATCGGTGCCGCCTCGGCGATCGCCTGCATCTCGGCGTCCGAGAGGTCGGCGAACAGGTCCATCTCCGACAGCCGCCACGCGCGCGCGACGTCGACGACGTCGCGCGCGCGGCTGTCCTCGGAGCCCGGCATCATCGAGCCTTCCGCACGGCCGACGTCATCGGGTGCGGCGCACCGCGACCGCGGCGACAGCCCCGAGGACCATGCCGAACACCACGTGACCCATGAGGCTCTTCCACGCCATCGCGTCGATCGTGAACAGCGGCATCCCCAGCCTGGCCGGCATGAGCAGCAACGGCCCCAGGACCCACCACACCATCCCGTACACCGCGCCCGCCACCAGCCCCGTCACCAGGCCACCGAGGAACCGCGCCCCCAGCACAGTGAACGACGCCCCGATGAACGCCGAGATCGCCAGGTGCGCCACCCAGCCGACCGCGACCGCCGTCGACCCCACGAGCTGGGCGACCATCGCCATCATGCCCATCATCTGCATCATGAGACCGAAGACCAGGCCCCCGGCCAGGCCCCCGGCGACCCCCGCACCGACCTGCGGCACGGAGATCCCCATCATCGTCGTCGGACGCTGAGCGGTCGTCGACATCGCACGCACTCCTCACCGGCATCCCCGACGGACGCCTCACCGCGACGCTAGGAGCCGCACCCGGCGAGTTCTGTGTGCTGGCACACGTTCGCGGGTGACGCCGTCGGGTCATGCGTGTGGAACCCACGCCGGCCGCGTGTCCTTCCCGGGGCGGAATACGTGCCGCCGCGGCCGGGGTTGCTGTGGCGTGCAGCGGGCGGGCAAGGACTCAGTGAGCCGCGCCCACGACCGGTGGGCGGCCTACGTCGCGCGGTACCACGCCGGCAACCCCGGGATCACCGAGACCGCGTTCGAGCACGCCCGCGACGGCGCCCTCGGGACGCCGCACGACTGGCTGGCCGCCGCCCTGCCCGGCCCGGTCGGCGCCGTGCTCGACCTAGCCTGCGGCAGCGCCCCGATGTTCGACCGGCTCCAGCACGACAGCTACCTCGGGCTCGACCTGAGCACCGCCGAGCTCGCCCTCGCCCGGGCACGCGGACGGGGCCCCGTCGGTCTGGCCGACGCCCGATGGCTGCCGCTGCCGGACTCCTGCGTCGACACCGTCGTGTGCTCGATGGGCCTCATGCTCGTGCAACCGGTGGACGACGCGGTCCGCGAGGTCGCGCGGGTGCTCCGCCCCGGCGGCCGGTTCGCGCTGCTGCTGCCGGCCCTCGGCCCGATCGCGCCGCGCGACGTCCGCCCGACCGCCGCCCTCGCGGCAGCCCTGCGCGGCCCCGGCTCGATGCCGCAGCGGCTCGGCGGACGCCGACTGAAGGCAGCGCTCGGCCACGCCGGCCTCACCGTCCAGGCCATGCACCGACACCGGTTCCCCTTCCCGCTGACGTCGCCGGACGACGTCCGCCTGGCCGTCTCCGCGCTCTACACCCCCGGACGCACCGCCCGGCAGCTACGCAAGGCCGAGGAACGGCTCGCGCGGTACGTCACCGACCGGGCCGAACTGGGCCTGCCGCTCCTGCGCCTCGTCGCCGAACGCGCCGACCGGGCGCGAGTGGTCACCATGCGGCCATGACGTTCGCCTACAGGACTGGACCTGGAGACGCCCGGGACCGGCCAAGTCCACCCCGCACCGGTCAACTGGTCGAGGTCGGCGCTGACCGGTCGGCGCCGAGGCTACATCGAGTGCGCCTCGTAGACCCGGACGCTGTCGATGATCGGCATCGTGGCGACGAGCTTCTCGGCGTCGGCGAGGCTGTCGGCGTTGAGGATGCAGTAGCCGACCAGGGGTTCGGGCGAGTCCAGGGTGAGGTCGGTGCGGCCGGACGGGGTGAGCTCGACGCCGCGCCCGAAAGGGCTTCCGGGGTCGACGAGGTGCGGCCCGGCGGCGGCGAACCATGCGCCCCAGGCGGTCTGGACCTCGGGGGTCGGGGTGGTGAAACCGTAGGTGAGGACGAGGAACTTCTTCATGGCTGGCTCCCTGATGGGGTGTCGGTCCCGGCCCCGGCGTCCCCGCCGGGGTCCGGGTCGGGGTCCGGGGCGTCGATGCCGAGGTGTCGGGCGTAGTTGTCGTAGGTGGCGCGGTCGGCGCCCCAGTAGGTGTGGAACTGGCCGACCCAGTCCTGCAGCTGTGCCAGGGGTCGACGGTTGAGCGTGAGGTAGGTGGTGCGCCCGCGCTTGTGCCGGACGACCAGCCCGGCGTCGACGAGGATGCTGATGTGCTTGTGGATCGCGGGCAGCGACAGCCCGCGGTGCCGGGCGAGCTCGCTGACCGCCCTGGGCTGCAGGCCGACGAGGTAGACGATGTCGCGGCGGTGCGGGTTGGCCAGGGCCACGAGGACGCCGTCCAGGACGTCGTCCGACACGTCGTCCTGGGCCGGACCGTCGCGCACGCCGCCGACCTCCTTGGTTCACCTTGCGGTGAACGTTAATGGATCGGTGAAGCGTTGTCGACGGTCTGCAGCTATCGGACCTGGCAATCCCCTGGCAGAGCCAGCCGGCTCGACAGGTGTGTCAGCGCGCGCCGTCAGATGCGGGTCCGGTGCTGTCGCGGACGTGGCGCAGGGCCTCATCCACCAGCCCGGGCCAACTGGCTGCTCGGGTGGCGGGGATCGCGGCCCAGGCGCGGAACCGGCGGCCGGCCGGTGCGAAGGAGTGGGCGTGGCCGGAGTCGACGAGGGCATCCACCGGGAGGGCGGACAGCTTGACGAGCAGGTCGCCGGTGCGTGGACCCCAGGCGGCGAAGAACGCGCCGGCGACGCGCAGGCAGGGCAGACCCATCATCGTCGAGCCCGCGACGTCGGGATCCTGGCGCTGCGAGCCGCTGACGTCGTCCCAGAGCGCCCTCGCGTCGTCGGCGGTCACGGCTCGACCCGTTGTCCTGCAGCGGGGACGCGTTCGGCGGCCAGCGGGTCGGGTCCGGGGTCGCGGCCCTCGGCGACGGCGGTGAGGCGTGCGAGGTAGTTGGCCCAGCCGCCGTGGTGGGCTCTGGCCATCGGCTCGGACAGGCCGCGGTGCACGAGGTGCAGCTCGGTGCCGGTTCCGTCGGCGGACGGCAGCGGCGTCAGGGTGATCTCGACGAGGGTCGACCCGACGGGGATCCCGACGTCCTGCCGGTCCCAGCCGTAGGTGAAGACGACCCGTCGGGCCGGGACGAGCTCCACGAACCGGCCCTCGACCCGGTCGCCGTTGGCGTGCCGCCAGGCGATGACCCCGTCGACGACGGCCTCGACCTGGGCCTGCGGCGCCATCCAGCGCACGATCCCGTCAGCATGTGTGAGGAGTGCGTAGACCCGCTCCGGTGGGGCTGCGACGACGACGGTGCGGTCGACGAGACGCACCCCCAGGCCCGCAGGTGCGTCGCCGTCGTCCGGTCCGCTCATCACGCCCCGCCCGCTCGCCGGCCGCGGGCGCCGGCGCGCGGCTGCGTGGCTTCTGCCTCGTCGTGCTCGGCGACCGTTCGGAGGCGGTCGAGGGCGTCGCCCCAGACCTCGTCGAGGACGGCGCGGACCTGCGCGAGCCGGGCGAAGTCCGCCCGGTAGAGCCGGCGCTGCGCGTCGACCCGGACGTGCAGCAGGCCGGTCTGGCGCAGCAGCTTCAGGTGGGGACTGGCCGCGGCAGCGGACAGCCCTGCGGCCTGTGCCAGCTCGGTCGCGGTCCGCTCCCCCTGGCGCGCCAGGGCGAGCATCGCCCGCCGGCCGGGATGGCCCATCGCGCGCACCGCCTCCTCCAGCACACCGTCCGGCTCACCCACGGCGTCCGACGGTTCCGGTGTCGCTGACTCTGGCGGCACGGCCCCTGGCGTCACGGAGTGCGGCCCATCGCAGCCAGCAGCCGGTCCTGGGCGGGGGCATCGACGGCGACAGGCACCGCGGGGCCGACCAGACCCGCAGCGCGGCCATGCTCGGGCATGTCGGGCAGGAACATCGCCACGCACGCGTCGACCAGACCGACGTCGAGCCTGCGGTCCTGACCGGTCGCTACGGCCAGGTCCCAGCTGTGCACCAGCTGGTCCATGAACGTCCCGGCCACAGCCTCGGCGACGGACCACTCGAAGCCCAACGGGGAGGTGCACGTCCGAGCGAGCACACCAGGCTCACGCAGCGCCTCGAGGCACTGCTCCACGGCGTCCCGGTACGACGCGAGGCCCTCGCCGGGATGCCCGGTCGCAGCAAGGAGGTAGTGCGCGCCGCCGCGCATATGATCCAGCAGCGCGCGCACGTCCCACTCGCTGCACGGCGTCTGAGCCGACAGCTGGTCATCGGTCACCGCGTCGGCCAGGACCACCGCACGCGTCGCGGCCGCCTCGAAGAACGCCACCGGATCCATCAGACCTCCCCTTATCAAGCATTCACTTAATCAAGTGATGACTTAATCAGGAGCCCTTGAGGTCGTCAAGATCCCGAACTGAGGGACACAGACGCCGGCCCCGCCACCACCGTGTACCCGATTCGACGGATCAAGCGTCCGAGGACGCAGCGCTCGGTGGTGAACGACGACCCGGCGAGTGCTCGTCCTGCGTCACGTGCCGCAGTTCACTGCGCGGCTGCCGCCGGTCCCGTCGTCGCGTCGCGGGAGCAACCCCTGGCTACCTACAGGTCGTGTCGGCCGAGCTGCGAGCCGACGTCGATGCGCAGGAACACCAGCTCGACGACACCGTCGGCGGCGAGTTGCCCGTGCACTGCGTACGCGCGGACAAGGCGACCGGTGGCGATCAGGACCCGGTAGTCGTCACGGCCGGGGATCAGGGGCGGCAGATCTTCCCAGCCGGTGGCGAACCGGTCGAGGATCGCCAGCAGCTCGTACAGCTCGAAGTCCGTCCGCGACGGGGTGCCGTCCTCACCGCGCTCGGCGGGGAGTTGACGGTGCAGGTCGTCGAAGAAGTCGCTGGTCGGGCGGACGTCACGCCGAGCGGTCACGAGGCCCGGGCCGCGCCACCACCACCGGTGTCCTGCCCAGCCCCACCATCGGTGGCACGGCGGGCCAGGGCGGTCTGGGCGTCGCGGCGGGCCTGGTCGACGAACTCGGCCGGTAGCGCGTCCAGGTCGGTGACGACCGCGGCGTCGAACGACACCTGCCGCTGCTCCGCAGACATCGCCTCCAGGTCGGCCGCGGTCACGACCGGGCGACCGAACAGGTCCCGTGCTGCGTCCACCAGGTCCTCCGTCCTCGCGATCGTCGCCTCGCCTGACACGAGGCTACGCCGCAGCGGCGACAGGCGCGGTTCGTCATCCACAGCCTGTCGCGCCCTTCCTGGCGAGCCGTGTCCGGCCGCGGCTCGATCGAGGATCTCCATGTCGAGGATCTGCACGGCGCGTCGCAGGACCGAGGCCCTGGTCACGGGTGTGCCTTCGGCGGTGAGCTCGTCCCGGGCGCGGCACTGCAGGGCCACCCGCCGGCCGTCGGTCTCGGCCAACCGTGCCTCCAGCAGGCTCAGTGCGTCGCACGCCGACGCCGACCGCGTGGAGGCTGACGCCTGGGTGTCCCACCAGGGACCCGGGCAGGACAGTCGCGCCGGGCTGCGGGTCGCTGGGTCCGCGGCAACAGCGAGCAGGGCCGGGACCGCTGCCGCGGCCGGCCAGCCGCCGTCCAGGACCGCAGCGGCCAGGACGTCGGTGAGCCGGTCTGCCGTCCACAGCGCTCCCGAGCGGCCCCGCTCGAGCCGCAACCGGACACACTCGGCGGCGACGTCCGCCAGGTCCTCGACGCCGATCAGGGCCAGGACCTGCGTGCGGCGGGCAGCACGCACCTCCTCGGCCGGCGCCCGCTCGTCGCCGGAGGAGGGCCCGGGAGGAGGAGAGATCTCGGTAGAGAACTCTCGGTCGAGCCGCACGCCTGCGGCCACCCCCGCCGCACCGGTGCGGCCACGGGTAGCCGCAACCATGCGGCCACCCCGGCCCCGCCGGCACGACCCGCGGACCACCCGGTCAGCAGCGAGCGCACCGCGACCCGACTCGCTCTGGCCAGGGGTGGCCTCATCCGTGCGGCCACCTCTCCCCCGCCCCGCACGATCCGGCCGGTCCGGCCGACCGGGCCTGGTGCTCCGCACCAGGTACCGGTTGGTCAGGTTCACCCCGTCCCGCACCCGCCGGGTCACCTCCACCGCGCCGATCGCGACGAGTTCCTTCAACGCCCGGTCCACCGAGTCGACCGACTTCTTCCGCAGCCGCTCCGCCAACGTCCGCCGCGACGGCATCCGCTGACCCGACGACGACCCGAACCGCAACAGCACCGCATACAGCCGAACCGCCGCGTCCGAGACGTCCGCGTCCAGCACCCACTCCGGGACGATCGAGAACCGCTCCTCCAGGACCAACTGCCCGCCGGACTCTCGACCACCAGGGACGTCCGGGCTACCGTCGAACGCAGGCGCCTCAACACTCGCGCCGCCCACGTCCGGGGAGGCCGACTGCAAACCTGGTGATAACGCGACTGCTGGCAACACGTCGGACACCCCGACATCAGCAGCACGGTGAAACTGCCTCTGGCCTGCGGAAACGCCTACCACTGGTCCAGCCCCGCACGCTCACGGACGACGGGTTCCGTCCTCTTAATCAGCGGGTTCGGGGTTCGAGTCCCTGACGGCGCACCGAAGAAAGTGCAGGTCACAGGCCCTGTGGCTCCCCCGGGAGCCCGGGGCCTGAACTGTTCTGGCAGCAAGCCGACGAGGCCCCATGACGGCTCGTGGCTCGTGATCGCGCCGAGGCACGGTCAGGGTGACCCCGAGTCGCGTTCAGGGTCGGGTGGGGGTCGTTTGGG
>NZ_MWLL01000072.1 GCF_002198675.1 Kineosporia sp. R_H_3 | reverse complement strand
CCCGCGTTCCCCTGCCCTCCTTCCCCGCGCCGACGACCCCGCCCGTGGCCGGCCCGGCCGCGGTGCCGGCGAACGGGCTGCGCCCGAGCGCCGCCTTCGTCGGGGTCTCGTGGCTCGCCCTGCTCACCGGCTGCCTCGGCTACCTCGTCGGGCTGTGGAACGCGCGGATGACCATGAGCGAGAAGGGCTTCTACCTCACGGTGCTGCTCTTCGCGCTCTTCGCGGCGGTCTCGCTCCAGAAGTCCGTGCGGGACCGGCTCGAAGGTGTCGCGGTCTCGGCGATCTACCACGGGCTGTGCTGGCTCGGCGCCGGCGCGGCCGTCGTCCTGCTCACCGTCGGGCTGTGGAACGCCACCCTGGCCCGCAGCGAGAAGGGCTTCTACGCCATGGCCTTCACGCTCGCCGTCTACGCGGCCGTCGCCGTCCAGAAGAACGTCCGCGACCTCGCCGCGACGGCGGGTCCGGCCGCCGAGCGGCCGTCGCCGCTCTAGCCGGCGTGCAGCGTGCGGCTCGGCGGGACGCCGTACGCCCGCCGGTACGCGCGGGTGAACGTCCCCGCGTCGGCGAACCCCCAGCGGGCCGCGACCGCGGCGACCGTCGTCCGCCGGCCGAGCCGCAGCAGGTCCGCGTGCGCCCGCTCGAGGCGCCGCCGGCGGACGTGCCCGACGACGGTCTCGCCGTGCCGCTCGAAGAGCACGTACAGCGCGCGCAAGGACAGCGAGGCCGCCGCGGCGACGGCCCGCGGGTCGAGGGCCGGGTCGTGCAGGTGCTCCTCGACGTACCCCCGGGCGACCTGCCAGGCCGCGTCGTGCCAGGCGGGTGCCTCCGCGCCCGGGCCGTCCTCGTCGAGGACGGCGGCGAGCAGGTCCACCGCCGCGCTCCCGGCGGCGAGCGCCGCGGCCGGCGGCAGCGGGTCGTCCGCCGCGCACCGGTCGACGACGGCGGCGAGGTAGTCGACGAGCAGGGCGGTCGCGGCGGTCCGCGGCAGCAGGCCCCGGGCGCAGGCCCGTCCGGGGCGCTCGACGACCTGCGGCAGCCGCCCCCGCGGCACGAGCAGGGTGCGCTTGACGAGCCGCTCGGGGATCCGGAACCGGGTCGGCACCCGGCTGTCCCAGACGACGACGTCCCCGGGCCGGGCGACGAACCGCTCGCCGTCGATCTCGAGGTGCTCCACGCCGTCCCGCACGACGAGCACCCCGACGTACTCGCCGTCGGTCGCCGCGGCGTGCCGCGCCGTCCGGCCGCCCGCGCCGGCCCCGGCCACGCAGTCGACGAGGGCGACCGGCCCGAGCATCCGCCGGGTCACGACGGCGTCCGGGAGCAGCGTGCCGCCCCGGCCGTCGAGCGCCCAGGGCAGGTGCGTCGCGCAGATCGCCTCCGCCCAGCCCTCGAGCCGGTCGCCGGGCGGCAGGTCGGCGACGGCCCAGGAGCGGACGCCGGAGTCGGTCGGAGCGGTCACGTCGTCCCTCCTCGTGCACGGCGCGAGGTGGTGCGGCGCCGCGGCGCGGCGCGAGGTGGTCCGGCCCGCGGCGCGGCCCTTCGAGTATCCGTACCGGGCGGGCGCGGTGTCCACGGCTGCCGGGGCCGGTCGTGCACGCAACGCCGGGCAAGCGTGCACGCGGTGCCGGACAGCGGGCGCCCGCGGCGCGCAGCATGGCGGGCACCGGGCCCGGCGACGGAGCCGCGCCCATCGCGAAGGAGCGACACGATGCGTGAGGACGTCGGGTTCCGTACCGAGGACGGCACGACGCTGCGGGGCTGGCTCTACCGCCCGGACGGCGGCGGCGCGGACGGCGGGACCCCGCTCGTCGTCATGGCGCACGGCTTCTCCGCGACGAAGGAGATGTACCTCGACGACTTCGCGGACGTCTTCGTCGCCGCGGGCCTGTCGGTGCTCGTCTACGACAACCGCAACCTCGGCGAGAGCGAGGGCGAGCCGCGTGGCGAGATCGACCCGTGGCAGCAGGTCCGCGACTACCGGGACGCGATCACGTGGGGATCGGCGCTGCCCGGCATCGACCCGGCGCGGGTCGGGATCTGGGGGTCGAGCTACAGCGGGGCGCACGTGCTCGTCGTGGCCGCGATCGACCGGCGGGTGCGCTGCGTCGTGGCCCAGGTGCCGCTCATCAGCGGCCTGGAGAACGCCCGGCGGCTCATCCGGGCCGACCACTTCGCCGGGCTGCGGGCGATGTTCGATGCCGACCGGGCCTCCCGCTACGCCGGTGGCACCCCGGCGACGATCAAGGTCGCCTACGAGGACGACCCGGCCGAGCCGAGCGCGCTGCCGACGGCCGACACGCACGACTTCTTCCTCGGGCCGATCCTCGACCGCGCGAAGACGTGGAAGAACGAGGTGACGCTGCGGTCGGTCGAGCTCTTCACCGAGTACGAGCCCGGCGACTACATCGACAAGATCAGCCCGACCCCGCTCCTGCTCGTCGTCGCCGCCGGCGACCACCTCACCGTCGCCGACCTCACCACCGCGGCCTACGAGCGGGCCCGGGAGCCGAAGAAGCTGCTCGTGCTGCCGGGCGGCCACTTCGACGCCTACGTCGGCGACGCGTTCACCCGGTCCAGCGCCGTCCAGCGGGACTGGTTCGTCGAGCACCTGCTCGGGTAGCCGCCTCGCGCGCCGGGCGAGTGCGCCGGCCCCACGTCCTCCAGCGGGCCGCGCACTCGTCAGGCGTCCTCTGGCGGGTCGTGCACGGATCGGGTCACCTCCCCCGGCGGGCTTCGCACCCATCCCCGTCCGTCCTCCGGTGTCCCCCGCACGCAACGTCGTCCTCTGGTGCGAGAAGCACTTCAAGGCGCACGGGAGAGGTGCTTTCGACACCAGCGGACGCCCGGATGCGTGCGGCACCCGCCAGAGGACGAGCGCCGTGGACCAGGCCCGGGGCGACGGCCCACCGGGCGTCCCGCGGAACGTCCGCGGGCGGCCGGGCTGCGCGCTCCTAGCATCGGGACCATGACTGCGGACCTCGGTTCGACGGACCCCGGCACGACGGACCCCGGCACGACGGCTCACGGCACGACGGCTCACGGCACGACGGACGGCGTGCACGGCGACGGCGTGCACCTGCCCGTGTCAGTCGTCGTCTCCCGCCGGGCGGCCGCCGGGCACGAGGCCGACCTCGAGCGCTGGGCGCGCGGCATCGTCGACGCCGCGAGCGCCTTCCCGGGGCACCTCGGCGCCCAAGTCTACCCGGCCTCGCCGCCGGACCGGGACGACCTCGTCATCGCCTTCAGCTTCACCGACGCCCACAGCCTGTCCGACTGGGAGCACAGCGCGGTGCGCCGGGACTGGCTCGCCCGCTCGGCCCCGCTCGTCGCCGGGCCGAGCCAGGCGCACTCGGTGACCGGCTTCGAGAGCCTCTTCCGCTCCGTCGGGGAGCAGGCCGGTGCCCCTGCCCCGCCGCGCTGGAAGACCGCGCTGGTCATCGCGCTCGCACTGTTCCCCGCGTCGCTGCTGCTCAACTGGCTCGTGACGCCGCACCTGACGGCCTGGCCGCTGCCCGCGCGGATCCTGCTGTCGACGGTCGTCATCGTGCCGTGGATGGTGTGGGGCGGCGTGCCGTGGCTGTCCCGGCTGCTGCGGCGCTGGCTCCGCGGGGGCTGAAGCCCGCCACCGGCGCGCGGCCGCCGCGGACCGGGCCGTACGGTACGGCCCATGACCGTGCGTGCGGGTGTCGTCGTGACCGGTACCGAGGTGCTCACCGGCCGGGTCACCGACCGGAACGGCCCCTGGCTCGCCGAGCAGCTGCGCGCGCTCGGCGCCGACGTCGGCCGGATCGTCGTCGTCGGCGACCGGCCCGACGACCTGGAGGCGGCCCTGCGCCACCTCATGGCCGACCACGACCTCGTCGTGACGAGCGGCGGCCTCGGCCCGACGGCGGACGACCTCACCGCCCGCGTCGTCGGCGACGTGCAGGGCCGCCCGTCCGAGCTCCACGAGGAGACCTACGCCGTCGTGCGCGCCGTCGTCGACGAGCTCATGCGCCGTCGCGGCTGGACCGCCGACCCGGCCGCGGTCGACGCGGGCACCCGCAAGCAGGCCACCGTGCCCGTCGGCGCGCACGTCCTGCCGCCGGTCGGCACCGCCCCCGGGCTCGTCGTCACCCCGGCGGACGGGCGCGACGGCCCGCCGGTCGTCGTCCTGCCCGGGCCGCCGTCGGAGCTGCGCGGGATGTGGCCGGACGCCGTCGCGGCGCCCGCCGTCCGCGCCGTCCTCGCCGGGGCGCCCGCCCTTCTCGAGGACACCGTGCGCCTGTGGGGCACGCTCGAGGCCGACCTCGCCCAGTCGCTGCGCCGCGTCGAGGACCGGCTCGACGGGCTCGAGGTGAGCACCTGCCTGCGCGGCGGCGAGCTCGAGGTCGTCACCCGCTACGCGCCCGACGCCGCTGACCGGCTCGAGGTGCTCCGCGGCGCCCTGCTCACCGACTTCCCGCGGACGGTCTTCTCCACCGACGGCTCCACCGTCGACGACGTCGTCGGTGACGCGCTCGTCGCCCGGGGCTGGACCGTCGCCGCGGCCGAGTCGTGCACCGGCGGCCTGCTCGGCGGCCGGCTCACGGCGCGCAGCGGCTCCTCGGCGTACGTCCTCGGCAGCGTCGCGGCCTACGCGAACACCGCGAAGACGGCACTGCTCGGCGTCCCCGCGGCCCTCGTCGCCGAGCACGGCGCCGTGAGCCCGCAGGTCGCCGACGCCATGGCGGACGGCGCCCGGACCGCCTTCGGCGCCGACGTCGGGATCGGCGTCACCGGTGTCGCCGGGCCGGGCGGCGGCACCCCGGAGCGGCCGGTCGGGACGGTGCACGTCGCGGTCGCCGGGCCGTCCGGACGGCGCGCCCGCACGCTGCACCTGCCGGGCGGCCGCGAGCAGGTCCGCGCGATCACGGTCACGGCGGCGCTGCACGAGGTGCGGCTGCTGCTCGCGGGCGACGTGACCGGCTGACGGGCCCGACGCACCGGGGACGGCCCGCACCTGTCGATCGACCGGTACGCCGATCCCCTGGTGCGCAGCACGTCTCGGCACGATGTTTCGGCCGCGTGAAGAACGTGTGAGCACCGGGCACGCGGGCTGTGCCGGCACGGCCCGGCACCCCTAGCGTTCGCCTCGTGCGGCACCGGACGACCGGGGCGCGCGAACCCGGAGGTCCGATGCCCGAGCAGGTGCCGTCCAAGGAGTCGTTCACCTTCGCCCCCGAGCAGGGGGTGCCGCCGGCGGTCGGGCCCTTCTCGCACGTGACCCGGTGGGGGTCGATGCTCTTCGTCACCGGGCAGATGCCGACCGACCCGGCGACCGGCGCGCTCGTGCCCGGCGGGGTCCTCGCGCAGGCGGAGCAGGTCCGCGCGAACCTCGCCGCCTGCCTGGCGCCCTTCGGGGCGACGCTCGACGACGCCCTCATGGTGCGCGTCTACCTCACCGACTTCGGGGACTTCGACGCCTTCAACGCGCTGTACCGCACCTGGTTCGCCGGACCGCTGCCCAGCCGAACGTGCGTCGGCACGACGGGCCTCGCGGTCGGCGCCGACGTCGAGATCGACCTCGTCGTGGGTCTTCCGGCGGCCGCCGCCGAGGTGCCCGCATGACGGTCCCCGCGCTCCAGCCCGGCACCGGGACCGTACCCGGCGAGCACCTGCTGCTCTCGACCCCGGGGACGGTGTCGTGGGGCCGGCTGCCGAACGCCGCGTCGACCCCGGTGCTCTCGGTCGCCTCCGGGGCGACGGTGACCTTCGAGGCGCTGAGCCACGAGGGGATCATGGCCGACCAGGGGCGTGACCCGGTCGCCTTCCTCGCCGGGTTCGGCGTCGCGGCGGGCGACGTCCTCGCCGACGCGATCGAGATCGCCGCGAGCGACCTGCCGAACGGTCCCGACGACGGCCCGCACGTCGTCACCGGGCCGGTCGCCGTGGCCGGGGCCCGGCCCGGCGACGTGCTGCGGGTCGACGTCCTCGACCTCGTGCCGCGCCAGCCGTACGGGTTCGTGAGCAGCCGGCACGGGCTCGGCGCCCTGCCCGGCGAGCTGCCCGAGGACGGCGTCCCGGCCGTCTTCGAGTTCTGCCCGGTCTCGGTGGCGGGCGGCCGGCTCGTCAGCTCGGTCGCCGCGCCGGACGGGCGGCGGGCGACGTTCCCGCTCGACCCGTTCCTCGGCGTCATGGGCGTCGCCCCCGCGACCGAGGACCCGGTCCACTCGGTGCCGCCCGGCGACCACGGCGGGAACATCGACATCAAGTGGACCCGGGTCGGCAGCAGTCTCTACCTGCCGGTCCAGGTCGACGGCGGCCTGTTCTACGTCGGTGACCCGCACTACGCCCAGGGCAACGGCGAGGTCGCGCTCACCGCCGTCGAGGCCTCGCTGCGCGCGACGCTGCGGCTCACGGTGCTCAGCGGGGACGACGCCGCCCGCGCCGTCGGGACCCTCACGTCCCCGGTCGTCGAGACCGCGACGCACTGGGTCCCCACGGGGATGGACGTCGACCTCGACGAGGCCATGCGGCAGTGCGTGCGCCGCGCGCTGACCTTCCTCACCGAACGGTTCGGCCTCACCCGGTCGACGGCGATGGCGTACCTGTCGGCCGCCGCCGACTTCGAGGTGAGCCAGGTGGTGGACACGGTCAAGGGGATCCACTGCATGATTCGCAAGGCGGACTTCGCCGCCTGGGTGTGAAGGAGGACTCTCGGTGCAGGACACGCTGCGGATCGTCGTGGACGACCTCAGGGGGCCGCAGATCGCGGCCTTCCTCGAGGCGCACCTCGAGCAGATGCGGGCGACCAGCCCACCGGAGAGCAAGCACGCGCTCGACCTCGACGGGCTGCGCCGGCCCGAGGTCGTCTTCTGGACCCTGCTCGACGGCGACGAGGTGGTCGGGTGCGCGGCGCTCAAGGCGCTCGACGCCACGCACGCGGAGGTGAAGTCGATGCGGACCCACCCCGAACGGCGGCGGCAGGGCCTCGGCGCCCTGCTGCTGCGGCACGTCGTGGAGCAGGCCCGGCTGCGCGGGTTCGCCCGGCTCAGCCTCGAGACCGGCTCGATGCCGTTCTTCGCACCCGCCCGCGCGCTCTACGCCGCCCACGGCTTCGTCCCGTGCCCGCCGTTCGCGGACTACGCGCCGGACCCGAACAGCGTGTTCATGACGCGGGTGCTCGAGTAGCCCGCGGCGGGATCAGGGCTTGCGGGCCACCCCGGCCCAGTAGTACGCCGACCGGGGGTCGTCGACCGGACCCGTCGGACGCCACGCGCGGACCGGGACGATCCCCGGCTCGACGAGCTCCCAGTCGCCGAAGAACTCCGCCACCTCGGCCTGCGAGCGCGGCACGAACGTCATGCCGCCGCCCGTCGCGAACGCCGTGACGGCGCCCATCGACTCCGGGTCGAAGTCGCCCGTCGGGTGGGTCAGGGCGAGGTAGCTGCCCGACGGCAGCGCGTCCCGCAGCCCGGCGACCGCGCCCTGCGGGTCGTCGTCCGGGCCGAGGAGCATGAGCACGGCGATGAGCATGAGCCCGACCGGCTGCTCCAGGTCGAGGACCGGGACGATCTCCGGGTGGGCGAGCAGTCCCGCGGCGTTGCGGACGTCGGCGTCGACATACGCCACCGACCCCTCCGGCCGGCTCAGCAGCATGGCCCGGGCGTGCGCGAGGACGATGGGGTCGTTGTCCACGTACGCGACCTTCGCCGTCGGGACGACGGACTGCGCGACCTCGTGGAGGTTGGGGCTCGTCGGGATCCCGGTGCCGATGTCGAGGAACTGCGTGACCCCGGCCGCCGTGAGGTAGCGGGTCGCCCGCTCGACGAAGTCCCGGTTCTCGCGCGCCATCGTCGGCAGCGACGGGATCTGCTGGATGAACATCTCGGCGAGCTGGCGGTCGGCCGGGTAGTTGTCCTTGCCGCCCAGCCAGTAGTCGTACATCCGCGCCGAGTGCGGCGCACCCGTGTCGAACTCGGGCGGGGGCCACACGGCGTCCGCCGGGCCTCCCGTGCCGGTGCCCGGCGTGCCTGCGGTCGTGCCGTCGTTCGGCGTCATCTCGGCCCCCAAGCGCGCGGATTCGTGGCGCCCTCGCAGGCACCCCGGACGAACACCGACCCTAGGCCATCATCGTCACGAATGGGACGACGGGGGCCAAGGTTATCGATCCCCTCAGGTCGCCCGGGCCGGCCGCGGCTACCCTCGCCGTCCATGGAACGCGACGACCTCGTCCTCGAGCTCGGCCGCCTGCTCGTCGCCGACGACGAGGTGACGAACGGTCCGGGCTGGGCGTACGTCGTCCTCGTCGCGACCGTCGACGACGCCTCGACGCGGATGAACGGCTTCAGCTACGGCCCCGACGGCCCGCCGGAGCCGGCGGCGCCGCGGGACCCCAGGACCCTGGACGTCGTCCGGGACCTGCGGGCGGCGATGGCGGCGCACGACGGCGGCCCGCCCTGGGTGAGCTGCCTCGTCCGCGTCGAGCGGGCCACCGGGCGGCTCACCGTGGACGTCGAGCACGACGACCCGCAGCGCTGGCGGATCACGCCGCAGAACCGGCACGAGCGCGCCGCCGAGCTCGACCCGCGGCGGGCCTGACCGCGGCACGGCGACCGGCGGCGATGCCGCCGAACCGGTGACCGCGGCGAAAAGCCGGTGCACGCCCGGCCGGGCCGCCGCGACCATGGGCGGATGCTGACCGACGAGACGCCGAGGGAGGTCCCGCTCCCGCCGCCGCGCATCGCCCTGCCCGACACGCTCGCCGCGAGCCGGGCCGCCGACCACGGCGCGCCGGCGGCCGTGACGATGCCCGCCGGGGTCGCACTCGACGACTCCGACCGCGCGATGGACGTCGTCGACCTGCTCGCGCTCGAGCCGTTCGTCAGCGGACGCCAGCCGTTCGCCCGGAGCACCACGCTCGAGGACGTCCTGCCGGACGCCGCGCTCCTGCCGCCGGACGGTGTCCGGGCCCGGCACGCGGTCGAGGACAACGCCCGCAGCGCCCTCGTCGTCGGTGACGGCTGGACGCTGCGCTCCACGCACTGGCTGCGCACCCGGCGCGCCGAGGTCGCCGTCACCGCGGTCGACGAGGACCTCGCGCGCACCGTGCTCGAGGCGGCGACCCGGGGCGCCGTCGAGCCGGCCGCGGCGACCGACACCCACGTCAGCGTGGGCTTCTGGCACCTCACGGCGCACGGGGCCCGGTACCGGCCGCGGGCGATCGAGGCGCCCGCGTGGGCCGACATCGCGCCGAACTACGCGGCTCCCGTCGCGACGGCCGCGACCCGGCTCGCCGGCCTCACCCCGGAGGGTCTCAACGGCCGGGTGCTGCTGCTCCACGGGCCGCCCGGCACCGGCAAGACGACGCTGCTGCGCAGCCTCGCCCAGGCCTGGCGGCCGTGGTGCTCGACGGACTGCGTGCTCGACCCGGACCGGCTCTTCGCCGAGCCCTCCTACCTGCTCGAGGTCACGACGGCCGAGCCCGAGGTCGACGACGAGGACCGGCCGGCGGACGGCCGCTCGCGCTGGCGGCTGCTCGTGCTCGAGGACTGCGACGAGCTGGTCCGCGAGGGCGCCAAGGCGTCCGCCGGCCAGGCGCTCTCCCGGCTCCTCAACCTCACCGACGGGATGCTCGGCCAGGGCACCCAGGTGCTCGTCGCGCTGACGACGAACGAGCGCCTCTCCGCCCTGCACCCGGCGGTCATGCGGCCGGGCCGGTGCCTGGCCCAGGTCGAGGTCGGCCGGCTGTCCCCCGCCGAGTGCGCCGCCTGGCTCGCGGCCCGCGGCGCGGACGTCCCGGTGCCGCCGGGCGGTGCGACGCTCGCCGAGCTCTTCGCCATCGCCGCCGCGGCCCGCGGCGAGGGCCCGGCGGTCACCGTCGGCGGCGCCGCCACGGAGGGCGTGGGCCTGTACCTGTGACGCACCGGCCGACCGGCCACCGGACGGCACCGGACCACCTGGGGGCGGGGCACCCTCAGGTGGTCCGGTGCACCGGTGCCACGAGGCCGACCGCCTCGCGGCGGCGCTCCCCCGGGCGAGGGAACGCCACCTCGCCGCCGGCCGCGCACACGAGCCAGACGACGAGGACCAGGTCTGCGACGAGGAGCACCGGGACCGCCGTCGCCACGGCGCGGACGTGCGACCTGACGGTCTGGCCGTGCGCCACGCACAGCCGGTCGCAGGACGCCGAACCCCCCACGACGAGCGCCGGGTCGCTCGTCCCGTGGAAGTGCACGCCGGACGCCGTCGCCAGCTCCCGGTCCTGCGCCCGGACGTCGAGCACCGCCTCGACCCCGGCCTGCGCCGTCGCCACGACGGTGGCTGCCAGCACGAGCAGCCCCGCCGCGACGAGGGGACGCAGCCGGCGCGGGCCGCGGGCGCGGTCCGCCACCGCCTGCAGGACGAGGAGCGTGAGCGCCGCGTACACCGGCGTGAGGACGACGGCGCCCACGACCCAGTGGACGAGCAGGTCCTGCTCCCGCCCCACGGTGCCGACCGCCCCGCGCAGCGATGCCACGACGAACCCGTTCGGCGTCCCGAGGACGGCTCCGACGACGCCCGACTCCACGACGAGAACCGCCCGGCCGGGGCCCGTGCCGCGCGCGGGGGCGGCCATCAGGTGATCTCCCAGCCGAACATCATCGCGTGGTCCTCGTGCGCGAGGTTGTGGCAGTGCGCCACGTAGGGACCGGTGAAGT
>NZ_MWLL01000071.1 GCF_002198675.1 Kineosporia sp. R_H_3 | reverse complement strand
GTGCCGGCGGTCCTCACCTGGTTGTCGGCCACCGCCGTCCAGGTCGGGGCCGGGACCCTGCTCGTCGTCGCCGCGCTCGTCGCGCAGCACGGCGGCGTCGCCTCCCTCTACGGGGTGCTCGAGACCGGCGTCGTCGGCGGCGTCGTCCTGACGCTGGCCCAGCTCACCGCCCTGCCCAACCTCGCGGTCTGGGGCGGCGCCTTCCTCACCGGGACCGGCTTCTCCGTCGGCCGCGGCACGTCGGTCGCGCCGACCGCGGTCTCCCTCGGAGACCTGCCCGCCGTCCCCGTCCTCGGTGCCCTCCCGACCCCCGGGCCGATGCCGGGCGCCGCGCTCCTGCTGCTCCTCGTGCCGCTGCTCGCGGGCGGGGCCGGCGGGCTGCTCGTCGTCCGGCGACGGGGCGTCGACTCCGGGCGCTGGACGGCGGTCCTCGACACCGTGCTGACCGGGCTGCTCGCGGGCCTCGCGTTCGGCGCCCTGGCGTGGCTCTCGGGCGGCGGGATCGGGCCGGGACGGCTCGGGGTCGCCGGGCCCGCTCCCCTGCCGACCGGCCTCGTGTTCGCCGTCGAGGTCACGGTCGGTGCTCTGCTCGTCGTGGGCGCCCGCGCCGCGATGCCGGGGTTCGCCGCCCGCGCGGGCCGGGACTGACGGGACGGCGCGTCAGCCGACGGTCGACGCCGCCGGGCCGAGCCGCGCCCGCAGCTCGTCGGCGCAGCGATCGCGCGCGGCGATCGTCGACGCCGTCGACAGGCAGCGCTGGTAGTCGCTGAAGGCCGGGTAGAGCACGGCCTGCAGGAGGCTGACGACGACGAGCACCGTGGCGACGCCGAGCCCGACGCTCACCCCGAGGAACCCGCGGGCCTCGCCGCCCGCCCGGCGCGACGCCGCGAGCGCGAAGATGACCTGGAAGCCGACGACGACGCAGCCGGTCCCGAACACGAGCGTGCTGAGCTTCCACGGCAGCGGCAGGAAGGCCGTGACGACCGACGCGACGATGAGGGCGCCGAACAGCCGGGTCCGGGCGCGCAGCCGCTCCTCGAGCTCCTCGCGGTTGCGCGGCCAGGTCGTCGTCACCGAGCCATTGTCACCTGCCGGGGCCGCCGGTTCGCGCCCACTACTGTGGCGCCGTGCCGCAGACCCCGCCGACGCGACTGCCGACGACCCCGCCGACGGTGCCGCCGACGACCGACCGGCCCCGCGTCGTCGTCCTCGTGTCCGGTTCGGGCACCCTGCTCCAGGCGCTCCTCGACGCCGCCGCCGCACCCGGCGCGCCCTTCCGGGTCGCCGGGGTCGTCAGCGACCGGGACGGCGTCGCGGCCCTCGACCGGGCCCGCGCGGCCGGGGTGCCGACGGCCGTCGTCGCCCTGCGCGACTTCCCGGACCGGGCCGGCTTCGACGCCGGGGTGACCCGGGCCGTCGAGGTCTTCTCGCCGGACCTCGTCGTCCTCGCCGGCTTCATGAAGATCCTCGGCACGGCCTACCTCGTGCGGTTCGGCGCCCGCACCGTGAACACCCACCCGGCGCTGCTGCCGGCCTTCCCGGGGGCGCACGGCGTCCGGGACGCGCTCGCGCACGGCGTCAAGGTCACCGGGAGCACGGTCATCCTCGTCGACGACGGGGTCGACTCCGGCCCGATCGTCGCCCAGCGCGCCGTCGAGGTCCTCGACGGGGACGACGAGGCGACGCTCCACGAGCGGATCAAGGGCGTCGAGCGGGAGCTCCTCGTCGACGTCGTGACCCGGATGGTCACCGCGGGCTGGACGACGCAGGGCCGGCACGTCCGCCTCGGGTGACCGCTGCGGTGCTCCCCGTGGGCCGGCCGGCGCCCCGGGGCCGATATCGTCGGCCGTCGTGACGCACGCGCCGCAGCAGACCGCCCTGACCCCGACGACCGGCGAGGGACGGGTCCCGATCCGCCGGGCCCTCGTGTCGGTCTACGACAAGACGGGCCTGGAGGACCTCGCGCGCGGGCTCGCCGGCGCCGGCGTCGAGCTCGTCTCGACCGGCTCGACGGCCGGCCGGATCGCCGCCCTCGGCCTGCCGGTGACCCCGGTCGAGGAGCTGACGGGCTTCCCCGAGTGCCTCGACGGCCGGGTGAAGACCCTGCACCCGCGGGTGCACGCCGGGATCCTCGCGGACCGGCGGCTCGAGGACCACGTCCGCCAGCTCGACGACCTCGGGGTGGCGCCGTTCGACCTCGTCGTCGTCAACCTGTACCCCTTCCTCGAGACCGTCGCCTCCGGTGCGACGCCTGACGAGTGCGTCGAGCAGATCGACATCGGCGGGCCGTCGATGGTCCGGGCGGCCGCGAAGAACCACCCGAGCGTCGCGGTCGTCACCGACCCGTCGCGCTACGCCGACGTGCTCACGGCCGTCGGCGAGGGCGGCTTCACCCTGGAGGCCCGCCGCCGGCTCGCGGCCGAGGCGTTCGTCCACACCGCGTCGTACGACGTCGCCGTCGCGTCCTGGATGGGGTCGGTGCTCGCCCCGACGGACGACGGCACGGGCTTCCCGGCATGGGCGGGCGCCACCTGGGACCGCGCCGCCGTGCTGCGGTACGGCGAGAACCCGCACCAGCGCGCCGCGCTCTACCGCGGCCACCGGCCCGGCCTGGCGCACGCCGAGCAGCTGCACGGCAAGGAGATGTCGTACAACAACTACGTCGACACCGACGCCGCCTGGCGGGCCGCGCACGACCACGGCGACGCCCCGACGGTCGCGATCATCAAGCACGCCAACCCGTGCGGGATCGCCGTCGGCACCGACGTCGCCGACGCCTACGCCAAGGCCTTCGCGTGCGACCCGGTGTCGGCCTACGGCGGCGTCGTCGCCGTGAACGGCACGGTGACGGCCGCGATGGCCGAGCAGATCGGCGACGTCTTCACCGAGGTCGTCGCGGCCCCCGGCTACGAGCCGGCCGCGCTCGAGGTGCTCACCCGCAAGAAGAACGTCCGCCTGCTCACGGTGCCCGCGACGGCGCGGCGCGGCGGGGTCGAGATGCGCCCGGTGAGCGGCGGCCTGCTGCTGCAGACCGTCGACCTGCTCGACGCCCCCGGCGACGACCCGGCCGGCTGGACGCTCGCGACCGGCACCGCGGCGGACGACGCGACCCTGGCCGACCTCGCGTTCGCCTGGCGCGCCGTCCGGGCCGTGAAGTCGAACGCGATCCTGCTCGCCAAGGGCGGCGCGAGCGTCGGTGTCGGGATGGGCCAGGTCAACCGGGTCGACTCCTGCCGGCTCGCCGTCGAGCGGGCCGGGAGCGAGCGCGCGACCGGCGCCGTCGCGGCGTCCGACGCGTTCTTCCCCTTCGCCGACGGGCTTCAGGTGCTGCTCGACGCCGGGGTCCGGGCCGTCGTCCAGCCGGGCGGCTCGGTCCGGGACGCCGAGGTCGTCGAGGCCGCCGCGGCCGCCGGCGTGACGATGTACCTCACCGGCGCGCGGCACTTCGCGCACTGACGGCGGGCCCCGGCCGGGGCCAGTAGGCTCGCGCCGTGGTGCGTTGGGAGGTCCCGCCGACGCGGCGGCTCGCCTTCGTCGCCGTGCTCCTGCTCACGGCCGCCGTGGTGCCGGTGACCCTGCTCGTCGGGTTCCGCGAGGGCGGTTACCTGCTCGCCGGTGCCCTCGGCCTGGCGGCCGTGCTGCGCGCCGTCCTGCCCGACAAGTACTGCCTCGGGCTGCTCGTGCGGACCCGGCTCGTCGACGTCCTCACGGCGGGGTCCCTCGCCGTCGCCGTCGGCGTCGTCACCGGGCTCGTGCCGACGTCCGCCTGAGCACCGGCCCGCCCGTGCGACGGCAGTGGTGGTACCCGGAGTGCGACCACGCAGGGTGACCCGGCAGGCTGGGACGAGGCCGGCGGGCCGGGGTGATCACCGAACGCCGGGAGGTCCGTCGGCGCGGGGTGGGAACCGTCTAGATTGGGCCGACATCGAAAGCCCGCCGGACGACACCACGCGAGAAGGGCACCCATGACCGAGCCGATGCCGTTGACGCCGCCCGCCGAGGCCACGCTGACGCTGACCGCACCCGAGCCGGTCAAGCCCGTCGTGGCGACCCAGGCGCCGAGGATCGCGCCCGCGGTGGACCCCGCCGTGGCCCCCCAGCTCGACCAGAAGGTCGAGGGCTACCTGTCCTCGCTCATGACGGTCGCACCGCACAGCCCGGAGTTCTCCGCCCGCGCGGAGGACGTCCGCACCATGGGCGACCAGGACATCCGCAAGGCCGCCGAGACGAGCAACCGGCTGCTCAAGACTCCGGTCAAGGCGCTCAACGAGGGCAGCCTCGCGCAGGGCTCGAAGGTCTCCGGCACGCTCCTGGAGCTGCGCCGCACCGTCGAGGACCTCGACCCCAAGGGCGCCCAGGGCTCCAAGAAGGTCTTCGGGTTCCTGCCGTTCGGGGACAAGCTCACGGACTACTTCCGCAAGTACCAGAGCTCCGAGAGCCACCTCAACGCCATCCTCAAGGCGCTCTACGACGGCCAGGACGAGCTCCGCCGGGACAACGCCGCGCTCAACCTCGAGAAGCAGAACCTCTGGGAGGCGATGGGCCGGCTCAACCAGTACGTCTACGTCGCCGAGCGGCTGGACGCCAAGCTCGCGGCGTCGATCGCGGAGCTCGAGGCGACCGACCCGGAGCGGGCGAAGTCGCTGCGCGAGGACGTCCTGTTCTACGTCCGCCAGAAGCACCAGGACCTGCTGACCCAGCTCGCGGTGTCGATCCAGAACTACCTGGCGATCGACATCGTCATCAAGAACAACATCGAGCTCGTCAAGGGCGTCGACCGGGCGACGACGACCACGGTCTCGGCGCTGCGGACGGCGGTCATCGTCGCCCAGGCGCTGAACAACCAGAAGCTCGTGCTCGACCAGATCACGGCGCTCAACACGACGACGTCGAACATGATCCAGTCGACGTCGGAGATGCTGCGGGACAACTCGATCCAGATCCAGCAGCAGGCCGCGAGCGCGACGATCGGGCTGCCGCAGCTGCAGTCCGCGTTCCAGAACATCTACGCGACGATGGACGCCATCGACCAGTTCAAGGTGCAGGCCCTGGACAACATGGCGTCGACGATCGGCGTGCTGGAGAACGAGGTCACGAAGTCCCGCGAGTACCTCGACCGGGTCAACCGACACGACGACCGGGTCGCCGGCGGGTCGCTCGACCTCGGCCGCGGCTGACCCGGCCGCCGGGCAGGTCGGCGGACGGTCTGGCGGACGGCCAGGCGCACCAACGGAACAGGGGAGCTCGAGCGGTGTCGTGGTGGCAGGACCTCGTGGGTGCTCTCACGGGCCGGGGCGCGGAGCGGGAGCCCGCGATCGCGCTCCCGCCCGCGCCCACGAGCGCGGACATCGTCGCGGCGGTCGACGGCATCGGCCCCCGGATCGCGGGCCGGGTGCCGGACATCGTCGTCGCCCGGGTCGACCGGATCGCGCAGACCGTCAAGGAGACCGTGCCCCGGCTCGGTGACCTCGGGGCGGGCAGCCGGGACGCGCACTCGGTCATGGCGACCGCGACGAGCTACCTGCCGGAGGCGCTCGAGGCCTACCTGCGGCTGCCGCGGTCGTTCGCCGACCGCCGCCCGGTCGACGGCAACAAGACCTCGCTCATGGTGCTCGTCGACCAGCTCGACCTGCTCGCGGTGACGATGGAGAAGATCCGGGACGCCGTCTACCGGGCCGACGCCGAGGCGCTCGTCGCCCACGGCCGCTTCCTCGCGGAGAAGTTCGGGCACGGTGCGGACGGCGGCAGCCTGAACGTCGGAGGGACGCCGTGACGACACCCCCGGGCGGCACCCGGCCCGCCCCGTCGCTCTCGGCGGCCCTCACGGCCCTCGAGGCCGTCGCCCGCCGGGCCGGTCTCGCGGACGGCGCCGCCCGCGTCGAAGGGGCCGCGCTCGCCGCCGCCCTCGCCGAGTCCGCGCCCCGGGCCCCGCAGGCCTGGGCCGAGGAGCTCGGCCGCCCGGTCGGCGAGTTCTTCGACGCCGCGTCGTCCGCGCGGCGCTGGCGGCAGGCCCCGACGGCGCTGCTGTCCGGTCTCGTCGAGACCGGCTCCCCGCACGCCGCCGACTACGCGCACGCCCTCGTCGACGTGACGACCGCCGCGTGCGGCCTCGGCGAGCCGAGCCTGCGCGTCGTCTCGAACGCGGGCGTCACCGCCGCGGCCCAGCTCGGTGCGGTCGGGCGCAGCGCCCCGGGCGCGTTCCCGGGCCTGCCCGCCCCGGGGACCACGGCCCCGGAGGTCGGGCAGTGGCGGCCGGGGCAGGTCACCTTCCCGACGCCGGTGCTCACCGGGTTCGACTCCGTGCCGGACGTGTCCCAGGTGCTCGACGCGCTCCGTGGGGGTGGGCAGCAACCGGGCGCGCCGTCCGGTCCGCAGCCCGGCGCCGTCCCGCCGTCCGACCCACAGGCGACCGCGACGGCCGGTGAGCAGGAGAAGGCCGTCGCCACCGAGGCCGCCGAAGAGGCCGTGCCGGAGAAGACCCTCGAGGAGTGGCTCGCCGAGCTCGACGCGCTCACCGGGCTGACGACCGTCAAGGCCGAGATCCACCGGCAGTCGGCGGTGCTGCGGATCGAGCAGCTGCGCGCGAAGCAGGGGCTCAAGAGCGCGACGATCACCCGCCACCTCGTCTTCAACGGCAACCCGGGCACCGGCAAGACGACCGTCGCCCGGCTCGTCGGCGGGATCTACAAGGCGATCGGGCTGCTCTCGAAGGGCCAGCTCGTCGAGGTGGACCGTTCCGAGCTCGTCGCCGGCTACCTCGGGCAGACGGCGGTCAAGACGAGCGAGGTCGTCGCGTCCGCGATCGGCGGCGTCCTGTTCATCGACGAGGCCTACTCGCTCACCGGGGACCAGTACGGCGAGGAGGCGATCGACACCCTCGTCAAGGAGATGGAGGACCACCGGGACGACCTCGTCGTCATCGTCGCCGGCTACCCCGGCCCGATGGCGGAGTTCGTCGCGGCGAACCCGGGGCTCGCGAGCCGGTTCCGGACGACCATCACGTTCCCCGACTACACCGACGACGAGCTCGTCCAGATCTTCACCCGGCTGTCGACGTCGCAGGACTACGACGCGACCCCGGAGTGCCTCGCGCGCTTCCGCGAGATCCTCGCCGCGACACCCCGCGGGGAGGGGTTCGGGAACGGACGGTTCGCGCGCAACGTCCTGGAGTCAGCGATCGGTCGCCACGCGTGGCGGCTGCGCGACGTCGCGGACCCGACGGCGGACCAGCTCCGGCTGCTCCTGCCCGAGGACCTCGCGGACGACGAGCAGCCCGCCGCGGCGGCCGGCGCGCCGGACGGCACGAGCACCGGCAGCACGAGCAGCACGAGCGACGGCACGACCGACCGCACGCACGACGGTCCGGACGGTGACGACGACGGGCCCGGCCCGTTCGACGTCCTCGGACCGGTGAGCAAGGGGGACATCGTGGGAGGCAGCACGTGAGCCAGACCAAGACCCGGGGCCAGGGCAAGGGGCAGGGCAAGGGCCGCCGGACGCCGTCCGGCCGGCCCGCGGGGCCCGCGGCCGGGCAGGCCGTCCAGGTGCTGCCCGCGCAGGGCGGCCCGCAGAGCGCGACCCTCGCCGTCCCGGACATCTCGACCGTGGGCAGCCGGCTCGCCGGGTTCCTCTCCGGCTCGCCCGGCCGGCTGCGGGTGGCCGCAGCGATCGCCGCGCTCGCCTGCCTGCTGCTCGCCGTCGTCGGCGCGGCCGCCATGCAGTACCGGGCCAACGCCCTCGAGGACGCCCGGTCGCACATCGCGCAGGTCGTCCGGGTGCAGAAGGCGCAGGCCGACCTCGTCCGTGCGGACGCCGCGGTGACCAACGGGTTCCTCGCCGGCGGCCTGGAGCCGGCCGCGCTGACGGCCGACTACGACGGCGCGGTCGCGGAGGCGGCCCGGCTGCTCGTCGACGCCTCGGCCGCGCAGCCCGACGACGCCGCGAAGCTCGCGCAGGCCAACCAGCTGCTCGCCGACTACACGCGCCAGATCGCCCAGGCCCGCGACAACAACCGGCTCGGCGTGCCGCTCGGCTCGGGCTACCTCGTGCTCGGCTCGCAGACGGTGCTCCGCGACCAGCTCCTCCCGCTGCTCGACGGCGTCGTCACCGACAACGGCACGAAGATCGACGACGCGTACTCGGCGTCCTCCGCGGCCACGTGGTGGTTCACCCTCGGCGTCCTCGTCAGCGGCGGGGTGCTCGTCGGCACCCAGGTCTGGCTCGCCCGGCGCACGCACCGCGTGCTCAACGTCGGCCTCGTCGCGGCGTCCGCCGCGGCGCTGCTCGCGATCGGCTCCGGCGCCGTGGTCCTCAGCTCGACGGGCCGCACCGCGCAGGACGTCCGGGTGACCTCCTACGCGGCGACGAGTGCGCTCACCACCGCGCGCGCGGCCGCCTACTCCGCCAAGGGCCTGGAGAGCCTCACGCTCGTCAAGCAGGGCGGCGGCGCCGCCTACGAGACGCAGTGGAAGGCGCAGGCGAAGGTCATCGGCGAGGCGCTCGGACGGGCCCGGCTGTCGGGGGCGAACGTGGGGGCGGCACCGGCCGCGCTCCAGGACTGGACGACGACCCACGAGACGATCCGGAAGCTCGACGACGGGGGCGACTGGCCCTCGGCGGTGACGGTGGCGACGCGGGCGAACGGTGATGCCGCGGCCCCGGCGGACGCGCAGGGGATGGCTTCGAACGTCGAGTTCGCCGCCCTCGTCGCCGCGCTCGACCCGGTGCTCGACGCCCAGGCGGCGAAGGCCTCGACGGACCTGGCCACCCCGTGGGGCGCGCTCCAGTTCGTCGGCTGGGGCACTCTCGTGCTCGGCATCCTCGCGGCGATCGCCGCGGTGGGCGGCATCTCGCAGCGGCTGGGGGAGTACCGATGACGACCACCCGGACGACGACCCGGACGACGACCGGCAGCCGGCGAGGCGCACTGGTCACGGCGCTCGCCGCCGTCGGGGCGCTCGCGCTCGCAGCGTGCGGGGCACCGTCCATCCCGGCGGACACCCCGGCGTTCACCGCGAGCCCGGCGGCCGCGCCGACCGCGCTCGCGAAGCCGACGTGCGACGACGCGACGACGTCGTACGACCCGCTGCCCGCCACGTCGGGTGCGGTGGCGTTCCCCGGCGACAGCCTCCAGGCGCAGATCCGCAAGCGCGGCCGGCTCGTCGTCGGGGTGTCCGGCGACTCCCTCCTCCTCGGCTCCCGCGACCCCAAGCAGCCGACGGTCTTCAAGGGCTTCGACATCGACCTGGCGAAGGCCGTCGGCAGGGCGATCTTCGGTCCGACCGGCGACGCGAAGGTGCAGTTCCGCGTGATCACCGCGGCGCAACGGGTACCGCTCGTCAACGCGGGGGTCGACGAGGGCGGGGTCGACATGGTCGCGCGCAACATGACGATGAACTGCGACCGGTGGACCCAGGTCGGCTTCTCCGCGGTCTACTTCACGGCCGAGCAGCGGTTCCTCGTCCGGAGCGACTCCAAGGCCAAGAGCCTCGGCGCACTGGTCGCGGCGGGCGCCCGGGTCTGCGCCCCGGCGGGGTCGACGAGCATCCAGCGGATGGTCGACCCGCAGTACGCGGGCATCGTGCCGGTCCAGGTCGACCAGCACACCACCTGCCTCGCGCTCCTCCAGCAGGGCCGGGTCGACGCGATCACCGGTGACTCGACAGTCCTCGCCGGGCTCAACGCCCAGGACCCGGACTACACCGAGGTCCTCAAGGGCCAGATCGGTGAGGAGCCCTACGGCCTGGCGGTCGCCAAGGACCACCCGGAGTTCGCCCAGTACCTCAACGCGGTGCTCAAGGAGTACATCGCCAGCGGTCAGTGGCAGGCCTCGTACGACAGCTACTTCGCCGACGCCCTCGGCGCCAAGCGGCCCCCGACCCCGGAGTACGGGCGGGAGATCCCGGCCTCGTGACCGTCCCGGCGACGAACCGCCCGGCTCCCGGCGCACGCGCCGGGGCCGGCGGCGTCGCCGTGGCCCCGGCCGCCCCGGGGCGGCTCGGCGTCGCCGTCGCGGCCTCGGAGCTGAGCGCCTACCTCACGGCGCTCGGCGACTGGCGGGCCGACCGCAAGACCGAGCTCGACCGGCTCGACGAGGCCGCGCTGCGGGCGACCGACCCGGACTCCTACACCGGCGACGTCCTGCTCTCCATGACGCTCTGGCAGGCGGTCAGCGACCGGTACGACCAGCTCGTCGCGACGTTCGACTCCGGCCGCGCGGACGCAGCGACCCGGGAGCGGATGTCGGCGCTGCTCCACGGCCGGCTCGACGCGGGCGCGCTCAGCGGGGCCGGGCTCGCGGTGAGCATCGTCGACGCGTGCCGGCTCTCCGACGCGCTCGCCGCCCAGCTGCGGGCGCGGCTGTCGTTCGACCCGCGGGCCGCGGACGCCGCCGCCCGGGTCGCCGCGCTGCGCGCCGGGATGGAGCGGCTGCGCGAGCTCGCCAAGGCCGAGCCCGGCGAGCTCGGCGTCGTCCAGCGGCTCACCGCCCGGGTCGACGACCTCGGCGAGGCCGCCCAGCGCGGCGCGGACGTCACCGTGCAGCTCGACACCCTCGAGGCGGACGCCGCCCGCACCGAGCGGGACCTCATCGTCACCACCGCGAACCGCGAGCCCGGCCCCGCTGAGCGCGCCCGCGTCGAGCCGGC
>NZ_MWLL01000070.1 GCF_002198675.1 Kineosporia sp. R_H_3 | reverse complement strand
GGCCGGCGTCCGGAGCGGGGGCGGCGGGGGCGTCAGCGGACGAACGGCTCTGCCCCGGTCTCGCTGACCATGGGGCGACCGGCATCCGCCCACGCTCCCATGCCTCCGTCGACGTTCACCGCGTCGACACCATTCTGTGACAGCCATGCTACTGCGCGTGAAGAGCGGCCGCCGGAACGACAGATGACATAGACGTCCGCGTCGGCCGGGATCTCCCCGAGGCGCACCGGGACGTCCGCCAGCGGGATGTGCTGGGCGCCTTCGACGTGACCGGCGACCCACTCGTCGTCCTCGCGGACGTCGACGATGTGCGCACCGGCCGGGACGGCGCTCGCGGCCACGGACGGGACCGACGGGGGGAACATGGCTGACCTCCACGGACGACGACGCGGCGGCACCTATCCTTCCAGGGTGGTGACGCTCCGGACGGCACGGGGGGCCGTGGTGCCGGCGGCCGTCGTGCTCCTGACGACGACGCTCGCCGCGTGCTCGGGCTCCTCGGCGGTGACGACGTCCGCCGCGCCCTCCTCCTCGGCGACGTCCGCGCCCGCCGTGACGACCACGTCCGCGACGTCGTCCGCACCCGTGTCGAAGACCAGGACCGCGACCCGGACGGCGTCCCCGGACCCCGCCTCGACCCGGACCGTCTACGCCGGGCCGGAACGGACGAGCACCCTCGTGCCCTGGGACGAGCCGACGGCCAAGGTCACCGGCAGCGGCCGGACGCCGTCCGCGGCGGCCGGCTCGGCGGACCTGAAGATCCTGCTCGACGACGGCTTCGGCATCCGCGCGACGTGGACACTCACGTGCGACCCGGCCGGCGGCTCGCACCCGGCGCCGGCCGTCGCCTGCGGCGTCCTCGGGGCGAACGGGGCGAAGGCCCTGAAGGCCTCGACGTCGGCGACGTGCGCCGAGCAGTACGGCGGACCGCAGAAGGCGCTCGTCACGGGCACCTGGCGCGGTGCGCCGGTGAAGAGCCAGTTCACCCTCGAGAACGCCTGCGAGGTCGGGCGCTGGACGGCCATGATCGGTCTCCTGCCGCCGGGCGGGGTCTGACCGGAGATCACGGACGGGTGACGCGACGAGCGTCATAGCGTCGCGGCGGGCCCGACGTGCCATCCTCGTCGGAACCTCGGGACGGACCGGGTGCGGGGAGGAGGGATCCGTGGCGCACGACGCAGTGGGGCACGTCGAGCAACCCGCGCCGGACGCCGGGTCCCCGGCCGCGTCCGGTTCGGGCGGTGTCGTCCGGCTCGCCGACGACGTCTACCGGACCCTGCGCGACGACATCCTCATGGGCCGGCTGCGGCCCCGGGACCATCTCGTCGAGGTCGACCTGGCCGAGCGGCTCAACGTGAGCCGGACGCCGATCCGGGAGAGCCTGCAGCGCCTCGCCGCCGACGGGCTCATCGTCAGCCACCGGCGGCGCTGGGTCGTCTACGAGCACACGCTCGACGAGATCAAGGACATCTACGAGGTCCGGATGGCGCTCGAGGGCTACGCGGCCCGGCTGGCCTGCCAGCGCGCCACGGAGGAGCAGGTCACGGCGCTGTCGGCGTTCTTCGACGCGCGGCCGCAGGAGCCCGGGCGGGGCAACCCGTCGTTCGTCGACTTCAACACGACCTTCCACCAGCTCATCACCGAGGCCGCGAACAACGGGTACTTCCAGCGGCTGGCCGACAGCAACCGGTTCTACTCGTTCAACATCCAGCTCGCCCAGCGGTACGACCTGCAGGACGTCACGGACTCCAACCAGCAGCACCGGGCGATCCTCGACGCGATCGTCGGGCGCGACCCGGACGCCGCCGAGCGAGCGGCCCGCGCGCACGTCGAGTTCTCGCTGCGGCTCATCGTCGAACGGCTCGCCTGACCCTGCCGGGGCCGCTCCCGGGGCGCATACCGCCCTCCTGTCATCGCCGCAGGTCACAGCCGGGTCACGGGTGTGCTCCGGTGCCTTGAGCGCGGACGCCGCACGGTGCACACTTCGGTTCTCGGTGGTCGGAGGCCGCCGGTGTCTCAGGGGGGTTCGTCGTGGTCATGGACACGGGGGTCGAGCACGGCCGCCAGCCGGACGGGGGTGCCGGGCATGCATCACCGGACGGCGGGGGCGGACCGGGCCGGGAGAGCACAGGGCGCGACGTCGCGAGGCCGCACCGGCCGCCGCCGATGCCGGTCTACGAGGACGCGCCGACGACGATCCTCGACCTGAGGGCGGTGTTCGCCGAGGCCGGCCCGCAGGACGCACCGCCGCTCGGGGTCGTCACCGTCGAGCGGGAGCGCCCGTTGCGGGCGGCGCTCGCCTTCATGGGGGTCCTCGGGCTCATCGCGGTCGCCGCGGGCGGTGCCGTCGTCGGCACCGCCGCCGCCGGCAAGGCCCTCTACGACCGGCTCACCGGGCCGCCGCAGTGCTCGGCCTCGCAGGTCGCCGCCGGCACGGCCCTGGAGACCTGGCTCCTCGACGCCGCCCGGCAGGCCGCCGGCGGCGCCGCCCAGGTCACCCGGACCGGCTGCATGACCGAGGGCATCGTCGTCCCGCCCGAGGGGCAGGCGGTCTCGACGACCGTCGCCGCGGGCAAGCCGACGTCCAAGGTCGTCGCCGCCCTCAAGAGCCGCGACTGCACGTTCGGCCAGGCCAGCCCGAGCGGCGTCCGGACGTGCACCGTCACGGTCGCCAACAAGCTCGCCGCGCTCGAGCTGAGGCCCGCGAAGGACAAGAAGACGACGACGTTCACGGTCACGTACCGCTGAGCCTGGGGTTGAGCGGTCGGGCCGACCTCGCCGGGGTGGGCGGGGCGCCCGGGTGGCGTGCGACGGGTGCCTCCGGGGCGTGCGGCGGGTGCTCCTGGGGCATGCGGCGGGGTCTGGTGGCGTGCGGCCGTGGGTGCATGGTGCGCGGTGCAGGAGCGCCCGCACTCATGCACCCATCGCTGCACGGCCGCGCCCGGGCGATCGATGCAGGGATCGATGCGAGGTCGGCGGGGCGATCACCCCGTAGACGGCACATCGATCCGCACATCGATCGCGATCACGCGCCTGAGCGCCGGCCCCCGGGTGAGGGCGACGCGCTCCGGCGCGCCCGTGCGGCCGTGGGTGCATCGTTCGCGGTGCCGGAGCCCCGGATCCACGCACCCATCGCTGCACATCCGTGGCGGCCGGTCGGCCGCCCCTCAGCGGGACAGCGCCGCGACCGCCTCGGCCTCGGTGACGACGTCGGCGTACTTGGCGCCGAGGTCGAAGAGGTTCGCCGCGTGCGGGCGCGGGTCGCGGTCGCCGACGGCGTCCGCGACGACGACCGGGACGAAGCCGTGCTGGAGCGCGTCGACGGCACTGGCCCGGATGCACCCGCTCGTCGTGAGGCCGACGAGGACGACCGTGTCGACGCCCAGGGCGCGCAGGGTCGAGGCGAGTGTCGTCCCGAAGAACGCCGACGCGTACTGCTTCGTCACGACGACCTCGCCCGGCAGCGGCGCCAGGGCGGGGGCCGGCTCGGCGAGCGGGCTGCCCTCCTCGAAGACGCGCAGAGCGGGCACCTTGCGCCAGAAGTGGCCGGCGTCCGCGCCGCCGCGGGCGATGACGACCTTCGTGTGGACGACGGGCACCCCGGCGGCCCGGGCGGCCGCGACCAGCCGGGCCGCCGAGGCGACGGCCTCCTCGACCCCCGCGTAGAGCGGCGAGGCTCGGTCGAGGTACGCCATCGCGACGTCGACGACGAGCACCGCCGGGGTCGCCCCGAAGCCGAGCCGCACCCCGAAGCCCGGCGGGGCGTCGCCGGGTTCGGGGCGCGGCTGCGTCATCGGGAGGCTCCCGTCAGGCCGGCGCGACGACCCGGCGGAACACCGGCGGCTGCGGGGCGGGCAGGCCGGTCTCCTCCAGGCACCGCTCGCGCAGCTCGTCGATCGCCGGGCCGAACTCGAACACCTTCGTACCCCCGCGCTCGGCGGACAGCCGCTCGCGCAGCGCGGACGTCGCGGCCTCGTCGACGCCGCCGTCCCCGGTGAGGACGACGCCGTACCGGGCCGCCCCCTCGGCGGTGACCAGGCCGCGCTTCACCTCGAGCGCGACGAGCGCCGGGTCGCGGGTGTACGGGTCGCCGAAGCCGCCGCCGCCCCACGTCACGTAGTGCAGGACGTCGCCGACCGCGACCTTGACGTTGTCGCACTTGCTCGGCAGCACCTCGCGGCTGCCGTCGGCGCGGTCGAGCCACTTGCGCGACCGCATCCCCGGCTCGCCGCCGTTGACGCCCCACGGGTAGGTGAACCAGCGGTCGTCGTGGATCGAGATGGTGCCCGGCTCGAGGAACCGGTAGGCGATGTCGACGCCGTTGCCGCCGCGGAAGAACCCGGGGCCGCCGGAGTCGGCGACCGTCTCGTACCGCTCGATCCGCAGCGGGAAGTACGCCTCGAGGAACTCGTTGGGCACGTTCGTGAACGAGGGCCACAGCGAGTGCCCGTCGGGGCCGTCGCCGAACGGTCGGCCGGGGATGCCGCCGAAGCCGATCTGGTAGAGCTGGAACCACTCGCCGGTGTCGGTCCGGTTGCCGGAGTACATGAGGTGCGGGGACGACGAGAAGCCGGCCGCGCAGAGGAACTCCGGCTGCCGCTGCCCGAGCAGGCCGCCGAGGATGTCGAAGATCCGGCCGAGCCCGTGCGTGCGGCAGGACAGCGCGGCCGGGTAGTCCGGCTTGAGCAGGGTGCCCTGCGGGATCCGGACGTCGACGAGCGGGTAGTAGCCGTCGTTCCACAGGATCTGCGGGTCGAAGACCATGATCATGTAGATCCCGAAGAACATCTTGTAGAGGTTCTCGTTGAGGTAGTAGTTGATCGAGCCCGGTGACTGCGGGTCGGTGCCCGTGAAGTCGAGGACGACCCCGTCGCCCTCCCGGTACATCGAGCAGTGGATCTTGTACGGGCCGAAGCCCATCCCGTCGTCGCAGATGTAGTCGGTGAACGTCAGCGTCTCGTCCGCCGGGATCGTCGTCGCGATGAGCTGCTTCATCGCGAGGAAGTTGCGCTGCAGCAAGGCGTTGAGCGTCGAGACGTACGTCTCCGGGCCGAACCGGTCGCACAGCTCGACGATCCGGCGGCCCGCTGTGCGGCACGCCGCGACGATCGCGTTGAGGTCGCTGCGGTTCCAGTCCTTCATCCGCACCTGGTTGAGGATGAGCCGCAGCATGTCGTCGTTGAGCTCACCGGCCTCGTACAGCTTGAACGGCGGGATGAGCACGCCCTCCTCGAAGATCGAGGTGGCGTCGGTCGGGAGCGAGCCGGGGACCTTGCCGCCGACGTCCGTCATGTGCCCGAACATCGCGGCCCAGCCGACGATCCGCCCGGAATGGAAGATCGGCATGACGACGAGCCAGTCGTTGGCGTGGCTGATCGCCGCGCCGCAGGCGTACGGGTCGGACGTCATGAGGACGTCGCCCTCCTCGACCGTGCCGTCGAAGCCGGCGAGGAAGTCCGGGATCGACAGGCCGAACTGGCCGACGACCATCTTGCCGTCGGGGTCGGCGATGAGCGGGAACTCGTCGTGCTGCTCCCGGATGCCGGGGCTCATCGCCGTCCGGAAGAGGACGGCGTCCATCTCGTAGCGGGCGTTGCGCAGGGCGTTCTCGATGATGTCGACGGTGACGAGGTCGACGTCGACCGCCGCCAGCGGGGTCGTGTTCGTCTCGACGAGCGTGGCCATGGGGTGCTCCTTCCGTTGCGGGGCGCGCGCTCAGGCGGCGTCGAGGGGGCGGATGAGGATCGTGCCGACGGCGTCGACGGTGCCGGCGTGGCCGGGCAGGATCAGCGTCGTCGAGTCCATCTCCGTGACGACCGCGGGGCCGGTCACGACGTTGCCGGCGGCCAGGAGCGCGCGGTCGTAGAGCCCGGCGTCCGCCCAGGCCCCGTCGACGTAGACCCGGGTGTCGCCGACCCGTGCGGCGGACGCGTCGGCGGTGCCCGCGGGCAGCTCCGGTGCGCTCACCGTCGGCGGGCGGCCGGTGACGACGGCCCGCAGGTTGACGAGCTCGTGCTCGGCGTCGAGGGCGAAGGTGAACAGGCGGGTGTGCTCGGTGTCGAACCGGGCGCCGACGGCGGCGAGCCCGCCGTCCCCGAGGGTGGCGGCGTCCACCGGCACCGGCACCTCGAAGCCCTGCCCGTGGTAGCGGACGTCGACCGTGTAGGTGACGGTCTGGTCCTCGCGCGCGACGCCCTCGGCATCGAGCCGGCCCTGCGCCTCGGCGGCGAGCTCGGCGAGCGCCTCCGCGACCTCGGTGTCGCTCGTCTCGGAGAACCGTCGGATGAACGTGCGCGCGCTCTCGTCGCGCAGGCTCGTCGTCGCGTCGCCGTACGCGCACAGCACGCCGGGCGACGGCGGCACGATGACCGGCCACGACCCGAGCAGCTTCGCCAACGCGTTGGCGTGCAACGGACCTGCCCCGCCGAACGCGACGAGCGCGAAGTCGCGCGGGTCGAAGCCCTGCTGCACCGACACCAGCCGCAGCGCCCCGAACATGTTCTCGTTGACGATGTCGACGATGCCCGCGGCGGCGGTCTCGGCGTCCGCGAGACCGATCGCGTCGGCGACGGTCTGGACGGCGGCCCGCGCGGCGTCGACGTCGAGGGTCATCTCGCCGCCGACGAGGCTCGGCGGCAGGTAGCCGAGGACGACGTTCGCGTCGGTGACGGTCGGCGCCTCGCCGCCGCGGCCGTAGGCGGCCGGGCCGGGCTCGGCCCCGGCGGACTGCGGGCCGACCCGCAGCGCCTTCGTCAGCTCGGGGACGTGCGCGATCGAGCCGCCGCCGGCGCCGACGGTGCGGACGTCGACGGACGACGCCCGCACGTTGAGCGAGCCGACCGTCGTCTCGCGGCCGATCCGGGGCTGCCCGTCCTGGACGAGCGCGACGTCCGTGCTCGTGCCGCCCATGTCGAACGTCAGCAGGTCGGAGTAGCCGGACTGCCGGGCGACCCAGGACGCACCGGAGACCCCGCCCGCGGGGCCGGACATGAGCAGCTGCACCGGTGCGGCGGTCGCCGCCCCGACCCCGGCGAGGCCGCCGTCGGAGCGCAGCACGTGGAGCGAGCCGCTGATCCCCTTGCCGCGCAGGGCCGCCTCGAGGTTCGTCAGGTAGCGGCCGACCGTCGGGCGGACGTAGGAGTTCGCGACCGTCGTCAGGGTGCGCTCGTACTCGCGGATCTCCGGGAGGATCACGCTCGACAGCGAGATCGGGACGCCGGGGATCTCCTCGGCGACGAGCTCGCCGATCCGCTGCTCGTGCGCGGTGTTCGCGAACGAGTTGATGAGCGCGACGGTCACGGCGTCGACGCCCTGGGCCCGCAGGTACTTCAGCTTGGTGCGCAGGTCGTCCTCGTCGAGCGCGGTGACGACCTCTCCGCGGGCGTCGACCCGCTCGACGGCCTCGACCGTGTTCTCCAGCGCCGCGAGCGGTTCCGGCTTGGGCCAGATGATCCAGGCGGCGAGACCGCCGGGCACGAACGAGCGGGCCACCTGGAGCACCTGCTTGTAGCCCTGGGTCACGACGAGGCCGACCGTGGCGCCCTTGCCCTCGAGGACGGCGTTCGTCGCGACCGTCGTCCCGTGCATGACGTGGTCGATCGCCGACGGCTCGATCCCCGCGAGGGAGCAGACCTTGTCGATGCCCACGAGCACCCCGACCGACTGGTCGGCGGGCGTCGAGGGGGTCTTCGCGCGGTGCGTCGCGCCGGTGTCCTCGTCGATGAGGAGCAGGTCGGTGAACGTGCCACCGACGTCCACTCCGAGCCGGTACGTCATGGCTGTTCCTCCAGGGGGCTACGTCTCATGCGGTGGGGTGGG
Organism: Kineosporia sp. R_H_3; assembly: GCF_002198675.1. Taxonomy (GTDB): domain Bacteria; phylum Actinomycetota; class Actinomycetes; order Actinomycetales; family Kineosporiaceae; genus R-H-3. Next base: position 2,642 of record NZ_MWLL01000070.1, on the reverse strand, counting down.
GCCGCGGAACGGTAGGACCTTCTGCTGTGGAACTGGTGCGCTGGAACGCGTTCGGTGGTGCGCAGTGCTCGGACGTGCGGGTCAGACGTGGCCGGCGGCGGCGAGGTCGTCGACCTCGCCGTCGGTCAGGCCGAGGATGCCGGTGAGCACCGCGCGGGTGTGCTCGCCGAGGTCGGGGCCGGTCCAGCGGACCGAGCCGGGGGTGCGGGACAGCCGGGGCGCGACGTTCTGCATCGCGAGCTCGCCGAACCGCTTGTCGGGCACCCGGACGATCGAGCCGCGGGCCGCGAAGTGCGGGTCCCGCAGCATGTCCTGCGCCCGGTACGTGCGCCCCGCCGGGACGCCGTGCTCCTCGAGGAGCACGAGCAGGTCGTCGGCGAGGTAGCCGGCCGACCAGCGGGAGATCCGCTCGTCGAGCTCCTCCTGCGCGCTGCCGCGGGCGCCGTGCGTCGCGTACCGCTCGTCGTCCGCGAGCTCCGGCTCGCCCATCGCCGCGGCGAGCCGGCGGAAGACGGTGTCCTGGTTGGCCGCGACGAGGACCGTCTGGCCGTCCTTCGTCGGGTAGACGTTGGACGGCGCGACGTTCGGCAGGATCGCCCCGGTCCGCTCGCGCTGGTAGCCGGCGACCTGCCACTCGGTGACGAGGCTCTCCATCATCGCGAGGACCGCCTCGTAGATCGCCGCGTCGACGACCTGCCCGCGCCCGGACCGCTCCCGCTCGGTGAGCGCGGCGAGCGTGCCGATGCACGCGTACGTGGCGGCGAGCGAGTCGCCGAGCGAGATCCCGGCGCGGGACGGCGGCCGGTCGGCGTCCCCGGTGACGTACCGGATGCCGCCCATCGCCTCGCCGATGGAGCCGTACCCGGCCCGCGGCGAGTAGGGACCGGACTGGCCGAACCCGGTGACGCGGGTGAGGACGAGCCGCGGGTTCACCTCGGCGAGCGCCTCGTAGCCGAGGTTCCAGCGCTCGAGGGTGCCCGGGCGGAAGTTCTCGACGACGACGTCGCTCGTCGCGACGAGCCGGCGGACGAGGTCCTGGCCCTGCGGCGTCCGCAGGTTCACCGTGACGGACTTCTTGTTCCGCGCGACGACCGGCCACCACAGCGACTGGCCGTGCGGCTTCTCGCGGCCCCACTGCCGCATCGGGTCGCCGACCCCGGGCGGCTCGATCTTGAGGACCTCGGCGCCGAGGTCGCCGAGGAGCTGGCCGCAGAACGGGCCGGCGAGCAGCGAGCCCATCTCGACGACGCGGATCCCGGCGAGCGGGCCGTCCCCCGGCTGCGCGGCCGGCATCGCTGAGGCGTCGCGCGCGCCGTCCACCGGGCCGCCGTCCACCGGGGCGCCGTCCGCGGGTGCGCCGCCCGGCGTTCCGTCGTCCGTCACGATGCCTGCCCTTCGGGGTCGGTGGCCGCGGAGCCGCTCGCGTCGTCCCGGTGCGAGGCGAGCAGGACGGCGCGCGCCGCGAGCACGTGCGAGCGCATGACGGACTCGGCCCACGCGCCGTCCCCGGCCCGGAGCGCGTCGACGATCTCGTGGTGGTGGGCGTGGCTGCGGGCCAGCGCGGCCGGGGTGTACCGGTGGTAGGTGCGCATGACGAGCGGCAGCTGGACGAGCCCGGCGAGGGTCGCCGCGAGCCGGTCGCTGCCGGCCGCGCCGACGATCACGGCGTGGAAGCGGGCGTTGAGCGCCGCGAGGTCGGCGAAGTCGCCGGGCGGGCGGTGCCCGAGGCTCGGGTCCACCGTGACCATCTCGGCCGCGAGCGCCGCGAGCTCGTCGACGACCTCGGCGGTGACCTGGCCGGCGGCCCGCCGGGCGCCGAGGCCCTCGAGGACGGCGCGAAGCTCGTAGGTCTCCTCGAGGTCCTGCGCCGTCCACGTCCGGACCCGGGCGCCGCGGTTCGGCAGCACCTCGACGAGCCCTTCGGAGCCGAGCCGGCGCAGCGCCTCGCGGACCGGCGTCCGGGAGGTGCCGAGATCGGCCGCGACCTCGATCTCGCCGAGCCGGTCGCCGAAGCCGTAGCGGCCGTCGAGGATCCCCGCGCGCAGGGCCGCGTAGACCCGGTCGGACGCCTGCGACACGACACCTCCCCGAGGTGGGCGGTCTGGATTGCATGCAATCTAGGTCGCCGCTCCGGGTCAGACAAGAGATCGACGCACAGAACTTCGGGGACTCATGACGATTGCATGCAGGACGGCGGCTGCCTCAGGCCGCGCGCAGCCACCGCGTCGTCGACGGCCAGTAGGTCTCGGCGAGGCCGACGACGGCGACGAGCGCCCAGAACACCGCGAGCCGCTGCAGCGCCGGCACGCCCGAGGTCGCCGCGGAGCCGAGCAGCGCGACGGGCAGCACGTGCAGGGCGGCGCTCAGGGGCTGGAGCGCCCGGCGGCGTCCGCGGACGGCGCGCAGCGTGAGCACGCCGAGCACCACGAGTGCCGCCGACACCACGGCGGCGAGGGCGGAGAGCAGCGCGGCGACGTCGCCGAGGCCGCCCTCGTCGCGCGCGGCGAACCCGATGCCGGCCGAGACGACGGCGAGGACCGTGACGAGGGCGAGGAGCACCGTCTCGACGACGACGAGCACGGTGAGCCCGCGGACGGCGGCCGGCCGGGCGGTGGCCGACGACGGTCGCGAGGGCGGGCCGG
>NZ_MWLL01000007.1 GCF_002198675.1 Kineosporia sp. R_H_3 | reverse complement strand
ACGAGGACCTCGCCGGTGCGCCGCTGCTGCGCGGCGAGGTGCCGCTCGATGCCGGGCACGGGGAGGTGGTGGCGGCGCGGCTGCTGGCGACCGCGCACGGCGTGCTCGAGGCGTACGTCGCGGGGCAGCGGACCGACGAGGACGTGCTGACGCCGGGATGGTCGTCGTACGAGTGGCGGTTGCGGTACCGGGAGTACGACGTCACCGCGGCGGTGGCCCGTGCGGCGACCGCGGGCGACCCGGTCGTCATCGGCCTCGCACTCGGCAACGGCTGGTGGCGCGGGCACCTCGGCTTTCTCGGCAGCAAGGCCGTCTACGGCTCAGAGCTGGCCGGGCTCGCCGAGCTCGAAGTGACGTTCGCCAACGGTCACGTCCAGGTCGCCGGCACGGACACCTCGTGGCGAGCCGGGCCGTCGGCGACGACCGCGAACGACCTCTACATGGGGCAGACGATCGACGCCCGGCTGCGCGACGACGCCTGGCTCGCCACCGGCGCCGACGTCTGCGACGCCGCCGGCTGGCACGGCGTCCACGTCGTCGACCGCGACCCCGCAACCCTCGTGCCGTACATCGGGCCTGCCGTCCACCGGCAGGAAGCCGTCGCACCGCAGAAGGTGTGGACCGCGCCGTCCGGGCGGACCGTCGTCGACTTCGGGCAGAACCTCGTCGGCTGGGTCCGGCTGCGCGCCCGCGGCGAGGCGGGCGCGACGGTGACCGTCCGGCACGCCGAGGTCCTCGAGCCGGACGGCGAGCTGAGCACCCGCCCGCTGCGCACCGCGGAGGCCACCGACCGGTTCGTCCTGTCCGGCTCGCCCGACACGGACGACGTCTTCGAGCCGACCTTCACCTTCCACGGCTTCCGGTACGCCGACGTCGACGGCTACCCGGGCGAGCTCACCCTTGAGAACGCGGCCGACGTCATCGAGGCGATCGTCGTCCACTCCGACCTGGAGCGGACCGGGACCTTCGAGTGCTCCGACCCGCTGCTCAACCGGTTGCACGAGAACGTCGTCTGGTCCCAGAAGGGGAACTTCCTCGACCTGCCAACCGACTGCCCGCAGCGCAACGAGCGCCTGGGCTGGACCGGCGACATCGCCGCCTTCACGCCGTCAGCGGCCTACCTGTACAACGTCGCCGACTTCCTCGGCGACTGGCTCGCCGACCTCGACGCCGAGCAGGCCGCCCGCGACGGGCTCGTCCCGCACGTCGTCCCCGACAACCTCAAGTACGACCCGCTCCCCGAGTTCTTCCCGCGGGCGGAGACGACGGCGATCTGGTCGGACGCCGCCGCCTGGGTGCCCTGGGCGCTCTGGCAGGCCTACGGCGACCTCGAGGCGCTGCGCCGGCAGTACCCCGCGATGGTCGCGCACGCCCGCCGCGAGGCGTCGCTGTTCTCCGCGAACGGTCTGTGGGACAACGGGTTCCAGTTCGGCGACTGGCTCGACCCGACCGCCCCGCCGGAGAGCCCGTTCGAGGCCAAGGCCGACACCGGCGTCGTCGCGACCGCGTCCGCGGTCCGGACCTTCGACATCGCCGCCCGCACCGCGGCCCTGCTCGGCCACGACGACGACGCCGCCGGGTTCGCCGGCCTGCGCGACCGTACGCGGAACGCCTTCGTCGAGCACTACGTCGGCCCCGACGGCACCATGCGCTCCGACTGCCAGACCGTCTACGCCCTCGCGATCGTCTTCGACCTGCTCGACGACACCCAGCGCAACGCCGCCGGCAAGCGGCTCGCCGACCTCGTTGCCGACGCCGGGTACAAGGTCTCCACCGGCTTCGCCGGTACTCCTTTCGTGCTCGACGCGCTGACCACGACCGGCAACCTCGACGCGGCCTACCGGATGCTCACCGAGCGAGGCTGCCCGTCCTGGCTCTACCCGGTCACGATGGGTGCCACGACGATCTGGGAGCGCTGGGACTCCCTGCTCCCCGACGGCTCGGTCAACCCCGGCGAGATGACCAGCTTCAACCACTACGCCCTCGGCGCCGTCGCCGACTGGATGCACCGCACCATCGGCGGGATCGAGCCGCTCGAGCCCGGCTACCGCCGGATCCGGGTCGCCCCGCGGCCGGGCGGCGGCATCACCTGGGCGAAGGCCTCGCTGCGCACGCCGCACGGCGAGGTCCGGGTGTCGTGGTCGGTGGGCGCGGACGGCGCACTCGACCTCGACGTCGAGGCCCCGCCCACGGTCGAGGTCCTCGTCGACCGGCCCTGACCGAGGCTCGCCCACTGCTCCTTGCGTGAATGCACGAGGCGCGGTCCTGACTCGTCCATTCCGCCGGTCACTCGAGAGAGATCCTCCGAACGCCAAGATCTTGCCCAACGGTCTGCCCAGGGCAATCCGCCACCACGTCCACACCCGGAACCGGCGGACACCCCAGATCAGCAGCGAGACGCTCATCGTTCGAACCTGCCCAACCCCGTCGCCGTCGGGGGCATGCACGAACACGGCATCGACATCGCCGGCGAGTTCCCCAAGCCTGGACCGACCAGACCGTCCGAGCCGCCGATGTCGTGATCACCATGGGCAGCGGCGACGCCTGCCTGGTCTTCCCCGGCAGGTGGTACGAGGAATGGGTCCTCTACGACCCGGCCGGCCGCGCCGTCGACGACGTCCGCGACATCCGCGACGAGATCGGACGCCGTTCCGCAAGCTCCTCGCCGGGCTCGAGGTCCCCGTCGGCTGAACCGGACGACGGGTTCGAGCCACGTCCGGGCCGGGCGCACGGAGCGGCGAACCGCGGTGCGAGGCCTCGAACAAGGTAGGGGTTGACTTCGAGTACTTGAAGTTTTCTACCGTAGGTCTCGTGACTTCCCGACCCGCCACCGCCGCCGTATACACGATCAAGGACGTGGCCACCCTGACCGGGCTTCCGGCGAGCACGTTGCGGTACTACGAGTCGATCGGCGTCATAGAGCCGGTGGGCCGCGGGGAGAGCAGCGGGCATCGGCTGTACACCGAGGCGGACCTCGACCAGGTCACGTGGCTTGCCTGCCTGGCGGCCACCGGCATGTCCGTGAGCGATATGAAGGACTACGTCGCGAACGGCCGGCTCGGGCCGACGGCCGCTCGGGAGCAGATCGCGCTGCTGCAGGCTCAGGACGAGCGGCTCGCCCGGGAGGCGGAGCAGATCGCGCTGCGCCGCCGGTACGTCCGGCTCAAGGTCGAGTACTGGCGCGCAGTCGACGCCGGTGACGCCGAGCGGGCGGAACTCCTCGGCCGGGAGGCCGGCTCGCTCGCGGGCGAGCTCAAGCGCACTAAGAGGTAGGGCCGGCAGCTTCACCGTCCGCCGTCCCCGTCGGGCACTGACCCCTGCGGGTCGCCCCGTCGCGCGCCCGGAGCGCGCCAGAGAGAGGTTCTGCATGTCCGAGACCACCCTGCGCCGGGCCGGCGACGTCGTCGGCGCCCGGCCGGCAGCCGTGGTCACTCCGGCCCTGGTCGCGACCGTCGTTCTCGTCACGGCGGTCGCCCCGATGGCCACTGACCTGTACGTCCCGGCGTTCCCGCGGGTGGCAGACGATCTCGGGGCTACCGCGACGCAGGTTCAGCTGACGCTGACGACCTTCTTCGCCGGGATGGCGCTCGGGCAGCTCGCGGGAGGGCCGGTCTCCGACCGGTACGGCCGGCGCGGCCCACTGCTCGCCGGGCTCGCTGTCATGGCCTTCGCGTCGGCAGTGTGCGCGCTGACGCCAAGCATCGCCGTCATGCTGCTCGCCCGCAGCGTCCAGGGGTTCGCGGGCGGCTGGGCCATGGTCGTGGCCCGAGCCGTCGTCGTCGACCTCGCCCACGGCACCCGCCTCGTGCGCGTCCTCAACGTCGTCGCGGCGGTGGGCGGTCTCGCTCCGGTCGTCGCGCCACTTCTCGGTGGGGCCCTGCTCCAGGTGAGCGGCTGGCGGGCCGGGTTCTGGGTCGTCGCCGGCTTCGGGGTCGCGATCGCGTTGGCTGCCGGACGGACCGTCCCCGCACGTGCCGCCGGCCGGGCGGGCCGGGGCGGGACGGCGCCCACGGTGCGGCAGGTGCTGCGCAGCCGGGAGTACGTCGGGTACCTGCTCGTCGCCGGCGCGGCGATGGGCGCCCTGTTCGCCTACGTCGCGACCTCGGCGTTCGTCCTGCAGACGATGAACGGCCTGTCCCCGATGGCGTACTCGATCGACTTCGCTCTCAACGCCGGCGGAATGGCACTCGCCTCCTTCGCGGCCGCGCGGCTCGCCGGGCGGGTCGCCACCCGCACCGTCGTCCTGACCGGGCTCCTCGCAGCCCTCGCCGCCGGCCTTGTCATGCTCGCCGGCGCCCTGTGGCTCGGCACCCCGCTCCTGGTCGCGCTCGGCTGCTTCTTCGTTCTCATGTGTGCCGTAGGTCTGGTCGTCCCGAACGCCGGAGCGCTCGCCTCGGCCGCCGTCCCCGACCATCCGGGCAGCGGTTCGGCCGTGCTCGGTTTCACGATGTGGGTCGCCGCCGGCGGTACCGCACCTCTCGCCGGCCTCGGCGGCCAGCACACCGCCGTCCCGATGGCCCTGCTCATGACCCTCGGCGCCGTCTCGGCCCTCACGGCGCTGCTCGCCCTGACACCGTCCACACGTCCCTCGAACCGCTGACCCGCTGACCCGCTGACCCGCTGACCCGCCAGGAGGTCCACCATGCGTTCCGTCGTCCTGCACGCCCCCGGTGACGTCCGGGTCGAGGACCGTTCCGACCCGACGATCCAGCAGCCCAGCGACGCCGTCATCCGGCTCGTCGCGACCTGCGTCTGCGGCTCCGACCTGTGGCCCTACCGCGGCATCGAGGCCCTCGACGCCCCCCGTGGCATGGGCCACGAGTACGTCGGCATCGTCGAGGAAGTCGGCGGCGAGGTGCGTAACGTGCGGGCCGGGCAGTTCGTCGTCGGCTCGTTCTTCGCCTCCGACAACACCTGCGAGATCTGCCGCTCCGGCTACCAGAGCCACTGCGTGCAGCGGGAGGGCGCCGCCCCGGACGGCGCCCAGGCGCAGTACGCGCGGATCACCCTCGCGGACGGCACGCTGGTGCCGCTGCTGGAGACCCCCGACTCCGACCTCGTCCCGTCGCTGCTCGCGGCGTCCGACGTCCTCGGCACCGGCTGGTTCGCCGCGGTCGCCGCTCAGGCGGCGCCCGGAAAGACCGTCGCCGTCGTCGGGGACGGCGCGGTCGGCCTGCTCGGCGTCCTCGCCGCGCGCGAGCTCGGCGCCGAGCGGATCATCGCGATGAGCCGGCACGAGGACCGGCAGAAGCTCGCGCTGTCGTTCGGCGCCACCGACGTCGTCACGGCCCGGGGCGACGAAGGCGTCGCCGCCGTCAAGGAACTGACGAACGGCCTCGGCGCGCACAGCACGATCGAGGCGGTCGGCACCCAGGAGTCGATGATGCAGGCGATCCGCGCCACCCGCGCCGGCGGTCACGTCGGCTACGTCGGCGTCACCCACGACGTCCAGCTGCCCGGCATGGACCTGTTCTTCTCGGGCGTCCACCTGCACGGCGGCCCGGCACCCGTCCGGCGCTTCCTGCCCGACTTGATCGACCGGATCCTCGCCCGGTCCATCGACCCCGGCCTCGTCTTCGACCTCACGCTCCCGCTCGAGCAGGCCGCCGACGCCTACACCGCAATGGATCAGCGCACCGCGATCAAGACCCTGCTCCAGCCCTGACCCGTTCCACCGCAACGGAAAGGACACCCCGTGAAGGTCACCACCAGCGCCGGCCGGACCGCACCCGGCCCCGCCGAGACGTTCACCGGCACCGTGTTCGTCGACCCGGTCCGCACTCCCGACGAGCACACCGCGATCGGCTGCGCGCACGTCCGGTTCGCCCCCGGCGCCCGCACGTTCTGGCATTCCCACCCCAAGGGACAGACCCTCTACGTCACCGACGGCATCGGCTACGCGTGCCGACGCGGCGGCGACCCGGTCGAGATCCGCCCCGGCGACGTCGTCTGGATCGAACCCGGCGAGGAGCACTGGCACGGCGCCACCCCGGACCGGTTCATGGCCCATGTAGCGATGCAGCAGGCGGACGAGAGCGGCACCGTCGTCACCTGGCTCGAACCTGTCAACGACAGCGACTACCCGGCCGCGCGATAGCCGCACCACCATCCCGGGCGACGCGTGGTGGCTGGGTCAGACCGCGACGGCGGTCTCGCGAATGATCACTCGCCGACCCTCACCCGTCGCCGGTGGAGACGGGTGCGGGATCACGCGCTCATGCCGTCATGCTCCGGTCGACTTCCTAGAAGACATCTCCAATCCGATCACCGTCAGCAGATCAGTCCCACAACTGTCGAACCAGACCTGATGAGCATCCGGCCCAAGGACGTCGGCATACAGTTGCCGTGCTGCGCCCCAGTCGTGGTCGGCAATCGAGGGCAGGAGAGTCAGGTACTCGGAGCGGGCAGCCAGGTGGACCTGTCGGCAGTGAGTGAGGAACTCCGCGCTGATCCGCCCGGAACGCACCTCGGTGGCAGCCGCGATGCGGGCCTCGATGAGGCGGATCACCGTCCCGGCGGTCAACGGCGCCCCGGGGTGCCCAAGCGCTCTGGCGAGCGGGCCGAATACCGCGGGCGGCTCGAACACTTGCACGACCGCCTGCTGCAGACGGTCGCGGTCCAGCCGACCCGTGTACGCGATCTCCGCCAAGACGTCTTTCAGCTCACGGCGTGCCGCGGAGGTAGCCGACGGATGGTCGAGCAGGCCGAGCATGGATTCCGCGGCCTGCCGCGATCTGTCGCGGTTGGACCGGCTGTCCCCCAGCCAGGTGGTGAGCGCCCGCAACGCCTGGCGGACGGGGACGTAGTCCTCCCCCCAGTACAACCACAGGAAGATCGGCACCTGGGCGAGGTTCCGCACGTGAATGGCGCCCTGTTGCCTCTTGTCGAGCAAGGTCAGGAACAGCATCCGCTGGTTGCGTCCGTACACAGCCTTGGCGGACCCCTTGCCGCGCCCTTTGGGGCGCCGAGCCGGACGGTCGAGCAGCCCCTGAGCGACCCAATCGGTGACCAGCCGGACCGTCACACGGTGCCCTCGACTGACGGCGTCCGTGATCAAGTCATCGATGGTGCCAGGCCCGTTGATGGCGTCCACGAATAGAAACTACACCGAATCAGCGCCACCGTCAGGCTCACGCGGAGTCATAGCCCCTGCTGGTCGGGCTACGGTGGTCGATAGAACTGACAGGCGAAGTCACATTCATCAGCACACCGGAGGAAGACCATGACCGCCCAGAGCCCTACCCCGCTCGCCAAGGGCCTAGCCCACATCGCGGTTGGAGTCGTCGCCACCTACGGCGTCCGCAAGCTGTTCCGACCCGGCCCGTCAACACAGCTCGTGGTCGCCCTCGCGTCCATGTTCCTTCACGAGCAACTGGACGCGCCTCTTGCGGCCCGACTGACGTCGATGAGGCTGTGACCCACAGCCGAGTCGTGACTCAGCCACGAGTGCGCGATGGTCGCCGTCCGACCCTGGTCCGCTCAATGCGCTCTCCAAGCTCGTCCGCACCATGACGACCGGCCCAGGGCACGCAGCGGGGGCAGCGGCTCCCGGCGCCTAGCCGTATGTTGCGGCCAGCCACTTCGACGGCGAACCCGCGAATGCCACCACCTCGAGCAACGCCAGCAGACCTGGTGCTTGCTCATACCCTCCCGGCAGTGGTGGTCGTTCCGCTGACAGTACGGGTGACAGCAACGAGGCTGCATTCGGCCACACGCAACGGGACGACCTGAGGGGATCACTCCTGCTCAGAAGCTCGGCCCATACCCCGACGGACGGACCCGAAGCGGCAGAAGATCGGAAGGTCGGCGGTTCGACCCCGCCCCTGGCCACCACAACAGGGCCTCTGTTCAGCGGAAATGCACCTCGCACTTTCAGCTGGCCCGCCTAACGAGCGAGGACTTGTCGGCATCCCCGGGTAGCGTCGCTGACATGTCTGTGAGTCTTGCCCGCCAGTCGGTTACGAGTGCCCGCAAAGAACTGGAAGCACATCTCGCGAAACAGGTCACCGAGGAGAAGAGGGCCGCCGCCCTTGACCGTGAAGCTGATACCAAACTGCGCAGCGCTAGGTCTACGAAGAGCCCGAGTCTCGGGGACAGCTACACGAAGCAGGCGATCAAGAAGCGAGAAGACGCCTCCGCCGCACGCGAGAGGGCGGCGAAGCACGCCGCCAACGCAGCCAAGGCACAGGCGAAAGTGCACAAAGCCGAGACCAACCTGCGGGATCAGGAACAGGCTGAGGCGAAGAAGCTGGAGGCCAAGCGCGTCGCGGCGGACAAGAGGGCAGCAGCCGACCGAGAGCGCGCTGATCGGCGCAAGGAGGCCGCTCATGATCGTGAGGTGGCGGGATTGAGGGCACGTCTGGACGAGCAGGGCCGACTGTTGACCTCCGCCCCGTGGCAGCAGGTCCCCGAGACGATCACCATCCTCTTCATCGCCTCCAGCCCTGAGGATCAGCAGGGTCTACGAATCGATAGAGAGATGCGCGAAATTCAGCAGAAGGTGCGATCTGCGGATCACCGCGATTCTCTTCGTTTCGAGTTTGCCGTCGCCGCGCAAGCCGCCGATCTGTTGCAGCGCCTCAACGAGTCAAAGCCTGATGTTGTCCACTTCTCTGGTCACAGCAGCCGTGATGGGCTGGCCATGGAGGATCAGGACGGGCTGACTCGGGTCCTCTCCACCAAGGAGCTGGCGATGCTCTTGAGCGTCAGCAGTCGGCGCATCAGGCTGGCGGTGTTCAACTCTTGCGAGTCCGCCGAGCATGCAGAGGAGGCGGTGGCACACCTCGACGCCGCCATCGGGATGGACCAGCCGATCGGCGACGACGCAGCGCAAACGTTCGCGGGTCAGCTCTACAGTTCGATCGCTTTCGGGCAGCCCCTCAGCCTCGCCTTCGCGCAGGCCTCGCTACAGATGCAGATGGTCCTTGGAGCGCAGTCCGGCGAACCTCAGCTCTTCCTGGCGGACGGCATCGATGGCGACGAGTTGGTGCTGGTCGATCCTTCGGCATCTGCCTAGCAGAGTCGTTCCGTCTACTCAGGTTGGTTGCCCAGGTCTTCGCTGGTCCAGTCTGGCGGTACACGATCGAGCCCGATGAGTACGTCGATGTGTAGGTGCTCCTTGAGCAGGTGCCGCAGTTGGCGGCCTTCGATGATGGTCATGCGGCCGTTGCGTGCGGCGAACTCACGGCTGGCTTGGCCGACCCAGGAGGTGGTGACCAGAATGCCCTTGGCGGCGTGCTTGTCGTCCATCACGCCGGCCAGCGCGTTGACGGCCTCGAGTCCCACGATGCGGGAGTAGCGCTTGGCCTGGATGACACAGAGTCCGCCGATGATTGGGTCTTCGTTGATGACGACGGCGTCAACGCCGTCGTCGCGGGAGGCTTGGGTGACCCATGACTTCATGCCCATGGCTTCGAAGAGTTCGCGGACGAGGTGTTCGAACTCGACGGGCTTGAGTTGGAGGAGGTCGGGTCTGCTGTCTAGGCCTGCGACGACGTTCATCTCCTCGACGAACTTGTAGCGAGACAGGTCGAAGGTGACCAATGGCCGGACAGGCTCCAGGTCATAGGGGTGCGGCGACACCAGCGCGTTCAGGTGTCGCAGGCAAGCCTCTGGGTCGAGTTCGGGTTCGTCCAGGTGGATGGCGTCCATCTCGTCTCGGCCGGCGCCGACACTGATCAGGCACGGCCGGATCGGCTGTCCGGTCGCGCGGTCCTTCGTACGGACGTACCCGTTGATGGAGACACGGGTGACGATCGTCGCCGGGCTGGCCGCGAATGCCTCGGCCAGTGTCCGGAGAACGATCCGCGCGATCAGGCGGCCGTAGATGGCCTTGGTCTCGGCCGGCTTGCGGAGGACGGGCTCGATGGCGTCGCGGGCTTGGACATACCGGTAGCCGGCTGCCGAGGACACGACATCCACTCGCGGTAGGTCGAGCTCGATCACGAGCTCACGCAGCTCTGGCCGGTAGTCGGCCGCTGCTGCACCGTCCAGTCCGGCCGGGTACACCGACGAGCTCAGCTCGTGCAGCACGGCCCCGACCATGGCCGCAGGGCCACCGTCGTTGAAGCGACGTTCGGCGGCGACGGACACCGTCGGCGCGGGGCGGGCCCGGCCGCCCAGGAGTCGTTCGAATGCCTCGTCGTCCGCTGCGACGGCATCGGTTCGGTGCGCAGCCTCGGCGATCTTCACTTCCCTGGAGCGGGTCTTCGCGGCTCGCGCCTCGGCTGCGGCCGTCTTCTCCTTGAGGGTCGCTGCCTTCTTGGCCGCTTGTTCCGCGCGCGCTCGCTCGAGCTCGGCTTGCTTCTCTCGAGCGGCTGCGGCTTGCCGTGCCTCCCGCTCTGCCTTCGCCACGGCGGCCTGCTGCTCGCGGTCACGCGCAGCCCGGGCACGCTCGGCCTCCCTGAGGCGCTTGACCGCCTCAGCCTGCTGCTTGCGTTCCCGAGCGGCCTGGGCGCGGGCGTCGTCCTTGGCCGCCTTCTCGGCCGCGGCCCGGGCCAGCCGCTCCTCCCTCAGACGTTCCCGCTCTCGAGCGGCGCGCGCCTTGGCCATCGAGCCCAGGACTTGCTCGAACACACCCTTGCGACGCGCCATGCAGCAACACCCCCGTGTCCGAGCCGGCCACATGAGGATCACCTGCCCGCCCGCAACGCGCAACAGTGCGTGCCCGACGGTCAACCCAACGGAATCGACACCAGGGTGCCTCGACCTAGACGTGCGAGTCCTCGTGGCTGTCGGCCCTCCCGGCTACCCTGGAAGCGTCGACAGGATCAGCGTGGGCAGGAGGGGCCATCATGCGGCGGGTCGTCACCGTGAGCGAGATCGAGGCCATGACACCCGCCGAACGCGCCCAGTCGTTCGAGGACTCGATCATCTACGACCTCGACCAGGTGCCCGCCGAGTACCAGCCGGCCCTCGAGGCACAGCGGCAGCGGGTCCTCGACCGCGAAGCCCGGCTCCGCGGCAACGCGTCCTGACCGCCCGAACCCACCGGTGGCTGATCGGCGCGTCGTCCGTGCGACCCCGGACTTCTTCGCTCTCATCGACGCCCAGCTCGGCGACGAGCGCGGCCCGAACGACGAGCCGACCTCGGCCGAGTTCGAGGCCTACGAACTGCTGGCGATCATCGAGAGGTTCGCTATCGGCTGGGACGACCTGCCACAGCAGTTCCCCGGCCGTCCCGAGTACCGGCTCCTCATCGCCGCCGGCCGGCTCGTCCCGATGGTCGCCGTCGTCGGTCAGCACGCCCCCGACGGAGCGGTCGAGCTCATCGACATCGCCATCGACCTCCACGGTCCCTGGAGGTGATGCGCGAGCATGCAGTCCGGGTAGCAACGGCCAGCGCCGACAGGTTGCGGTGATTCTCGCCCAGGAGACGCCCAGAAGATCCTCACCAGACAACGAGGGAGGGCATCACTGCAGGTCAAGGCCCGCTTCGGGTGGCATAGATGGTCTTCTGAAAATCGGAAGGTCGGCGGTTCGACCCCGCCCCTGGCCACCAGAAAAGGGCCTCTGACCAGCGGAAATGCACTACGTTTCCGCAGGTCACAGGCCCATCGTCGTTTCGGGGCCCGCTTCGTCCGTCGATGACCACCGGGGACAGCCGGACACCACCGGACAGCCGCTTCTCCAAGATCACGCCCATAGTGCGCCCACGAGGAGCGTACCCGCCCGCGCCAGGACGACTCTTCCCGCTGCTGATCAGGCACGACGAGAGACTCGTTCGGACCCGCCCGGAAGTGACCGTCCGACGTCGGATCGGAAGATCAATTGCGTGGTCAGTCGTGTGTGTCTCTGCCAGGACTCCCTGGCACTGCTAGACCGGCGTGTCGAGTTCGTTGTCGCCGTAGGTGGCGGTGATGTCGCTGACGATGATGCGGTAGCCGTCGTACCAGCGGCGGACTTGTTCTTTGGCTTGCAGGTGCTGGGGGAAGCGGCCGAGGTCGCGGAGGGCTTCACGGTCGGTGAAGTAGTAGATGGCGTTGACGATGACGCCGTCGGCGGATTGGTAGGTCTCGACGTGGTCGAAGCCGGGCAGGCTGCGGGCGTAGTGGTCGATCTGACCGTCGAGATGGTGGAAGTCGTCGTCGTAGGTGCCCGGCTTGAAGATGAACTGGACGCAGATCACGACATGCTCGAGCTGTGGGACTGGACCCTCGGC
>NZ_MWLL01000069.1 GCF_002198675.1 Kineosporia sp. R_H_3 | reverse complement strand
GTCTCGTCGTCGAGGTCGACGACGAGACCGACGACCCGGCCGACGACCCGTCCCACGACGGGGCCGCCCGGCACGACGACCACGACCGGCAGCACGACCACCAGCTCGACCAGCAGCTCGACCAGCAGCACGACCACCAGGACCACGACGAGGAGCCCGGGACCCACGATGACGAGCACCACGGGGACTGCGCACCCCTCCGAGACCTCCGGCACCCCGGACCCGTACGCCGACGCCCCGACGACGATGCTGCCCGCGATGCGGGTGCCGTCGCAGGGTCCGGTGGCGCCGCGGATCCGGCAGGCGCCGCCCGGCACGACGACGCTGCCCGCGGCGGGGTTCTCGTGGGCGCCGGTGGCCGGCCTCGGCTACGAGGCGAAGCTCGACGACGCCGGCTGGCGGCCGTGCGACGGCGAGTGGTACGCGATCTTCATCGACCTGCCGGCCGGCCCGCACCACTTCTACGTGCGGTCGGTCGACCGCACGAGCGGGGCCCGCAGCGACGCCGCCCGGTACGACTGGGTCGTCGGCTGACCCGTCGGGGGGCATGCTGACCGGGTGCCCGCCGCTGCCGGACCACCTGCCGGACCACCCGCCGGACCACCGGCCCTCACCGACGCCGGTCTGCCCGCCCTGCTCGCCGCCCGCGGCGTCCCGGGGCTCGTCGACGTCCACACCCACTTCATGCCGGCGAACGTCCTCGCGAAGGTGTGGGCGTTCTTCGACGAGGTCGGCGCCCGCACCGGCCGGCCGTGGCCGATCACCTACCGGACCGACGAGCCGCAGCGGCTCGCGACGCTGCGCTCGTTCGGCGTGACGGCGTTCGCGCCGCTGGCGTACCCGCACCGGCCCGGGATGGCCCGCTGGCTCAACGAGTGGCTCCGGGAGTTCGCCGCGCGCACGCCCGACGCCGTCCCCACCGCGACGTTCTACCCCGAGATCGACGCCCCGCAGTACGTCGAGGAGGCGCTCGAGGCCGGGCTGCGGTGCGTCAAGGTGCACGTCCAGGTCGGCGGCTTCGACCCGCGGGACCCGCTGCTCGACGACGTCTGGGGGCTGCTCGCGCAGGCCGGCGTCCCCGTCGTCACGCACTGCGGCGACGGCCCGAACCGGGGCGAGTACACGGGTCTGGGCATCTTCGAGGAGGTGCTCGCCCGGCACCCGGACCTCGTGGCCGTCCTCGCGCACGCCGGGCTGCCGGACTACACCGCGGCCCTCGACCTCGTGCACCGCTACCCGCGGGTGCACCTCGACACGACGATGGTCGGGACGGCGTTCACGCAGGCGTTCGCCCCGCTGCCGGCGGACTGGCCGGCCCGGCTCGTCGACGTCGCCGACCGCGTCGTCCTCGGCACCGACTTCCCGAACATCCCGCACCCGTACGCCGAGCAGGTCGCCGCGGTCGTCGGGTGGGCGGACGCCGACCCGCGGCTCGGCGACGCGTTCCTGCGCGCCGTCCTGCACGACACGGGGGCGCGTCTGCTCGGTGGGTGACCTACAGCCCGAGGTCGGCCAGGTGCGGCAGGTGCTCGCGGGCCGCGGCCCGGGCCTGCGCGGCGGTCGGGGACGACGCGGCGGCGCGGGCGGCGTCCCGGCACTGCTCGTCGGTCGCCCCGGCGAGCGCGGCGGCGACGTCGGCGATCGAGCGGGCCGTCATCGACAGCGAGTCGACGCCGAGGCCGACGAGCACGCACGCGAGCGCCGGGTCGGCGGCGGCCTCGCCGCAGACCCCGACCGGGCGGCCGCGGCGCTCCCCGGCCCGGCACGTCATGTCGACCAGGCGCAGCAGCGCGGGCTGCCAGGGGTCGTTGAGCGGGGCCAGGTCGCCGAGGAGCCGGTCGGCGGCGAGCGTGTACTGCGTGAGGTCGTTCGTGCCGATGCTCGCGAACGCGGCCTCGGTGAGGATCTCGTCGGCGCAGATCGCCGCGGACGGGATCTCGACCATGACCCCGGCGGTCTGCAGGCCGTGGGCGTGGCAGCGGGAGACGAACGCCTGGGTCGCGTCGACGGTCGCGATCATCGGCGCCATCACCCAGACCTCGGCCTCGGTCTGCCCGGCCGCGGCGGCGATCGCCGCGAGCTGGTCCTCGAGCAGCTGCGGGGCGCGGTAGACGGTGCGCAGGCCACGGACGCCGAGCGCCGGGTTCGGCTCGTCGGTCGCCGTGACGAACGGGAGCGGCTTGTCGGAG
Source organism: Kineosporia sp. R_H_3 (assembly GCF_002198675.1). Lineage (GTDB taxonomy): Bacteria > Actinomycetota > Actinomycetes > Actinomycetales > Kineosporiaceae > R-H-3. The sequence continues at coordinate 7,875 of NZ_MWLL01000069.1, read as the reverse complement.
CCGGCGTCGAGGGTGCGGACGACGACCTTCTTGCCGGCGAACTGCTCGAGGACGCCGCGGTAGGCCGCGACCTGCTCCTCGACGGTCGGCGGCTCGGTCCGGTCGAGGAAGCAGAACTCGGTGCGGAACAGGCCGACGCCCTCGGCACCGGCGGCCGCGGCGGCCACCGCCCCCGCGCCGTCGCCGACGTTGGCGAGCAGGGCGACCGGGGTGCCGCTCGCCGTCCGGCCTCGGCCGTCGAAGCTGCGCGGACCGGTCGCGGCGAGCCGCTCCGCCCGCGCGCGGGCCGCGTCGTCCGGGTCGACGACGACCCGGCCGGCGGCGCCGTCGACGAGGACGACGTCACCGTCGGCGAGGGAGGCGGCGTCCTTCGCGGCGACGACCGCGGGCAGCCCGAGCGCCCGCGCGAGGATCGCGGTGTGCGACGTCGGGCCGCCCTCGACGGTGACCAGCGCGCGGACGACGGCGGTGTCGATCGTCGCGGTGTCGGCCGGGGCGAGGTCGTGCGCGACGAGCACGAACGGCACGTCGGAGTGCGGGATGCCGGGCGCGGGGCGCCCGGTGAGCTCGGCGACGATCCGGTCCCGGACGTCCTCGACGTCCCGCGAGCGCTCGGCCATGTAGCCGCCGAGGCTCGCGAGCATCGCGGCGACGTCGTTGGCGGCCTGCCAGATGGCCCGCTCGGGGGTGAGCCCGGCGTCGGTGACGAGCCCGGTGGCCGTCGCCTCGAGCGTCGGGTCGGCGGCCATGAGCGCGGTCGCCTCGAGCACCGCGCGGCCGGTCTCGGAGGCGGACTCGGCCCGGTGCTCGAGGTCGGCGCGGACGGCGTCCGCGGCCACGACGAGCCGGGCCGCGGCGGCGGCCCGCTCGTCCTCGGGCAGGACGACGCCCGCGTCCGGTTCGCGGACGGGGTCCGGCATCCGCCGGACCGGGGCGACGACGAGGCCGGCGCTGACGCCGACGCCCTGGATGTCGCGCATGAGGGGACCTCTTCGACGAAGACACGGGTGGACGGCCAGGGGTGGGGGCCCGGCTGTGACCTCTGTCATACACCAGACCAGCACAGTTATGCACTATCTCCCAAGCAACTGAACGGATGTGACGATGAGTCGATGCGTCCGCCGCTGCCCCCCTGGATGACCGTTCGTGACCGGATGACCCATTCGGTACCCGGGGAATCACTCGTGCGAGGCGGGAGGATCAGGGCCTTCCCGGTCGACAAGTCCTTCATGACCTCAGCTCGCCTCCCCCGTCGCAGCACGGCCCTTCGTCGCGCCACGCGTCCCGTGCTCGCCGCAGGCATCTCCGCAGTGCTCGCAGGCGCCGGGCTCGCCACGACCGCCGCTCCGGCGAGCGCCACCGTGGCCGCCTGCTCCAGCGTCGGGCTCACCGTCTCCGCCCTGCACGGCCCGAACTTCTACATCGACTCCGGGATCAGCCCGCAGCTCATGGGGGCGTACGCGGGGTACCGGGTGGCGAACACAGGGTCCGCCCGCAGCGACCTCTGGGTGAAGCTCGCGAACTTCAGCGGCGGGCGTGTCGGTCTGGGCACCGGGCAGGCGGCGAGCATGCAGATCGCCTCTCTGGCGGGCGGCGCCGGGCAGTCGCTCTTCTGGTTCCTGTCCGCCACCGGGACCGGCAGCGGCCCGGCCCAGAACCACGACGTGCAGGTGTGGTCGGGGCGTCCCGACCTGCCGGGGTCGAGCCAGCTGTGCGGGACCACGGGCGGCTTCAGCGCCGTCAGCGAGACCATCAAGGCGGCCGCCAACAAGCTCACCTCCGTCACCGTCGACGGTGGCACGCCGACGATCGGTGCGACGTTCACGATCACCGTGAACGGGCAGACCGGCACGGTCGGGGACGGCCCTGCCGGTGACTACCGGTCCTTCTGGATGACACCTGCCGCGTCGTCGTCGTGGCCCGCGGGCGCCTACCGCCTCGTCGGCACGAGCCTGACCCTGCAGGGGACGACCTACACGGACCAGCTCCGCGTCGCCAGCCTCAACAGCGCGAGCAGCGACTACACCGCGACGTACACGTTCCGTGCCGTCGGCTACACGGCGTCGGCGGCGTCGCTCGTACCGATCCAGCAGATCACGTCGGGCACCCAGGTCAAGCACACGGACCTCGGATCGCTCGCCTCGCTGCCCGCGATCACACCGGCCACGAACGACCTCCTCCTCGCGAAGACGGCGGACGTCTCCTCCCTGCCGAGCGCCGGCGGCGACGTGCACTACGAGGTGGCCGTCACCGGCACGGCGGGCGCCGTGATCGACGACTTCGCCGACACCGTCCCGAGCGGTGCGACGCTCGTGCCCGGCTCGGTGACCTGGCGCGGCAGCACGGTGCCGGACGGTGTGCTCTCCGGCGGCGTCCTCACGTTCTCGGGGCCGTTCACCGTCGGCGCGGGCACCAGCGTCCTCGGCTACACGTTGACGCTGCCGGCAGTCTCCGGTGACCGGGCCAACTCCGTCGTCGCGCACGTCGGGTCGGCCACGGTCGACGCATCGCTGAGCCTCACGGACGACACCGCCGCGGGGGCGACCGTCCACGTCAACGGCGCCCCGACCGCGGTCGACGACACGACGAGCGCGACGCAGGACGTCCCGGCGACCCTCACGGTCCTCGGCAACGACAGCGACCCCGAGAACGACCCGCTGACGATCACCGCCGTCTCCACGCCGTCGCACGGCACGGCGGCCACGACGGCCGGCGACACCAAGATCCTCTACACGCCGGACTCCGGCTACGTCGGCACCGACCAGCTCACCTACGACGTCTCCGACGGCAACGGCGGCACCGACACCGCCACCGTGGACGTCACGGTGAACGTCCCGGGCCCGCTGACCCTGGCCGCTGACACCGCGACCGCGACCTCGGGCGTCGCGACCGACGTCGACGTCCTCGGCAACGACACCGGCAACGCGCCGCTCGTCGTGACGGCGGCCGGTACCCCGGCCCACGGCACCGTGCAGGTGGCGGCGGACGGCTCCACGGTGACCTACACGCCGGACGCGGCGTACGAGGGCAGCGACTCGTTCACGTACGACGTCGAGGACGCGACCACCCAGACCGGTCAGGAGACGGTCACCGTGACCGTCGCACCGCCTGCCCTCGTGGCCACGGACGACACCGGGACGACGGACGACACGACTCCCGCGACGATCGACCTCCTGGACAACGACCACGGCTTCGGGGCCCTGGCGGTGGACAGCGTCACCCAGCCCGCCAACGGCTCCGTCGTCGACAACCACGACGGAACGGTGACCTACACGCCGGCCGCCGGCCAGCTCGGTGACGACACGTTCACCTACGACGTGACCGACGGTGCCGCGACCCCGCGCACCGACACCGCTTCGGTCACCGTCACCGTGTCGGCCACGACCGCGAACGACCCGGTCGACGACACCGCGACGACGCCGTACGACGAGAGCGTGCTCGTCGACGTCCTCTCCAACGACCCGGGCAGCCCGGCGATCGACGAGGTCGGGACGCCCGCGCACGGGACCGCGGTCGTCGAGAGCGGCCAGGTCCGGTACACGCCGCCCGGCGACTTCGCCGGCACCGACACGTTCACGTACACCGTGACGGGCTCGGCGACCGCGGCCGAGGTCAGCGTGGACGTGACCGCTCCGGCCCTGTCGGCTGCGGACGACACCGCGACGAGCGGCCACGGCGCGAGCCCGGTGACGGTCCACGTGCGCGCCAACGACACCGGCACGGGTCTCACCGTCACCGACGTCTCGGACACCGACAACGGCGGCACGGCGCAGATCGTCGGGGGCAGCGTCCGGGTGACGCCCGCCGCGGGCTTCCGGGGCGCGGATGCACTGACCTACACCGTCACGGACGTCGTCGGGAACACCGACACCGCGACCATCGACCTCACGGTGCCGAACACCGCCCCGACGGTCTCGGCCCCGGCCGCGCGGACCATCGTCGCCGGCAGTGCGACGACGTTCACGCTCACCGTCGGTGACGCCGACCCGGACGACGACCCGACGGTCACGACCGGCACGCCGACCGGCTCGGCCAACGCGGCGAGCCGGGTCACCCGGACGGTCGGCACGTCCGGCGGCTCGCCCACCGTGCGCGTCGCGGCCGCCACGACGTTCAGCGGGTCGGCGACCGTGCCCGTGACCGTCTCGGACGGCCACGGCGGCACGGCCACGACGACGCTCCGCGTGACGGTCACGCCCCAGGCACCGACGGGCGTCACGGCCGGCGTGGTCGGCAACCCCGCGGCGAAGAAGATCGTCGAGAAGCCGACCTACGACGCCAAGGGCGCCCCGGTCTCGCGCACGCTGACCGAGCAGATCGACTCCCGCGTCACCTGGCGCGTCTCCCCGACCACCTCGGTGACCGGGTACGTCGTCCGGGTGAACGGCGCGGCCGTCTGCGAGGTCGCGGCGGCGCCGCTCGCGACGACGCAGTCCTGCACGGTCGCCGACCGGGCGCTGCGGACGACGGACACCGTCACCGTGACCGCCCTCGGCCCCGCGTCGACCCGGTCGACGGCCGCCACGGTCCCGGTCAGCCGGCCGACCTCCGCCCGGCACCTGCTCGCGGTCGTGTACTTCCCCGTCGGCGACTTCCGGCTCGACGCCACCGCTCGCGCGGTGCTGGCGAGGGTGGACGCCCAGGCGGTGCGGTACGGCATGCGGTCCGTCCGGCTCGAGGGCCACACCGACGCCGACGGTTCGGCCTCGTCGAACCAGACCCTGTCGGAGAACCGGTCCCGGCAGGTCGGGCAGTGGCTCGTCGAGCGCGACGAGCGCGTCCGGGTGCGGACCGCGGGCTTCGGCGAGACCGACCCTGCGCTGCCGAACACCACGGCGCGGGGCAAGGCCGGCAACCGACGGGTCGAGATCTACGTCGGCGACTGACCGCCGCCCGGCACCGCCCCTGCGCCGGTCCACGGCGCGGGGGCGGTGCCTGGCCGGGCCCGCGTCACCACTGCATCCGTTCCGCGAGCCGCCGGCACGCGATCTGGACCGGGTCGTGGACCGGGGAGAACGGCGGCGCGTAGGACAGGTCCATGGCGGCGACGTCGTCGACGCGCGCGTGCAGCCAGATCGCGGCCGCCGCGGTGTCGATCCGCTTGGCCGAGCCGGCGCCGCCGACGATCTGCAGCCCGAGCAGCAGCCGGGACCCCTTCTCCGCCAGCACCTTGACCGCGATCGGCGACGCCTCCGGCATGTAGCCGCTCGCCGTCGTCGACTGCGTGACGAGGCTCGCGACGTCGCGGCCGGAGTCGAGCGCCTGCTGCGTCGTCGGGCCGGTGCGGCCGATCTCGACGTGGACGCCGTTCGCGACGAACCGGGTGATCGCGGTCCCGAGCACGCCGCCGAACCGGGCCGGTCCGCCCGCGGTGCCGTCCTCCGGGTCGCCGGCCGCGGAGCGACCGATGTTCTCCCCCGCCACCCGGCCCTGCTTGTTCGCGTGCGTGCCGAGCGGCACGTACACCCGCTGCCCGCCGTGCCGCTCGACGTGCTCGCAGCAGTCCCCCGCCGCCCACACCCCCGGCAGCACGGCACCGTCCGGGCCGAGCGCCCGCTGCCGGTCGTCGGTGAGGACGCCGCCGAGGTCCCCGATGGCGACCCCGGCCGCGACCGCGAGCTCCGAACGCGGCCGGGCACCGAGGCCGAGCGCGACGACGTCGCCCTCGAACCGTTCTCCCGCAGCCGGTCCCGCCGTACCGCTGCCCGTCGGCACCGCGCTCACGCAGGCGACCCGGCCGTCCGGGCCGACGGTCAGCGACCCGACGTCCTCCCCGACCCGGACCGTCACCCCGGCCCGCTCGACCGCCTCGCGGACCCGCGCCCCCATGTCGGGGTCGAGGGCCCCCATCACCTCGCGCCGGGTGACGAGCGTCGTCGCCAACCCCTTGCGCACGAACGCCTCCGCCATCTCCAGCCCGATGTAGCCACCGCCGACGACGACCCCGCGGCGGGGTGCGCCGGCGAGCATCGCGACCCAGGCCGCGCCGTCGTCGAGGTCCTTGACCGCCCGGACCCCGGGCACCACCCGGCCGTCCGCGTCGAGCGCCCACGGCGGGACGACGGGCGCCGCGCCGGTCGCGAGCAGGACGTCGTCGTACTCCCACGTCGTCCGCGCGCCGGTCGCGACGTCGACGCCGGTCACGGTGCGGGCGGCGACGTCGAGCCCGACGGCCTCCACCCCGAGCCGCAGGTCGATGCCGGCCGCGCGGTGCTCCTGCGCGGTCCGCGCGACGAGCCGGTCGCCGTCCTCGACGTCGCCGGCCACCCAGTACGGGATCCCGCAGGCCGAGTACGACGTGTGCCGCGTCCGCTCCAGGGCCACGACACGCAGGTCGACGCCGGCCGCCCGCGCCGTCCGCAGCGCCTGGTGCGCGGCGCTCATCCCGGCGGCGTCCGCGCCGACGACGACGAGCCGGTGAACGACCGACGACGATCCGGCCACGCTGCCTCCCTGGGTCCGCACGGGCCCCGCACAGGGCCGGGCCCACCCTCGCACGCCGTGCCCCTGCGCGAACGCCCGAGCCCTCTAGGCTCGCCCCATGAGCGAGCGACGCGCGATCGACTGCTGGCTGACCGACATGGACGGCGTGCTCGTCCACGAGGGGACCGCCCTGCCCGGCGCCGCGGACTTCCTCGCCCGGCTGCGCGAGAAGGACAAGCGGTTCCTCGTGCTGACGAACAACTCGATCTTCACCGCCCGCGACCTGCGCGCCCGGCTCCTCGGCTCCGGCCTCGACGTGCCGGAGGAGGCGATCTGGACGTCGGCGCTGGCGACCGCGCAGTTCCTCGACGACCAGCACCCCGGCGGCTCGGCGTACGTCATCGGCGAAGCCGGCCTCACGACGGCGCTCCACGAGATCGGGTACGTGCTCACCGACACCGACCCCGACTACGTCGTCCTCGGCGAGACCCGGACCTACTCGTTCGAGGCCATCACCAAGGCGATCCGGCTCATCGACGGCGGCGCCCGGTTCATCGCGACGAACCCGGACCCGACGGGCCCCTCGGCCGAGGGCCCGCTGCCGGCCTGCGGTGCGGTCGCAGCCCTCATCACCAAGGCGACCGGGGCGGTGCCCTACGTCGTCGGCAAGCCGAACCCGATGATGTTCCGCTCGGCGATGAACCGGATCGACGCCCACTCGGAGTCGACGGCGATGATCGGCGACCGGATGGACACCGACATCGTCGCGGGCATCGAGGCGGGCCTGTCGACGTACCTCGTCCTCACCGGCTCCACCCCGCGCAGCGCGGTCGAGACCTTCCCGTACCGGCCCTCGCACGTCCGGGACTCGATCGCGGACATCGTCGACCTCGTCTGAGCGCGCCCGGCGCTCAGCGCTTGAGCACCCGGCGCATGATGATCCGCGTCTCGATCGAGGTCACGCCCGGGAGCAGCCGGATCAGCTGCACCGCCTCGTACAGCTCGGCCTGCGTGCGGCCCTTGACCCGGACCTCGTAGTCGATGGTGCCGGCGAGGTCGAGCACCTCGACGACGGCCGGGATCGACGCGAAGCCCTCCTCCATCGTCGGGGCGTCGACGTCGATCGCCGTGTTGACGTGGACGACCGCGTGCCAGGGGGTGCCCTCGAGCTCCGGGTCGAGGAGGACGGTGTACCCGCGGACGACGCCGCTGGCCTCCATCCGGCGCATCCGCTGGGTCACGGCCTGGGCCGAGAGACCGACCGCCTCGCCGAGGTCGCGGAAGGACGCACGGGCGTTCTCCACGAGCAGACGGAGGATTCTTCCGTCGGTGGAGTCCAGACCGCGGTTCCTCATGCGCTGCTCGACCACGGTTTCATGCTCTCAGACGAGATCTGCTGCCATCGATCCATGTCCACGCCCACCCTCCGCCGCCGCCCAGACCGGTTCGAGA
>NZ_MWLL01000068.1 GCF_002198675.1 Kineosporia sp. R_H_3 | reverse complement strand
GGTGGTGCCGGGCGGGTGGTGCCGTGCGGATGGTGCCGTGCGGATGGTGCGGGGCGGTGCCGGAGGAATCTTGACCGATCCGGTGAGATTCTGCGCGCCGGAGGTGGAGCCCGGCGGGATTCTGTGCCAATCTGGTGGACATGGCAGCCATGACGTCCCCCATGACCCCGGTGTGTCGCCGGGTCGCGGGCGTCCTGTGCTGTTGTCGTCCCGCGGCCTGACTCGTGTCAACGGCCCGTCCATCGGGCCCCGCCCGGCGCCGACGGCGCCGCGACCGCCAGGGATCGACCACCATGACCAGCACCGTCCTAGTCCTGCACGCCCACCCCGACGACGAGGCGATCTTCACCGGTGCCGCCGTGCGCCTGCTCGCCGACCGCGGCCTGCGTGTCGTCCTCGTCACCGCGACCGACGGCGGCCAGGGCGTCCCGCGGGTCCCGCTGCGCACCGGCGAGACCATCCGCGACCGGCGCCTGCGCGAGCTCGAGGAGGCCGCCGACCTGCTCGGCGCCGCGCGCCTCGTCGTCCTCCCGTACGCCGACTCGGGCTGCCACGACGGCCCGTACCGGGCCGGCAGCCTCGGCGCGGCGGGCGTCGGCGACGTCGGCCGGCGGGTGCGGCAGGTCGCCGAGGCCGAGGGCGCCCAGGCGGTCGTCCACTACGACGGGCGCGGGGTCTACGGGCACGTCGACCACGTCCAGGTGCACCGGGTCGGCGCCCGCGTCGCCGCCGACCTCGGGCTCACCGGCTACGAGGCGACCGTCGACCCGCTCGTGCTGCGGGACGGCCCGCGGCACGTCCTCGCGCAGGCCGCCGGTGAGCTGCTCGACGTCGGCCTGCCGGCCGACGACATCACGTTCGCCGTCCGCGCGGACGACGCCGTGCTCGGCACGAAGATGCAGGCGATGGCCGCGCACGCGAGCCAGATCGGCCCCGAGTACCTCGACGGCACGGCCGAGGGCTACCGGCACGAGTGGTTCGTCCGCCGCGGCGCGGCCGGCCCGGTCGACGCGGCGCTCGCCGCGCACGCCGTCGCGGCCCCCGCGGTGACGGCGGCCGGGGCCGGTCGCCGTCGTGAGCTCGCGGCGGTGGCGTCGTGAGGGACCAGGTCCGCCCCGACGCCGTCCGCCCCGACGCGCTGCTCCCGGACGCCCCCGACCCGTCGTCCGCCCAGCTCGTGCAGGTCGCGGAGGTCCTCGCGGCGCGTGCCGACCTCTGGGACGCCCTCGCCGACCGGCTCGCACCCGACGAGCCGGCCCGGGTCGCCGGCGGCCGGGGCTGGGAGGCCTGGCTCGAGGCCGCCGACGGCGACGTCGTCCGGCTCGAGGTCCGCACCCGCCGGTCGGGGCGTCGTCCCCGGGCCGTGGCGCGCTGGCGCCGGACCCGGGCCGGGCTGACCCCGCTCGACCACGTCGACCTCGCCGTCGACCTCGAGGAGCGTGCGTCGTGACCGTCCTGCCCGCGGGAGCCGTCCTGGCGCCCGCCCGGTCGCTGCGCGCCGGTGACCCGGCGCCCGGGGTGCTCACCGTCGTCCCGCCCGACGAGGTGCCCGCCGGGGCCGCGGTCGTCGGGGTCGTCGTCCTGCTGCCGGCCCGGCCGGACCGGCCGGCCGACCTGCGTGCGGTCCCGGACGAGGTGCCCGCGCCGCCGGAGCCCGCCGTCCCGGTCCCCGACGCGTCCCACGCGCCCGACGTGTCGGGCACGGCGACCGGTGCGGTCCCCGCGCCCGCCCACGAGTGGGTCCGGCCCGGGCTCACGCTCGACCGGGCCGGCCGCTCCGTGACGCTCGACGCCGAGCCCCTCGACCTGACGCGCCGCGAGTTCGACCTCTTCGCGCACCTCGCGTCCCGACCGGGCCGGGTGCTCACCCGGGAGCACCTGCTCGCGACGGTGTGGGGGCACGCCGACCCGCGGTGGACGGGCCCGCGGACCGTCGACGTCCACGTCGCCCGGCTGCGCCGCAAGCTCGGCGGGCACGGCCGGCCCCTCCAGACGGTGCGCGGGGTCGGTTACCGCTGGGTGCCCTGACCCGGCATGGCCGGCCCGCGGGCGGGTACAGCCGCGGGCATGAGCGCAACCACGGGGGGACGGGCCGGCCGCGACGGCGGGCTCGACGAGCAGTACCCGGGAGCCCACGCCGGGCGCCCGCAGGAGGTGCCGGCCAGGGGCTGGTTCCAGATCGCCCGGCGCGGCTGGAAGGAGTTCCAGGCCGACCAGATGATGCTCATCGCGGCCGGGGTCGCGTTCTACGCGTTCCTGTCGCTCGTGCCGTCGATCGTCGCGGCCATGCTCGTGTACGGCCTGGTCACCGAGCCGTCGCAGGTGCAGGCCCAGCTCCAGACGTTCGCCGACGTGCTGCCCGCGTCCGCGCGTGACCTGCTCGACGAGCAGATGTCCTCGCTCGCCGCGGCGAACGACCAGGGTCTCGGGATCGGGCTCGTCGTCTCGCTCGTGCTCGCGCTGTGGAGCGCCTCGGGCGGCACCGGCAACCTCGTCACCGCGGTGAACACCGCCTACGACGAGGAAGAGACCCGCGGCTTCGTCAAGCGCAAGGCGCTCGCCCTCGGCCTCACCCTCGGTGCGATCCTCGTCTTCGTCGTCACCCTCGCGCTCGTCGCGGTCTTCCCCGCGGTCGCGAACGCCCTCGACCTGCCGACCCCGCTGCGGATCGGCGTCGAAGCGCTGCGCTGGGCCGTCGTCCTCGCCGTCGTCGGGCTCTCGCTCGCCGTGCTCTACCGCGTCGCCCCCGACCGCGACGCCCCGAAGCTGCGCTGGGTCTCCGTCGGCGCGACCGTCGCGGTCGTCCTGTGGATCGGCGCCTCCGTCGTCTTCTCCTTGTACGTCAACAACTTCGGCTCCTACGGCAAGACCTACGGCAGCCTCGCCGGCGTCGTCGTCCTGCTCCTGTGGCTCTGGATCAGCCTGGTCGCCGTGCTCCTCGGCGCCGAGATCAACGCCGAGTCCGAGAAGCAGACCGTGCAGGACACGACCCATGGTCCCGACCGCCCGATGGGCGAGCGGGACGCCGTCAAGGCGGACCTCGGCCCGGCGGACCCGGAGCCCGCGGACGGCGACCCCGCGCGGTCGCGGTAGGCGGACGGCGTCCGCCGGCACGCAGCAGACGACGGGCTGGCGGCGGTGCTCTGCTCCGACCTGCGCCGCGCCCGGCAGACCGTGGAGATCGCGTTCGAGGGCGCCGGCGTCCCGGTCGAGTTCGACAGCAGGCTGCGCGAGTGCGACGACGGGGATCTCAACGGCGCCGGCCCGGGCTACTGCACCGCCGCCCGCTCCTGCTGCGCCGACGCCTCCGTCACCGTGAAGTCCGCCGGGTCCAGCCGCGCCGTCCGCCGCCGGTACTCGCCCGCCGACCCGGGCCAGTTCGTCACGACCCGCCCCGACGCCGTCCGGTACCAGCTCGTGCATGCGGTCCAGACGGACGACGCCAGCCGGGTCTGGATCTCCGCGTCGTACCGCTCCTCGACGTCGGCGCGCACCTCGAGCCGTCGGCCGCCGTCGAGGGGCGTCCCCGGCCGGGAGCCCAGCAGCGCCAGCGCCTGCACGAGGTAGCGGCACTGCGCCTCGAGGAAGAACACGACGGACGTGTTGCCCGTGTTCGTGTTCGGCCCGTAGAGCACGACGAGGTTCGGGAAGCGCGGCACGGTCATGCCGAGGTGGGCGCGGGCGCCGTCCGCCCAGACCGTGTGCAGGTCGGCGCCGTCGCGTCCGGTCACCTGCAGGGGCACGAGGATCTCGGTCGCGGCGAACCCGGTCGAGAGCACGAGGACGTCGCACGGGTGCTCGCGCTCGCCGCCTGCGTCGCGGGTCACGACCCCGGTCGAGGTGACGCGCACGACCGGGTCGGTCACGAGGTCGACGTCCGGGCGGCGCAGCGCCGGGTACCAGGTCCCCGTGAAGAGCACCCGCTTGCAGCCCATCGGGTAGTCCGGGGTGACCTTCGCGCGCAGGACCGGGTCGGGCACCTGCAGCCGGCGCTGGGCGGTCGAGAGCCAGCGGACGGCGCGGCTCGACACCGCCTTGCCGCGCACCGCCCGGCCGGTCACGACGGTCGCCATCCAGAAGCCGCCGCGCTGCACCTGCGTCGCACCGGGCACGTGCCGCGAGATCCACCGCGTCACCGGCCCGTAACGGCGGTCCGGCTTGGGCAGCACCCAGGGCGGGGTCCGCTGCAGCACCGTGACCTGCGCGGCGCGGCCGGCGATCGCCGGGACGACCTGGATCGCGCTCGCGCCGGTGCCGAGGACGGCGACCCGCCGGCCGGTGACGTCGACCGCGTCGTCCCAGCGGGCGGTGTGGAACGCCGGCCCGGCGAAGCCGTCGAGTCCCGGGATCTCGGGCACGACGGGCCGGGAGAGCTGCCCGACGGCCGGGACGAGCACCTGCGCCTCGAAGACCCGCCCGTCGGCCGTGCGTGCGGTCCAGAGCCCGCGGGCGTCGTCCCAGGCGGCGCTCTCCACGGCCGTCCCCAGCCGCAGCGACCGGCGGACGTCGAAGTCGTCGACGCACCGCTCGAGGTAGGCGCGGATCTCGTGGTGCGGCGGGAAGCGCCGGCTCCACGCCGGGTTCGGGGCGTACGAGTAGGAGTAGAGCATCGCGGGGATGTCGCAGGCGCAGCCCGGGTAGTGGTTGTCCCGCCAGACCCCGCCGACCCGGTCCGCCGCGTCCAGGACGAGCACGTCGTCGTCCGCCCGGTAGCCCGCCCGGCGCAGCGCGAAGGCGGCGCCGAGGCCGCCGAACCCGGCCCCGACGACGAGCACCCGGCAGCGCTCGACGGCCTCCCGGGCCGGGCCGGCCCCGCCGTCGGCGATCGTCATGCGGCCGGACGCTAGCACTCTGTTGGCAGCCTGCCAACAGTCCGCCTCGGCCGTCCGGCACGACGCAAGGCTGCGCCACGAGAGCGACGTCACGCAGATGTCTCCCCACCCTTGTTACTGGGTAGTAGGGTTCCGCGCATGGCGACTGCTTCCACCACCACAGAGATCGCGGCGGACCCCGCCGCCGTCTGGGCCGTCATGGCCGACCCGACGAAGATGGCCGACTGGGTCTCGATCCACCAGGGCTTCGTCGGCGAGCCTCCGACGGCGTTCGAGCTGGGGACGACGTTCACCCAGCGCGTCTCGATCATGGGCATGCCCGCGGACGTCGCGTGGACCATGTCCGAGGTCACCGCGGGCGGCGGCTCGACGATGTCCGGCAACGGCCCGATGGGCATCGGCGTCACGAACGTCTACGCGCTCGCGCCGTCCGGCGCCGGCACGGCGGTGACGTGGACGATGACCTTCTCCGGCGGCATGGTCATGGCCGTCGGCGGCCAGATCGAGGCCCAGGTGTCCGCCGCGCAGCGGACCAGCCTCGACGCGCTGAAGAAGATCGTCGAAGCCTGACCCGGCGCGGGACCCGTTCCCGCGCAGGGCTTCCGTGCGCGCGCTCAGCCGGCCGCGGCGACGTCCTCGACGATCGTCAGCAGCGTCCGGCTGAGCAGCGCGTGCGCCTGCTCGCGCGTCATGGCCCGGCGCACGAGCCACTCGTGCGCGGCGACCTTCGCCATGCCCGCGTGGGCGCGCACCATCGCGCGGACGTCCTCGGTCGGCTCGATCCCGAGCAGCGCGAGCACCTGGTCCGCGGTCCGGTCGTCGGCCTCCTCGAGGACCCGCACGACGTCCGGGTCGCGCCCCAGAACCTCGGCGTTCACGGCGGCGAACCACGCGCTGCTGTGCCGCTGGACGACGTCGAGGAACCACCCGACGCACGCCTCGACCCGCTCCTCGCGGGTGCCCCGGGGCAGCTGCGCGAGCGCGACGTCCGGCACGGTGACGAGCGCCCGGACGACCTCGAGGTACAGCTCCTTCTTGGTGCCGAAGTAGTGGTTGATGAGGCCGCGCGCGACCCCCGCCTCGCGGGCGATGTCCGTCGTCGACACCTCCGCGTACGCCCGCTCGCCGAACAGCCGGACGGCGCAGCCGAGGATCTCCCGCCGGCGCTCGTCCGGCTCGAGCCGGCGCCGGCCGGTCGCCGTCGTGGTCGTCACGGGGTCGACTCCTGCGGCGCGGCCGTGGCCCACCGCAGCGCCGCCGGCGCGGACGCCGGGACGACGGGCGCCCGCGGCGGCACCGGCGCCACCCGCACGTAGGCGGCCCCGCGCGGCGGTCGTGGGTCGTGGTCCCCGGCGTTGGGCCACAGCGAGAGCGCGCGCTCGGCCTGGGCGGTGATCGTCAGCGACGGGTTGACGCCGAGGTTCGCCGAGATCGTCGAGCCGTCGACGACGTGGATCGCGTCGTAGCCGTGGAGCCGGTGGTACGGGTCGACGACGCCCTCGGCCGGGGTGAGCCCGATCGGGCAGCCGCCGATGAAGTGCCCGGTGAGCGGCACGTCGAACAGGTCGGTCACCGAGCCGAGCGGCACGCCGTCGATCTTCTCCGCGATCCGCCGGGTCACCTCGTGGCCGGCCGGGATCCACGTCGGGTTCGGGGCGCCGACGCCCTGCTTCGAGGTGACCCGGCGGCGGCCGAGCAGCCCGCGCCGGGTGAACGTCGTGATCGAGTTGTCGAGGGTCTGCATGACGAGCAGGACGACGACCTGCTCCGACCAGCGCCGGGGGAGCAGGGCGCCGGGCAGGTGACGGCGGATCCGCCACAGCTCCCGCGGGACGGCGGCCCACCGCCGCCGCGTGCCGGTGCCGGGGTCGGCCGGGTCGGCCCCGTCGACGAGCACCGTCGACAGCAGCCCGAGCAGGTTCGACCCCTTGCCGTAGCGCACGGGCTCGATGTGCGTCACCGGGTCGGGGTGGATCGACGAGGTGATCGCGACGCCCTGGGAGAAGTCCGCGCCGCGCCGCGTCGTCCGCGGTCCGAGGATCGCCTCGGAGTTCGTCCGGCTCAGCTCGCCGAGCCGGGGCGAGACGTCCGCCAGGGTGCCCTCGTCGCGCATCGCGTGGAGCAGTCGCTGGGTGCCGAGCGCGGCCGCCGCGAGGACGACGTGCCGCGCGGTGAACGTCCGCCCGTGCCGGCCCTGCCGGGCGCCGACCCGGGCGCCCGGCCGGTCCGTCGGGCGGGTCTCGACGGCCCAGCCGTGGGCGCCGCGGGCCGGGGCGCCGTCCGGGCCGGGCAGCGGCCGCACCCGGACGGCGGTCGTCAGCGGGTGCACCCGGGTGCCGGCCGCCTCAGCGAGGTGGAGGTAGTTCTTCGCGACGGTGTTCTTCGCGCCGACCCGGCAGCCGACCATGCAGTTGCCGCAGTGCGTGCACGTCGTCCGGGCCGGCCCGGCGCCGCCGAACCAGGGATCGGCCAGGGCCTGGCCGCGGGGCGTCCCGGGCGGGCCGAAGAACACCCCCACCGGTGTCGGCCGGTAGGTGTGCCCGATGCCGAGGTCCTCCGCGACCTCGCGGAGCACCTCGTCGGACGGCGTCGTCAACGGGTTCGTCGTGACGCCGAGCATCCGGGTCGCGGTGTCGTAGTGCGGGGCCAGCTCGGCCTTCCAGTCGGTGACGTGCGCCCACTGCCGGTCGAGGTAGAACGCGTCCGGCGGGGTGTAGAGGGTGTTCGCGTAGACGAGCGAGCCACCGCCGACGCCGGCCCCGGAGAGCACGAAGACGTTGCGCAGCAGGTCCATCCGCAGGATGCCGTAGCAGCGCGCCGCGGGGTTGAACAGGTACCGGCGGACGTCCCAGGACGTCTTCGCGAAGTCGTCGTCGGCGAACCGCCGGCCGGCCTCGAGGACGCCGACCCGGTAGCCCTTCTCGGTGAGCCGCAGCGCGGTGACGCCGCCGCCGAACCCCGAGCCGACGACGAGGACGTCGTAGTCGAACCCGTCGGTGCCGGGCCCGGTCGCCCGCGTCCGCCTCGACGTCATCGCCACCTCCGGCCCGCGTGGGGCGCCCGTGCGCTCCGCCCGCACCGTCGCACCGTTGTTGTCAGAGTGTCAACAAGGATCGCCCGGCGGCCCTAGCCTGACGGGCGTGGAGATCGTCGCGGGCTGCGCCGTCGAACGCACCGGTTCGGGTGAGCCGCTCGTCCTTCTGCACGGCATCGGCAGCCGGCGCCAGATCTGGGACCCGCTGCTGCCGGGGCTGACCGGGGTGCGCGAGGTCATCGGTCTGGACTTCCCGGGGTTCGGCGCGGCGGCCGCCCTGCCGTCCGCGGAGGGCCGCTTCCCGGCCGGGTCGGTCGAGGCGCTCGCGGACGCCGTCGAGGCGGTCTGCGCGGCGCTCGACGTCGACCGGCCGCACGTCGCGGGCAACTCCATGGGCGGTGCGGTCGCTCTCGAGCTGGGCCGCCGTGGCGCCGCCCGCTCCGTCACCGCGTTCTCGCCCGCCGGGTTCTGGGGCCGCGGCGGTCTCGCGTGGTGCCGCAGCCTCATCACCGGTGCCCGGGGGCTCGGTGGCGTCGTCCCCGCGGGGCTCGTCCGCACGCTCGCCGCGAACCCGGTCGCGCGGCCGGTCGTCTTCGGGCCCTTCTCGGCGCACCCGCGCCGGACCGGCGCGGACGCCCTCGCCGCGGACGCCGCCGCCCTCGTCGCGGCGTCGGGCTACGCCGACTCCGCGCGGGCCTTCGCCCGGCTGTCGTGGGCCCGTGCGCTCGGCCCGGACGGCGAGGGCCCGGGCGGTCTCGCCCGGATCCCCGTCGTCGTCGCGTGGGGCACCCGCGACCTCGTGCTGCCGTACCGGCCGCAGGCCGGCCGGGCCCGCGCGCTGCTGCCGGCGGCGGTGCACGTCCCGCTGCCGTCCTGCGGGCACATCCCCTTCGCCGACGACCCGCAGGCCTGCCTCGGCGCGCTCTTCCGCGCCTCGGCCCGGGTCTGACGGGGGTCTCAGCCGTCCTGCGCGGCGCTGCCGCGCAGGACGGCCGACATCTTCTTCCCCCGGGCGAGCTCGTCGACGAGCTTGTCCAGGTAGCGGATCCTCTGCATGAGCGGGTCCTCGATCTCCTCGACCCGGTGGCCGCAGATCACGCCGGTGATGAGCGACGCGTGCGGCGTGAAGGCCGGGGCCTGCGCGAAGAAGGTCTCCATGTCGACCTCGTCGGCGAGCACCTTCTCCAGCCCGGCGGCGTCGTAGCCGGTCAGCCACTCGATGACCTCGTCGACCTCCGCCCGGGTGCGGTTCTTGCGCTCGGCCTTCGCGACGTAGTGCGGGTAGATGCTCGCGAAGCTCGTGCCGAAGATCCGGTGCCCTGCCACGGTCTGGCTCCTGTCTCGTCGTCCGTCGTCGGGGGTGCCTATTTCACCTCGCGGCGGGACAGGACGGCGAGCCCCACGGCGAGCGGGAGCGCGACCCACAGCGCGTTCGAGGTCGCGAGGTGCGCCCAGTCGGTGCCGGTCATCGCCCCGCGGACGAGCGTCTCGCCGGACGTCGACGGGTCGAGCCACGGTCCGATCCGGCGCAGCCCGGGGGTGAGGTTCGCGACGAACACCCAGGCGATCGGCAGCACGAAGTACGCCGAGACGGCCAGGGCCGGGCTCGACAGCAGCAGGCCGAACGCGATGCCCTGGAGCACGGCGAGCAGCAGCGAGAGCGCGAACCCGCCGAGCGACGCCCAGGCCGGCGACCAGTCCGCCGGGACGTCGCGGGTGAGGGCGGCGATCCCGTGCGCGGCCGCTCCGAGCGCGACCGCCACGACGAGCCCGACCGCCGCCCACCAGCTCGCCGCGAGGACCTTGGCGGCGACGACCCGCCACCGCCGCGGCTCGACGGCGTACGTCACGAGCGCCGTCCGCTGCGACGTCTCAGCGGTGACCGTGAGGATGCCGAGCACCGGGTAGAGCAGGAGCAGCACGGTGCTCGTCACCGCGACGAGCATCCCGAACGTGAGGTCGCCCGGCTCGCCGAAGCGCAGCACGAGGCCGAGGGCGACGACGACGAGCGCCGCGATGGTGACGAGCAGCCAGCGGCCGGAGCGGGTGTCGACGACCTTGCGCGACTCCAGCCGGACGAGCCGCGCGAACGGCACCCCGGCCGGGCCGTCGAGGTCGATGGGCGGGAGG
>NZ_MWLL01000067.1 GCF_002198675.1 Kineosporia sp. R_H_3 | reverse complement strand
GCCCGGACCGGGCCGGACGCCGCCCGGCACCGACGACCCGTGGTCGGGGATCGTCGGCTTCACCTCCGGCCTCGACGCCGACCTCGGCGCCTGGCTGCGCGACCAGCTCGCCGACCTGGGCGGACGCCCTGGCCGGCGGATCCCCGACGAGCGGCAGCGGGCAGAGATCAAGGCCGTGGTCGCCCGCGCCGTCGACGACATCCGCACGATCCTCAGGGAGACGCCATGAGCATCCGGTCCTCGATCCACCTGCCCGAGTGGCGCAGCCGCCGCACCCGCGACGGCGACCGCGCCGAGCGTGCCTGGCGGCGCCAGGTCCTCGAGGAGGAGGCGGACGCCGCCCGGCGGTCGGCCGACCGCGGCACCCCGCCCGCCCGCCACGTCGTCTGGTGACCGGGGCGGCGTGAGAGACCCGTCGCCAGGGGCCGGGCGCGAGGGGCCGGCGCGACCCGGTGGTCGTGCCGGCCCCGACTCCGCGCGGCGGGGCGTGGGTGCGGCCACCTAGACTCCGGCCGTGACCTCCAGCCGACTCCCCGGGCGCCGCGGCGGTGCCTCGTGAGGATCCGCCAGGAGGACGTCGAGCTGGTCCGGGAGCGCTCGCGGATCGAGGAGGTCGTCGGCGAGCACGTCACCCTCAAGCAGGCCGGCGTCGGCTCGATGAAGGGCCTGTGCCCGTTCCACGACGAGCGCACCCCGAGCTTCCACGTCCGCCCGCCGGTGGGGCTGTGGCACTGCTTCGGCTGCAGCGAGGGCGGGGACGTCATCTCCTTCGTCCAGAAGATCGACCACCTGACCTTCGTCGAGGCCGTCGAGCGGCTCGCGAACCGGATCGGGCACACCCTGCGGTACGAGGACGACGGCGGCAAGGGCCCGGTCCGGCGGGACCAGGTCGGGCAGCGGCAGCGGCTCGTCGAGGCGAACCGGGTCGCGGCGGAGTTCTTCGCCGAGCAGCTCGCGACGTCCCCGGACGGCCTCGCCGGGCGCACGTTCCTCTCCCAGCGCGACTTCGACCGCGAGGCCGCCGCGCACTTCGGCGTCGGGTTCTCGCCGCGCTCCGGGGAGGCGCTCCTGCGGTACCTGCGGGGCAAGGCGTTCACGGACGACGAGGTCGTCGCCGCCGGGCTCGCGGGCCGCGGCCAGCGCGGCCTCTACGACCGGTTCCGCGGCCGGCTCATGTGGCCGATCCGCGACCTCACCGGGGACGTCGTCGGCTTCGGCGCGCGCCGGCTCTTCGACGACGACCGGATCGAGGCCAAGTACCTCAACACCTCGGACACCGCGCTCTACAAGAAGTCGCAGGTGCTCTACGGGGTCGACCTCGCCAAGCGGGAGATCGGCCGCACCCGCCAGGTCGTCGTCGTCGAGGGCTACACCGACGTCATGGCCTGCCACCTCGCGGGCGTCCAGACCGCGGTCGCGACGTGCGGGACGGCGTTCGGGGCCGACCACATCCGGATCGTCCGGCGGCTGCTCGGGGACGACAGCAAGTTCGGCGGCGAGGTCGTCTTCACCTTCGACGGGGACGCCGCCGGGCAGAAGGCCGCGCTGCGCGCCTTCGAGGAGGACCAGCGCTTCGTCGCGCAGACCTTCATCGCGGTCGCCGCCGACGGCATGGACCCGTGCGAGCTGCGGCACGCCCGCGGCAACGAGGCGGTCCGGGCGCTCGTCTCGGCCCGGCAGCCGCTCTTCGAGTTCGCGATCCGCTCCACGCTCGCCCAGGTCGACCTCGACACCGCGGAGGGCCGCATCCAGGGCCTGCGCGCGGCCGCGCCGGTCGTCGCGCGGATCCGGGACAGCGCGCTGCGCCCCGAGTACGCCCGGCGGCTCGCCGGCTGGCTCGGGATGGAGGTCGAGCCCGTCGTCCGGGCCGTCACCGGCGCCGCCCGCTCGCTGTCGCAGGGCTCGGACGGCGGCCGGCAGGGCGGGGGCGGGAGTCAGAGCGGCGGCCAGAACGGCTCCCACAACGGCTACGGCGCCGACCGGCGGCCCGACGACCAGCCGCCGGCACCGAGCCTGCCGCGGCCCGACCCGCGTGACCCGGTAGCCCGGGTCGAGCGGGAGGCCCTCGAGTGCATGCTCCAGGTGCCGCAGCTCGTGCCCCGCGCCGATGCCGACACGCTCGGGGAGAACGCGTTCGAGGTGCCCGCCTACCGGGCCGTCCACCACGCGATCCTCGCCGCGGGCGGGATGGCCACGGCGCAGGAGGTCGGCCCGCAGGCCTGGGCCGAGGCCGTCCGGGCCGAGGCCCCCGAGACGATCAAGCACCTCGTCACCGAGCTCGTCGTCGGCTCGCTCCCGGTCGACGGCGACGTCGCCCTCGACCGGTACGTCACCGGGGTCGTCCTGCGGATCGCCGAGCTCGACCTCACCCGCACGATCGGCATCCTCAAGAGCCGGGTGCAGCGGGCGCAGCCGGACGGCCCGGACACCGGGGCGCTCTTCGCCGACCTGCTCGCGGCCGAGCAGCGCAAGATCAGCCTGCGCGAGCGGATCCACCCGTCGATCTGACCTGCGGGTCTCACAGCCGGTCGTCCGATCGGACCCCCTCGCGTGGGGGGTCGTAGCCGGGGTCTACGGAGGTGCTAGGACCATCGGACAGGCAGACAGCAGGGCTGCGACCCAGCAGTGTCTACCTCAGCACCACAACGGTTCGATCTTCTCCCGCGTCGCGGTCGCCCCTGCCGGCGCCGGAGGAGACCGAAACGGTCTCGCCATCGAGCGGGCCTTAGAGCCGAGCGGAAGACGGTCGCCCCCCGACGCCGCTCGGTAGGCGCCCGCGGGTCTCGCCCCGACCCGCGGGCGCCGTCTCAGTTTGTGGCGCCGTCGGACGCCGTCCCGGGGCCGCGCGGCGGCCGCCTAGGCTGGCCCGCATGGGCCTGATCTCGCGTCTCACGGGGCGCACCCGCCGTCCCGCCCTGCCGGGCGACGTCCGTGCGCAGCTGAAGATCGACCCCGGCGCCCGGGTGCTCGCCTGGGCGGACCTCACCGGGGGCGGCCACGCCGCGGCGCTCGTCGACCGGCTCGTCGTCCTCGACCCGCGCGGACGCCTCGTCTCCCGGCCGTGGGTGGACGTCGACCACGCGGCCTGGGACGACGAGTCGCAGACCCTCGCGGTCTGGTGGGTCGGCTCCCGGACGCCGGCCCCGCTCGAGATCGGGGACGCGACGTTCCTGCCGGAGGTCGTCCACGAGCGCGTGCGGTCGAGCGTCGTCCTCACCCGGGAGGTCGAGGTGCCGGGCGGGCGCCGGGTGCACGTCGCCCTGCGCAAGACCCCCGGCGGCGACCTCTCGACGACCGTGTCGCCGGGCCGCGGCGTCCGGCTGGGGGATCCCGAGGTGCACGCCCGGGTCGCGGTCGCCGAGGCCGCCCTGCGGGACGAGGCGGGGCTGCTCCCGGTGCGCCCGGACGACGAGCGCCCAGACGACGAGCACCTCGACGACGCGGATCCGCAGCACGCAGACCCGCAGGACGGCGACCCCCAGGGGTAAAGGCGGTGCAGAGCACCGCCGAGGCTTTGGTAGAGTTCCCGAGCGCGATCCCCTGTAGCTCAATTGGCAGAGCAGCCGGCTGTTAACCGGCAGGTTGTTGGTTCGAGTCCAACCGGGGGAGCAGGGCGGAAGGGCGGTCGGTGCGGTGCACCGGCCGCCCTTCGCCGTCCGGCGCGCTCCGGTCCCCGGCCCGCCGCGCCGGTCGTAGGGTGAGCGCGAGCGCGACGGGAGTCCACCTGTCTCCGCCCGAGACGATCCGGGTCGCGTGGGAGGCACCATGCCGTCGCCGAGCCCGGGCTACTCGATCACCCTGCGGGTGCAGGCCCCGACCTCCGCCGCGTCGACCGCCGAGCTGTCGCTCGCCGTCGGCAAGGCCGGGGGAGTGCTCACGGCCCTCGACGTCGTCGAGTCGCACTACGACCGCATCGTCGTCGACGTCACGTGCAACGCCGCGGACGCCGACCACGCCGACGCGATCACCGAGGCCGTGGCGGCGCTCGAGGGCGTCACCGTCGGCAAGGTCTCCGACCGGACGTTCCTCATGCACCTCGGCGGCAAGCTCGAGGTGACCCCGAAGGTCCAGCTCCGGCACCGGGACGACCTCTCCCGGGCCTACACCCCGGGTGTCGCCCGGGTCTGCCAGGCGATCGCGGCCAACCCCGAGGACGGCCGCCGGCTGACGATCAAGCGGAACACCGTCGCGGTCGTCACCGACGGCTCGGCGGTGCTCGGCCTCGGCAACCTCGGCCCGCTCGCCGCGCTGCCCGTCATGGAGGGCAAGGCGGCCCTCTTCAAGCGGTTCGCGGACGTCGACGCGTGGCCGGTCTGCCTCGACACCCAGGACGCCGACGAGATCGTCAGCATCGTCCGGGCGCTCGCACCGGTGTACGGCGGCATCAACCTCGAGGACATCTCGGCCCCGCGCTGCTTCGAGATCGAGGCCCGGCTGCGGGAGATGCTCGACATCCCGGTCTTCCACGACGACCAGCACGGCACCGCGATCGTCGTCCTCGCCGCGCTGACGAACGCGCTGCGGGTCGTCGGCAAGTCGCTGCCCGACGTCCGGATCGTCGTCTCCGGGGCCGGCGCCGCGGGCCAGGCGATCATCCGGCTGCTCCTCGCCGAGGATGCGGGCGACGTCGTCGCCTTCGACAGCAGGGGCGCCGTCCACACCGGCCGGGAGAACCTCGACCCGTTCAAGACGTGGATCGCCCACAACACGAACGCCGACGGCGTCACCGGCACGCTGCGCGAGGGCCTCGCGGGGGCGGACGTCTTCATCGGCGTCTCCGCGCCCGACCTGCTCACCGGCGCCGACGTCGCGACGATGGCCGACCGGGCCGTCGTCCTCGCCCTGGCCAACCCCGACCCCGAGGTCGACCCGCTCGCCGCCCAGCAGCACGCCATGGTCGTCGGCACCGGCCGCAGCGACTTCCCCAACCAGATCAACAACGTGCTCGCGTTCCCGGGCTTCTTCCGCGGCCTGCTCGACGCCGGGGCCCGGCACATCACCGACGAGATGCTCGTCGCCGCGGCGACGGCGATCGCGGACGTCGTCCACCCGGACGAGCTCAACCCGAGCTTCGTCGTCCCGAGCGTCTTCGACCCGGCCGTCGCCCCGGCGGTCGCGGCCGCGGTCAAGGCCGTCGCGGAGCGGACGCCGGTCGGCAGCCGCTGATCAGCGGTCCTCGAGCAGCCCCGCGTCGTGGGCGAGGATCGCGACCTGCACCCGGTTCGAGCAGCCGAGCTTGAGGAGCAGCCGGGAGACGTGGGTCTTGACGGTCGCCTCGCTCATGAAGAGCGAGCGGCCGACCTCGGCGTTCGACAGGCCGTGCCCGACCGCGACGAGCACCTCCCGCTCGCGGTCGGTGAGCGGCTGCAGCCGGGCGAGCGCGGCGGCCCGGCGGCCGTCCTGCGCCGACGCGGCGAACCGTTCGACGAGTGCACGGGTCACGCCCGGGCTGAGCATCGCGTCGCCGCGGGCCACCACCCGGACGGCCTCGACGAGGTCGCGGGGCGGGGTGTCCTTGAGCAGGAAGCCGCTGGCGCCCGCCTCGAGCGCGCGGAAGACGTACTCGTCGAGGCCGAACGTCGTGAGGACGACGACCCGGGGCGCCCCGTCGAGGGCGGTCACCGCGGCCGTCGCGGCGAGCCCGTCGGTGCGGGGCATCCGGACGTCCATGAGAACGACGTCCGGCCGGTGGGCCCGCACGGCCGGGACGGCGTCCGCACCGTCGGCGGCCTCGCCGACGACGAGCAGGTCGGGTGCGCTCGCGAGGATCATCGACAGACCGGCGCGCACGAGCGCGTCGTCGTCGACGAGGAGCACCCGGATCGGCCGGGACGTGGCGGGGTCGTCCGGCCCCGCCGGACCACCCGCGGGTGCGGCCCCGCCGCCCGCGGTCATGACTGCCTGCCCGGGAACGTCGCCCGCACGCTCCACCCGCCGCCGGGGACGGGGCCGGCGTCGAGCGTCCCGCCGGCGAGGCCGACGCGCTCGCGCAGGCCGACGAGGCCGGTGCCCGACCCCGGGACGAGCATGCTGCCGGCGACCGGGCGCACGTTCGTCACCTCGACCCGGAGCAGCCCCGGGTCGTCGGCCGAGACGACGACCCGGGTCCGCGCGGACCGCGCGTGCTTGTGGACGTTCGTCAGCGCCTCCTGGACCACGCGGTAGACGGTACGGCCCACGACCTCGTCGACGGGCGGCGCACCGGCCGGGCGGAGGTCCTCGAACGTCACCGGGACGCCCGCCGCGACGGAGGCCTCGACGAGCCGGGGGACGTCCTCGAGCCGGGGCTGCGGGGCGAGCCCGGCCGCCTCGGGCACGGGGGCGTCCGGGTCGGAGCGCAGGACGCCGAGGACGCCCCGCAGGTCCTCCAGGGCCTGCCGCGCGGTCGTGCCGATGAGGGCCGCCGCCTGCTCGACCCGCTCGGGGCCGCTCGCGGGGTTCACCTCGAGGGCACCCGCGTGCAGCGCGACGAGGCTGATCCGGTGGGCGACGACGTCGTGCATCTCGCGCGCGATGAGGGTGCGCTCGGCCAGCCGCGCCTGACGCTGGAGGAGCAGCGCCGTCGCCTCGGCCTGCTCGGCCCGGTCCCGCAGCGAGGCGAGCAGGTCGCGCCGGGCGCCGACGTACGCGCCGCCGACGACGGCGAGCACGATGATGACCGCCCCGGCGATGAAGCCGGCCGCCCAGTTGCTGCTGTCCTGGGTGATCTGGGCCGCCCCGACCGCCACCCAGCACAGGCCCGCGAGCCCGGCGAGCACCCGGTCCCGGCGACGGACGGCGAGCGCGAACAGGGCCAGGATCACGGCCCCGTCGAGGCCGCCGGCGAAGGCCAGCGGGATCGTGCACAGCACGACGAGCACCGGCCGTGTGCGCCGCAGCAGCACGACGAGGGCCGTCCCCGTGAGCCCGGCCGCGCCGACCCCGAGGCCGGCCCAGGCGCCGTGGTCGCTCCACGTCGACTGGGCCGCGCTGACCGCGTCGGCCAGGCAGAACGCCCCGTAGAGCGCGTCCGCCGCCCTCGCCCGGACGACCGGGTGCGCGGTCGCCGCACGGACGGCGGCCACGGGTGTCATGGACGTCAGCCTAGGCAGCGGCGCGGGGCGGGGACGTCCGACGAAAGACGCACCCGGCGGCCCCGGAACGCGACGATCGGCGTGCCGACGGGAGACGCGCGGGCGACGTCGCCGGTGCTGCCGGGCGGCGACCGTGGACGCATGCTCACCATCGAGTCCCTCACCAAGCGCTACGGCCGGGGCGCCCCCGCGGTCGACGACGTCAGCTTCACCTGCGCGGCCGGCACGGTCACGGGCTTCCTCGGCCCGAACGGCGCCGGGAAGTCCACGACGCTGCGGATGCTCACCGGGCTCACCCCGCCGACGTCCGGTTCGGCGACGGTGCTCGGCGTCCCGTACGCCGACCTGCCGAACCCGGGGCGTGTCGTCGGGGTCATGCTCGACGCGTCCGCCCAGCACTCCGGTCGCACCGGCCGGGAGACGCTCCGGCTCGCCGCGAGCCTGCTCGGGGTCCCGGCCCGGCGGGCCGACGAGATGCTCGAACGGGTCGGGCTCGCGGGCGCGGAGAAGCGCCGCGTCCGCGGCTACTCGCTCGGGATGCGGCAGCGGCTCGGCATCGCGACGGCCCTGCTCGCCGACCCGGTCGCCCTCGTCCTCGACGAGCCCGCGAACGGCCTCGACCCGGAGGGGATCCGCTGGATGCGCGAGCTCCTCCAGGAGTTCGCCGCGGGCGGCGGCACCGTGCTGCTGTCGAGCCACCTCCTCCACGAGGTCGAGGCGACCGTCGACCGGCTCGTCGTCATCGGGGCCGGGCGCGTCGTCGCCCAGGGCCCGCTCGCCGAGCTGCTCGCGGGCAGCGGGGTCGTCGTCCGTGCGACCGACACCGCCCGGCTCGCGACGGCGCTGCGGGCCGCGGGGCTCACCCCGTTGCCCGCCGACGACGGTGCGCTGCGGGTCGACACGGACGCCGAGACGGTCGGCCGGGCCGCGCTCGCGGCGGGCGTCGTCCTCACCGAGCTGCGCGCCGCGGACGGTGGCCGGCTCGAGGACCTGTTCTTCTCGCTCACGAGCGCCGGCACCGCGCCCGGCCGGACGGAGGCGGCGGCATGACCGCGACGACCACGACCACGGCGGCCCCGCAGGCGGCCCTGCCCGCCGCGCCACGGATCCCGTTCTCCCGCATCGTGTCCGTCGAGCTCCGCAAGAGCCTCGACACCCGGGCGGGCGCGTTCCTCATGGTCGCCACGGTGCTCATCACGCTGGTCCCGGTCGGCTGGCAGCTCACCCACCTCACGGACGGCGTCCCGGACTACGACCTGTGGGTCTCGACCGCCCGCGGCGGGGTGGTGCTCTTCCTGCCGGTCCTCGGGATTCTCGCGATGACCTCGGAGTGGACGCAGCGGACGGCGCTGACGACCTTCACGCTCGTGCCACGCCGCGGCCGGGTGCTCGCCGCGAAGCTCGCGGCGGCGCTGGTGCTGGGGACGGCGGTCATGCTGCTCGTCCTCGGCGTCGCCGCGGCCGCACTGCTCGCGGCGAGCGGCCTCGAGGGCACGACCCCTGTGTGGGGGGACGCCGCCTCGGTCGTCGGCGGCTCGCTCGTCACCAGCGCGCTCAACGTCGTCATGGGGGCGGCGTTCGGCGCGGCGATCGCCCAGTCGGCGGCCGCGATCACCGTGTTCCTCGTGGCCCCGACGCTGTGGCAGGTCGCCGGCACCGCGCTGCTCGGGGACGACGCGCAGTGGCTCGACGTCTTCCAGGCGTTCGGCCGGCTCTCGTCGTTCGAGCTCGCCGGGCACGGCTCCCAGGTGGTCACCTCGGTACTCGCCTGGGTCGCCGTCCCGCTCGTGTTCGGCTGGGTGCGGGCGTTGCGCCGCAACGTGTCCTGAGGTCAGCAGCGGTCGGGTGCGGCCGTCAGGGCCGCACCCGCCGTCGGGGCGTCGGCGGCCGAGGGCAGCGGTGCGGGCGCGGACGGCGTCGGGGGCGCCGAGGTCACCGCGCTCGGGGTCGCGGTGGCCTTCGCGGTCGCCGTGGCCGTCGCCTTCGCGGTCCCCTTCGCGGTGGCGGCCTTCGTCGCGGACCTCGTCCGCGACGCCGGGGCCGTCGTCCGCGGCGCCGTGCCGGCACCGGGCCCGTAGAGCCGGACGCCGGTGCCCTGCACCGCGCCCGGCCGCAGCCGGATGCCGCTCACGGTGACCCGGTGGCCAAGGACGTCGGTGACACGCACCCGGAACGGCCCGTCGCCGGCGCCGTTGCCGTCGAGCCAGTAGCCGTAGCCCTGCAGCTGCATCGGCTGGAAGCCCTGGCTGCCGGAGGCGATCTCGACCGAACGCAGCGGGTTGCCGTGGTTGTCGACGCGGACGGCGAGCCACCACGGGTTCGAGCCGTCCTTGACCTGGACGGTGAGCGGGCCGACGGAGGGGTTGCGGACGGCCCGGTAGCTCATCGAGACCCGGCCCTTCGACATGTCGTCGAGGGCGGCGAACGCCTCGTCGGACAGGTCCAGGTGGCCCGGCGGGCACTCGGGGCAGAGGTTGGTGATCTTGACGCGGATCGTGCCCTTGCGGCCCTTGATGTCGACGTACGTGCCGCACGCGGCGCCGTTCGCGTACTGCTCGGGACCGGCCGCGGCCGTGTACCGGTTAGCGGGCACCGAGGACGCCAGGCAGGCGCCGCCGGTGGTCGCCTTGCCGTAGAAGGTGATGATCCCCGACGACCACGACGTGTCGATCGGAGGCGCGGCGACGGCGCGCGGCTGGACGGCGGCGACGGGCGCCGCCGCGAGGGGCTGCGGCCGGCAGTCGGTGGCGCCGTCGCGGAGCACGAACGCGGTGACGAGGGCGACGGCGAGGAGCACCCCGGCGGACGAGGCGGCGAGGGCACCCACTCGGCGGCCGCGGCGACCGGCGCGCGACGGCGACGCTCGGTCGAGTAGTACGCCTCGCG
>NZ_MWLL01000066.1 GCF_002198675.1 Kineosporia sp. R_H_3 | reverse complement strand
CCGCCGACCCCCACCCACCGGAACCGGACGTCTTCGACTCGACCCTCGAGGACGCCGTCCGGGCCTTCCAGCAGCGCCGCGGCCTCGTCTCGGACGGTGTCGTCGGGGCGCAGACGGCCCGGGTGCTCGACGGGGCGCGCTGGCGGCTCGGCGACCGGATCCTGCTCTTCACCCCCGGGCACCTCATGCGGGGGGACGACGTCTCGGCGCTCCAGGAGCGGCTCGTCACCCTCGGGTTCCACGGCGGCCCGGTCGACGGCGTCTTCGGCGTCGCGACCGAGCAGGCGCTGCGCGAGCTGCAGCGCGGCCTCGGCCTCGAGCCGGACGGCCTGTGCGGTCCCGGCACGCTCCGCGCGCTCGGCGCGCTCTCGCGGGCCGTCGGCGGCGGCGACCCGTGGGCGCTGCGCCAGCAGGCGAACGTCGCCGTCGCGGGCAAGAGCCTCGCCGGCAAGGTCGTCGTCCTCGACGCCGCGGGCGGCCTCGGCCGCACCGGGCCGCGCGCCGGCGACCTCACCGAGGCGGACGTCACCCTCGACCTCGCCTACCGCATCGAGGGCCGGCTCGCCGCGACCGGCGCCACCCCGGTGCTCACCCGCGGCGCGACGACCTGCCCCGACGACCAGGCGCGGGCCTCGCTCGCGCGGGGCGTCCACGCGGACCTGTTCGTCTCGCTCGCGTGCGACTGGCACCCGAACCCGGAGGCGTCCGGCGTCGCGACGTTCTTCTGGGGCGACGTCCGGGTCGGCGCCCGCTCGGCGACCGGCGAGGCCCTCGCGAACCGGATCCAGCGCGAGGTCGTCGCCCGCACCGGCATGACCGACCTGCGCACCCACGCCTGCGCGATCGAGATCGTCCGCGTGACACGGATGCCCGCCGTCCTCGTCGAGCTCGGGTACCTCTCGAACCCCGGCGACGCCGCCCGGCTGGCCGACCCCGCGTTCCGGGACACCGTCGCCGAGGCGATCGTCGTCGCCGTCCAGCGGCTCTACCTCGCCGAGGACGACGCGGTCACCGGCTCGCTGCGCCTGGCCGACGTCCTGGCGCACGCCGGCCTGACCTGACCCACGGCCGCCGGTCGACCGGCGGGTGATCGGCCGGCGGGCGATCAGCCGGCGAGCGGTCAGCCGGCGGACGGCTCCCCGCTGACGGCAACGCCGGCCGCGCGGGCCCAGCGGACGACGTGGCGCACGCGGTCCGGTGCGAAGGCGGAGGCCGGCAGCGTCCCGCGACGGCGGTCTTTCATGACCACCGTCAGCCGGTGCGCGTCGACCTCGAGGCGCGCGACGTGGCTCCAGGGCTGCAGCATCCTGCTGCCCGCCCGGCCCTGCCCCGTGCCGGGCGGTGCGGCGTCCGCGCTCCAGACGATGATCCCGCGGGCGGTGAACGACCACGTGTGGCGTCCCGGGCCCGGGGTCAGGGACGGCCGGACCAGTGCGAGCGCGATGCGCACGAGGGCGGGGCGGCCGGTGACCCGGGTCGCGACGTCCACCCGGTCGGGCGCGCGCTCGGGGACGGAGTCGGGCGTCCCCCAGGCCGGACCGGTCGCCACGCGTGCCGTCAGACGCCGGGGTGCGAGCTCTGGCTCGTGAGCGCGGGCGTCCGGACGGTGCCGAGGATCCGCTCGAGGGCCTGCTCCACGTCCTCCCGCCAGGAGAGCGCCGTCTTGAGCTCGAGCCGTAGCCGCGGGTAACGGCGGTGCTGGCGCACGGTCTTGAAGCCGACGGCGAGCAGCAGGTCCGCCGGGACCAGGCACTGCGAGCCCGGCCCTTCGCCGTCCGGCCCGTCACTCTCGACGGCGAGCCCGAACGCCTCGACCGCCCGGACGCCGCGACGGGTGAGGTCCTTCGCCGCCGCCTGGATGAGCATCCGGGCCAGGCCGCCCCCGGACCACAGCGGCAGGACGCGCGCGGTCATGAGCAGGACGGCGTCCGCGCTCACCGGTGACGTGGGGAACGCCATCGAGCGCGGCACGAACGCGGGCGGGGCGTAGAGCACGAACCCGGCGGGCATCTCGTCGACGTACGCGATGCGGCCGCACGAGCCCCACTCGAGGAGCGTCGCGGAGACCCAGGCCTCCTTCTCGAAGGCGGTGTCCCCGGCCTCCCCGGCACGGCGCGCGGCGACCGGGTCGAGCTCCCACGTGACGCAGGACCGGCACGGGTCCGGGATGTCCTGGAGCGTGTCGAGAGTGAGGGGCGAGAGCCGGCGCCCCATCAGCCCGCCGCCCCGCGCGGGCGGGCCGCGGCGGCGACGGCATGGTCGGGCGGCCCCTCGTGGGCGGCGTCGACGTCGAGCCGGCGGTGGGGGGCCGTGGTCGTCGCGACCTCGGTCGCGACGCCGGGGGCGCCGGGACCGGGGCCGGCGCCGTAGGCCGGGACGGTGCGCGGGCGGAGCAGTGCTCCGACGAAGCCGGCGACGGCACCGGCGACGAGGCCCGCTGCGACGAGCCGTCCGAGTCGCATGCGACACTCCCTGCAGTGGAGGGGCCGGCATCGGACACACCGGGAACCCTGTGGACATCGTACGCAGCGGGTCTCGCTCCAGTGAAGGACACACTGGGTGATCGATTGACTCCCCTGAGTATTCCGGATGACGGCGGACGCCGGCAGCCGGAAGGATCGGACGACGCCCCGGCACCAGCCGGGCGCCATCAGCAGCGACCCGTCGATGAACACAGGGATTGGAGGCGCACGCACATGCCACCGGAGGGACACCAGGCCGCCGCCGGCTCGAGGCTCGACCGCTGGGTCGACACGTACGCCGCCAGGACCCGGGGCATGACCGCCTCGGAGATCCGCGCCCTGTTCGCCGTCGCGAGCCGCCCGGAGGTCGTCTCCCTCGCCGGGGGCATGCCGTTCCTCTCGGCGCTCCCCCTCGACGTCGTCGGCAACGCCCTCGCCAGGCTCGTCGCCGAGCGCGGCACGGTCGCCCTGCAGTACGGCTCCGGCCAGGGCGACCCCGGTCTGCGCGAGAAGATCCTCGACGTCATGGCGCCGCAGCAGGTCGACGCCCACCCCGACGACATCGTCGTGACGACCGGCTCCCAGCAGGCGCTCGACCTCGTGACCCGGATCTTCGTCGACCCGGGCGACGTCGTCGTCGCGGAGGCGCCCTCGTACGTCGGGGCGCTCGGCGTCTTCCGCTCGTACCAGGCGGACGTCGTCCACGTGCCGCTCGACGACGACGGGCTCATCCCCGCAGCGCTGGAGGAGACGCTCGCCCGGCTCACCCGCGAGGGCCGCCGGGTCAAGCTGCTCTACACGGTGCCCAACCACCACAACCCCGCGGGCGTGACGCTCTCCGCCGAGCGCCGTCCGCAGATCGTCGAGATCGCCAAGCGGTACGGCGTGCTCGTCCTCGAGGACGACCCGTACGGCCTGCTCGGCTTCGAAGGCGACCCGCTCCCCTCGATGCACTCGCTCAACCCCGAGGGCGTCATCTACCTCGGGTCGTTCTCGAAGACCTTCGCCCCCGGCTTCCGGGTCGGCTGGGCCGTCGCGCCGCACGCCGTCCGGGAGAAGCTCGTCCTCGCGAGCGAGTCGGCGATCCTGTGCCCGAGCTCGTTCAGCCAGCTCGCCGTCGCGACCTACCTCGAGACCCACGACTGGAAGCACCAGGTCGGGGTGTTCCGCGAGCTCTACCGGGAGCGGTCGGTCGCCACCCTCGACGCCCTGGCGGACATGCTGCCGGCCGCCCGCTGGACGACGCCCAAGGGCGGCTTCTACGTCTGGGTCACGCTGCCCGAGGGTCTCGACGCGACGGCGATGCTGCCGCGCGCGGTGACCGAGCGGGTGGCCTACGTGCCCGGCACCGCGTTCTACGCCGACGGCCAGGGCCGGCAGAACCTGCGCCTGTCCTACTGCTACCCGACGTCCGAGCGGATCCGCGAAGGGGTGCGCCGGCTCGCCGGAGTCGTCGAGGCCGAGCTCGAGCTGCTCGAGACCTTCGGGGGTCCGGGTGTCCCGACGGGCCTGGCGTCCGGCCCGGGCGGGCGCCGCCAGGTCCAGTCCCCCTCGCCCGACCTCACCTGAGGTCCGGGCCAGCCAGCGAGCCAGACAGCCGGCCCGCCCAGCCAGCACGGAGGATTCACGTGGAACATCCACCCCGGGTCGTCGTCCTCGCCGGCGGCCTCTCCCACGAGCGCGAGGTCTCGCTGCGCTCCGGACGGCGCGTGGCCGAGGCGCTGCGGGACGCCGGCTGCGTCGTCGAGGTCCGCGACGTCGACGCCCAGCTCGTCCCGGCGCTGCAGGCAGAGCAGCCGGACGTCGTGTGGCCGCTCCTGCACGGGGCGACCGGTGAGGACGGCGCGGTCCGCGACGTCCTCGACCTGCTCGGGCTGCCGTACGTCGGTGCGACGCCCGCCGCGTGCCGGATGGCCTGGGACAAGCCGGTGGCCAAGTCCGTCGCCCGGGCCGCCGGGCTCCGGGTGCCGGAGTCGGTGGCCCTGCCGCACGGCACGTTCCGCGAGCTGGGTGCGCAGGGGGTGCTCGCGGCCCTCGTCGAGCGGCTCGGGCTGCCGCTCGTCGTCAAGCCCGCTCGGGGCGGATCGGCGCTCGGCGTCAGCGTCGTCCGGGAGGCGGGCGCGCTCCCCCGGGCCATGGTCGACTGCTTCGCGTACGGCGACGTCGCGCTCGTCGAGCGGTTCGTCGAGGGGGTCGAGGTCGCCGTGAGCGTCATCGACTCGGGCGACGGGCCGCGCGCCCTGCCGGCCGTGGAGATCGTCGCGGACGGCGGGGTCTACGACTACGACGCCCGCTACACCGCCGGGGCGACCGAGTTCTTCTGCCCCGCCCGGCTCACCGAGACGTCGGCCGCAGCCGCCGCCGAGGTCGCCGTCCGGGCGCACGTCGCGTTCGGGCTGCGGCACCTGTCGCGCACCGACCTCATCGTCGACCGGGACGGGACGCCGTGGTTCCTCGAGGTGAACGTCGCCCCGGGGATGACCGAGACGTCGCTGCTGCCGCAGTCCGTCGAGGCCGCCGGGGAGGACGCCGGGACGCTCTACCGGCGGCTCGTGGAGGCTGCCACAGGGGCGTCCGGGGCCGAGCAGGCACCCACGGAGCCGGCGGCCCCCTCGGGGGTCTGAGCGCCCGCAGGGCCCCGCACGGTCGGGACGACAGACACGAGAGCGGCCCCGCACCTCACGGTGCGGGGCCGCTCTCGTCGTTCCGGGGGCGTCGTCGGCGCGCGGTCAGCGCACCTCCTGGAAGACGCCCTTCACGTCGGGCGACATGAGGCCGATGATCCGGTTGAGATCCTCGACGCTGGCGAAGTCGATGCTCAGCCGGCCCTTGCTCCGGCCGAGCGCGACGCTGACCTTCGTGTCGAGCCGGTCCCCGAGGCGCGACGCGAGGTCGTTGAGCTCCGACGTGTGCCCGCCCGCCCGCGGCCGCTTCTTCGCCGGCTTGGCGACAGGCCCGTCGCCGAGGGCGACGATCTCCTCGACCATCCGGACCGACAGACCCTCGGCGACGATGCGCTGCGCGAGCCGCTCCATCGCCGCGGCGTCGTCGAGGCCGAGCAGCGCCCGGGCGTGACCGGCGGACAGCACGCCCGCGGCGACCCGGCGCTGGACGAGCGGCGGGAGCCGGAGCAGGCGGATCGTGTTGCTGATCTGCGGGCGGGAACGGCCGATCCGGGTGGCCAGCTCCTCGTGGGTGCAGCCGAAGTCGTCGAGGAGCTGCTGGTAGGCGGCCGCCTCCTCGAGCGGGTTGAGCTGGCTGCGGTGGAGGTTCTCGAGGAGCGCGTCGCGCAGGAGGACGTCGTCCGACGTCTCCCGGATGATCGCAGGGATCGTGTCGAGGCCGGCCTCCTGGGTCGCCCGCCAGCGGCGCTCGCCCATGATGAGCTCGTACCGGGCCTCGCCGTCCTCGCTCGCCGCCTCGCGGACGACGACCGGCTGGAGGACACCGATCTCCTTGACGGAGTGGACGAGCTCGGCGAGGGCCTCCTCGTCGAAGACCTGGCGCGGCTGGCGCGGGTTCGGCCGGATCGACATGACGGGCAGCTCGGCGAACCGGGCCCCCGGGACCGGCAGCAGCTCACCCGCGGCGGCGGAGGCGGCTGCCGAGCCGCCGGCGGCGTCGAGGTCGACGACGGCGGTGGTGGCGGCCTCGGTCGCCACGCCGTTGGTCGGCGCGGTGCCCGCGCCGGCATCCGGTGCGCTCGTCGGCGCGGCGGTCTCGCTCCCCGGCGCTTCGCCGTTCGGGTTGGCGCGGGCCTCGGGGACGACGGCAGGCGGGCTCTCCGTCTTCCCCGGGAAGAACACGTCGACAGGACGGTCCCCCGCGGTCTTCGTCCCGGTGGTGTTCGGGATCAGTGCACCGAGTCCGCGGCCCAGTCCCCGTCGCTTCTCGCTCACACTCGCTCCTCAGTCGTCGTCGGCCGGTCGTTCCACGTGAGCACTTGCTCGGCGAGCTCGCGGGCCGCCTCGAGGTACGACAGCGCCCCGCTCGAGGCCGGGTCGTAGGTCATGACGGTCTGGCCGTGGCTCGGCGCCTCCGAGATGCGCACGCTGCGCGGCACCGAGGTCTTCACCACCTGCTCCGGGAAGTGCTCGCGCACCTCGTCGGCCACCTGCGACGACAACCGGGTGCGGCCGTCGTACATCGTCAGGAGGATCGTCGAGACGTGGAGCTCCGGGTTGAGGTGCCCCCGGATGAGCTCGACGTGTTTGAGGAGCTGCGAGAGCCCCTCGAGCGCGTAGTACTCGCACTGGATCGGGATGAGCACCTCACGGGCCGCCACGAAGGCGTTGACCGTGAGGAGACTGAGGCTCGGCGGGCAGTCGACGAAGACGTAGTCGATGTTCGGCAGCCCGGCGTTGATGCGCTCGTCGAGGTAGGTGGCGAGCGCCCGCTGCAGTCGTGTTTCACGTGCAACCAGCGACACGAGCTCGATCTCGGCGCCGGCGAGGTCGATCGTCGCCGGGGCGCACCAGAGGTTCGGCACGTCCGGGCACGGCTGTACGACGTCCGCCAGCGGCATCCCCTCGACGACGACGTCGTACAGGCTGGGGATGTCGCTGTGGTGGTCGATCCCCAGCGCCGTCGACGCGTTCCCCTGCGGGTCGATGTCGAGGACGAGGACGTTGAGACCTGCCTGGGCGAGCGCCGCCGCCATGTTGACGGTCGTCGTCGTCTTGCCGACGCCGCCCTTCTGGTTGGCCACCGTCATGATCCGGGTGTGCGGCGGCTTGGGGAACGGCCGGCCGGAAAGGGTGATCCGGCGGCGCGCGTCCTCGGCGACCTCGACCGCGAGCGGCGTCGAGTCGTCCACCGACGGCAGCGACCGGACCAGGTCCACGCGCTCGTGCTCCTCGTAGCCCACCCGTACCGGCGTCGACCCGGTGGTCGTCATGTGTCCGTACTCGCTCATCTGCTCCTGCGGCCCCAACGGCGCGGCACCTGCGACGAGGACTCCCCCGTCGCCTGCGCGCTCGTCCATGCCGGCGCTCCCATCCATCGGTCCCGGAGCCTCCGAGTGCGAAGGCTCCGCGGGTGCAGTCTGCCCTGCGGGCGCGTCACCGCGTGGGTCGTGCGACATATCCACGGAGTCGGTCTCAGCACCGTCGTCCGTGCCCCGATCTTCCCACGCAGGGGTGACGGTTCCGTTCATGTCGCCGGGCGCCGCACCAGTGCCGGGCGTGTCGGTTTCACGGGAAACGGCCTCGCTCGCTCCGTCCGTGTCGATCGCTCCGGTGATGACCCCGGCCACCGGCTCACCCGCCGACTCAGCCGCCGGCTCATCCGCCGGCTCACCCGCCGGCTCACCCGCCGGCTCACCCGGCGGCATGGTGCGGGCACCGTCCGACGGCTCCCCCAGGTCTTCGAGGGGCGGCAGCTCGTCGGAGGCCGCCTCCCCGTGGGAGGCCTCGATCGCGTCGGAGACCGCCGTCGCTGTCCCGGCCGCCACCTCGTCCGGCTCGTCCACGGCGTCCGTCGTTTCACGGGAAACCACGTCCGACCGTCCTGGCTCGCCCGTCGAGAGATCGGCGGCGGACGTGTCCACTGACGGGGCGTCCGCGTCACGTTCGCTCCTGCCCCCACCGGTCGGCGTCGGGGGCACAGCGTTCGTCGTGCCGCCGTTACCTTCCGGGGCGTCCGCCGCCCGAGCCGTTTCACGGGAAACCCCATCGGCTGGAGGCGCCTCAGACGTGCCCGGTCTCTGGGCGTCTCCCGCCTCGGGAGCAACCACCCCGGCTGCCTCGGCTGCCTCGGAGGGAACAGCCGGCTCGTCTCCGGACGCAGACCCGCCGAGCAGGTCCACCAGGCGGGGCCGGACGGCACCCTCCGGGTCCGGGGTCGCCTCCACGGTGCCCGGGACGATCTCGTCCGAGCCCTTCGAGGTGCCACCGGGAGAGAACGCTCGCTCGCTGTCCGACGGGGCATCGGCGCCAGGAGCGGAAGGAGCGTTCACTCCTGGCTCGCGCCAGGATCGGGCTCCGGCCGACGACCCGTCGGGCACCCACTCCGGCTTCTCCGTCGTCCCGACGACTCGGTGCTCCGGCCCGGCCAGCGGCGCAGGGTCGGCCTGGTCCGCGACCTCCGTGCCGGCGATGTCGCCCTGGAACAGCGCCCGCGGGGCCTCGTCGACGGAGTCACGCCAGCGTCCCCACCGACCCGACTCGGGCGGCGACACCTCGGAAGGCGGTTCCACGTGAAACGCGGACGGCGTCGAACCGCTCCGCTCCGAGGACCCGTCGTGACCCATCCGCCGGAGCTCGCCCACGAGAGCGGGAGTCGGCGCCGCCGGCCCGCCCCACTCGCGGGCCCGCACATCGACCTGCCGGCTCGGAGCCGGCACCGAGGCGACAGAAACGGGCGAGGACGCAGGGCCGGGCGTCGACGAGGCGGCCGCCCGGACGAACGTGGTCGGGCCGGTCTCGACGATCACCGCCGCGTCCGACTCCTCAGGCTGGTCGTCCGCGTGAAGGGCCTCCCACCAGACCGCTCCCTCGGAGGCGGCGGACCGGTCGAGGCCGTCCGTTCCCGACGTCGACGCATCGGCGACGGAGCCGGAGCCCGGAGGTGTCATCGACAGGTCAGCGTCGAGATCCGCGTCGTCGTCCACCGGCCATCCCAGCCCTCCGTCCTCGGTGACGGTCCCCTGTGTCGGCCAGCCGATCCCACTCACGCGTCATCCTCCCGTGTCCACTCCCCGCTGTGGCCCCGCCCGCGGCAACTGCACCCTATGTGCCGACAACGGATGTTCCTCCGCCAGCCAAGCAGGGTTCGGCGGCGAGGCGCAACGAACGCGCCCAGGGACGGGGCACCGGCTCGATGAGCGGAGGGATCGCCCGGCTCGCAGCCCCACCGACGGCCGGTCCGAGCTCTCACCGACCGAACGCTCGGCGACGCTCCTGACCGTTCAGGTGATCCGGCCGTGCCCTCCCCGACCGCCGGCTGGGTGCCTGCTCGGCGGGCGTCCGGTGCCTTCGACTGCATGACCCGCCGCCGTGGTTTCCCGTGAAACAGGGTGCGCCTCCGCCGACTCGTTCCTGTCCTGGGTGGGCTCACCGCGGCGGCCCCTGACGGGTGGAGGTGTCCCGTCGAGTGGCCAGGCCGTGGTTTCCCGTGAAACAGGGTGCGCCTCCG
>NZ_MWLL01000065.1 GCF_002198675.1 Kineosporia sp. R_H_3 | reverse complement strand
TCTGGGCCGACGAGTTCGACGGCCCGGCCGGGGCCGGACCGGACCGCTCGCGCTGGGGCTTCGACACCGGCGCCGGCGGCTGGGGCAACGACGAGCTCGAGACCTACACCGACTCGACCCGCAACGCCCGGCTCACCGGGAACGGTGCCCTGGAGATCGTCGCGCGGCGCGAGGGACCCGGCTTCACGAGCGCGCGACTGTCGACCGAGAAGACCTTCACCCACCGCTACGGCGCCTACGAGGCCCGGCTCCGGCTGCCCGCCGGGAAGGGCCTGTGGCCGGCCTTCTGGCTCAACGGCGTCTGCCCGCAGGGCTGGCCCGCCTGCGGCGAGATCGACGTCATGGAGTCGGTCGACGCCGTCCCGCGCACGGTCCGCGGCCGGGTGCACGTGCCCGGCCCGCACGTCCGCCCCGGCCTCGGACGGGACTGGCCGGTCGCCGCGGCCCT
The DNA here is from genome assembly GCF_002198675.1 of Kineosporia sp. R_H_3. Taxonomy (GTDB): domain Bacteria; phylum Actinomycetota; class Actinomycetes; order Actinomycetales; family Kineosporiaceae; genus R-H-3. The sequence continues at coordinate 14,243 of NZ_MWLL01000065.1, read as the reverse complement.
CGACGAGGGCTTCCACGTCTACGGCGTCGTGTGGGACCCGCAGTACGTCGCGTTCGCGTTCGACGGCCACGAGTACGCCCGGGTCCGCCGGGACCGGCTGCCCGCGGGCGACCGCTGGGCGCTCGACCACGACGCGTACCTGCTGCTGAACGTCGCGGTCGGCGGCCGCTGGCCGGGCAGCCCGGACGCCTCGACCCCGTTCCCGTCGCGGCTCACCGTCGACTGGGTGCGCGTCTGGGACCGGGCCTAGGCCCAGCGCGGAGCGGGCGTCAGGACGCGAGCCCGCGCAGGAACCGGGCCGCGATCGGCGCCGCGGTCTCCCCGCCGGACGCCCCGACGTCGACGAAGACCGCGAACGCCGTCGTGCCCTGCCAGCCGACGAACCAGGCGTGGTTCTTCAGCGCCGTCCCGCTGCCGAACTCGGCGGTCCCGGTCTTGGCGTGGACCGCGCCGCCGGGCACCCCGGCCGCGGCGGTCCCGGTGCCGGAGGTGACGACGGCCCGCATCATCGGCCGGATCTTCGCGGCCTCCGGGATCGGGGTCGTCACGCAGTCCGGGCAGTCCGCGAGCAGCCGCGGCTGCCGGTAGGTGCCGCTCGCCACCGCCGCGGCGACGCTCGCCATCTGCAGCGGGCTCGCCTCGACCCGGCCCTGGCCGATCGCGCTCGCCGCGAGCTCGGCGTTGTCCTTCGGGGTCGGGTAGGAGCCGCCGAACGAGGCGACCGGCAACGGCTGGTCGGCGTTGAAGCCGAGGTCCTCGGCGGCCGAGGCCAGGGCCCCCGACGGCAGCGACCGGGCCAGCCCGATGAAGGCCGTGTTGCAGCTGTCCGCGAACGCCTCGGTGAGGCTCATCGAGCGGTTCGGCGCCTTCTCGTGGTTCTTGAAGATCTTCCCGTAGGAGTTGATCGTCGTCGGGCACGAGACCGTCGACGACGGGGTCTTCCCGTTCCGCAGCGCCGCGAGCGCCGTGACGATCTTGAACGTCGACCCCGGCGCGTACCGCCCCGACAGCGCGGGCGGTACCCCGGTGTACGGCCGGTTCGCGACCGCCCGCACCTCACCGGTCCGGACGTCGATCGCGACGATCGCGGCCTTCGACCGGGTGCCGGCGAGCGCCTTCGTCGCGGCCCGCTGGTAGGTGACGTCGAGCGTCGTCCGGACGCCCGGCACCTGGGTGCTGCCGGGGAAGGTCTTGACGACCTCGACGACGGTCTTGTTCTGCACGTCGACGACGCCCACCGAGCGCTTCTCGTCGCCGCCGAGGTCGTCGGCGAGCACCCGCTGCAGGCCGGTCGCGGACCCCGAGCCCGCGTCGTAGCGGCCGAGGACGTTCGCGACGAGGTCCGGCTGCTTCGCCAGCGAGCGGCCCTGCCGGTCGAGGATGTCGCCGCGGCTGTCCGGCGAGGCGACGAGCTCGAGCCGCTGCCCGGCCTTGAGCGTCGGGTAGACCGACGCGGCGGTGAAGTGCACCTGCGAGCGCGCGGCCTGCTCGTTCCGGGAGATCGTCAGCTCGGTGGACCACGTGACGTCGCCGAGGCCCTTGAGCGTGAGCGTCACGGAGAACGGGAGCGACCCGCCGTCCGGGGCCGGCTCGCCCGGTTCCGTCGAGACCGCGGTGACGCCGAGCCGGCCGTTCATCCCGCCGAGCGCGCGCTCGAGGTTGCCGCCGCTGCTGTCGAGCTGGCCCTGCATCGTCAACCAGTCGCCGGTCTCCCAGGCGTCGAGGTACGCGGCGCCGACGGCCTTCGCGGCGACGACCGGGTCGGGGTCGTCAGCACCCGGCACGAGCGTCGGGGTCGGTGTGGCGGACGGCGTGGGCGTCGCGCTCGGGGTGGCGGCGCTCGTCCGCACCCCGTCACCGCCGCCGAACAGGGCGAACCCCGCTCCTGCCGCGGACCCGGCGAGCACCGCGCCCACCGTCACGAGCACGACCACCGTCCGCCGAGACCCCGCCACGCGCTCCAGCCTCTCCCACACCGCCCGGGACGTCGAACCCGGCCCGGCGGCCGGCGTCCACGCAGGGGGACGCGCCCCGCGCGCCGGAGGTTGCCCCGGAACCGTGCCACGGCGGGCGGCGCGGGGATAACGGGTCGGCGGGTGATCCCACCTTTCGCTAGCGTGCGGACGTGCGGGATCGACGCGGGATGCTCATGCTCAGTGCGGCAGGAGTGCTCTGGGGCACCCTCGGCCCCGCCGTCCGCGCCCTCCAGGACGACGGCCTCGCGACGCTCTCGATCACCTTCTGGCGCCTCGTGCTCGCGACGACGGTGCTGTTCCTCCTCGTCGGCCGGCCCGGCCTGCGCGCGCTGCGCACCGAGGCGTCGCGACCGTGGCGGCTCGTGCTCGTCGGGGTCCTGTTCGCGGTCTTCCAGACGACCTTCTTCGTGGGTGTCAAGGAGGCCGGCGTCGCCGTCGGGACGCTCGTCACGCTCGGGATCGCCCCGGTCGCGGCGGCCGTCGTCGAGTCGGTCCGGGAGCGCGCGCTGCCGTCGGCCCGAACCGTCGTGACGGTCGGCTCGGCGGTGCTCGGGCTCGGGCTGGTCTGCGTCGCGAGCGGGGCGGACGCCGCCGCGGCGCCCCGGCCGCTGCTCGGGATCGCGGCCTCGCTGGTCTCCGGGCTGTCCTACGCGGCCTCGACGATGGTGAGCGGCCCCCTGACCCGCCGGCTCGGTGCGGTCGTCATCACGGCGGCGAGCACGGCCGTGGCCCTGCTCGTCGTGACCCCGTTCGCGCTCGCCGGCGGGGTCGCGATCCCGGTCGGGCCGCGGACGCTCGTCGGCATCGCCTGGCTCGGCGTCGTGACGACGGTGTTCACGTACGTGCTGTTCTACGCGGGCCTGCGGACGGTGCGGGGCTCGGTCGCGATGATCCTCACGCTCCTGGAGCCGGCGACCGCCGTCGTCATCGCCGTCGTCGCGTTCGGCGAGCCGGTGACGGTCGCGGGGACGGTCGGCACGCTGCTGCTCATCGGGGCCGTCGCGCTGCTCTACCTGACCCCGCAGGGCGCGCGGATCGAGGCCGGCGCACCGCCGCCGGGGTGACCTGCCGCGGTCAAGGCCCGGCGTCGCGCGTCCGATACCAACCGGGCAGGAGCCAGTGACGTCCGACCCCAGCCCGTGGCCGGACACCGACCGAAGGTGACGCGCCATGCCCTCCACCGTCGTGTACGACGCCCCCGGACAGGTGACCGTCGTCCTCGACGAGGACGCGGGCGAGATCCTCGTGACGTGGACCCGCTTCGGGGACGACAAGGTCTTCAGGGCCAGCCTCGACGTCCAGGCCGACCTCGTCGGGTCGGGACGGGCGAGGATCGTCATCGTCGACACCGCGGACAGCACCGGTGTCCCCTCGGCGAAGGACCTGGACCACCTCACGCGCTCCGTCTTCCCCCGCTACCGCGAGGGCGGTCTCGAGGCGATCCTCACCGTCGTCCCGCGCAGCGCCCGCACCAAGATGGGCGCGATGCGCTGGGTCCGCAGCGGCAGCATGTGGCGGTTCCCGATGTACGAGGTCGCCTCGGTCGAGGACGCACGCGCGATCGTCGCCGAGAAGCACGCCCGCACCCGCGTCTGACGGTCAGCGACGGCGCTTCCGCTTGCCCGCGGCGTCGCCGAACACGATCCCGACCACGGGGATCAGCAGGAAGAAGATCCACGACTTCGTGGCCCACCAGAGCGCGACCGCCACGAACGGCGCGAGCGCGACGAGGGTCTGCGCGGTCTTCGGCGACACGAGCGGCGGCCGCGCGGGCACCGGTGACGTGCTCAGCGGCACGGGGGCGGACGCGTCCTGGCCCCACGGCGGCGCGGACGGCGGCAGGGACGACGGCGCGGACGGCGCGAGGTCGCGCCCCGCGGCCGGCGCCGATCCCCAGGCGGCCGTTCCGAGCACGGGGTGCGGCTCGGGCAGGTCCAGGAAGAGCAGTTCGAGGTCGGCCCGCGTCCACGCCCGCCGGGCCCGGACGCTGCGGTCCTCGAAGCCGACGTCGTCGAGCCGGCCGGCGTCCCGGTGGACGTCGAGCGCAGCGACGGCGGCGTCCCGGTCGGCCTCGGTGAGCCCGCCCTCATCGCGTGCCGTGCCGCCGTCGTCCGCCGCGCCGTCCGGCCCCTGGTCCGTCATGCCCTCATCCTGCCCCCGGCGCGGTCCGCCCGGAAGCGGCCTCAGGCCGCGACCCGCAGCGCCGCGTGCCGCACGAGCCCCAGCTCGGACTCCATCGCCGCCGTGTCGACCGTGACGACCGCCCGCCGGCAGTGCGCCCCGAGCTCGCGGAGCCTCGCGAGCTGGTCCCACGTCGCGCCGAGCTGGTCGTCGATGGGGCCGACGTGCTCGCGCAGCGCGGCGCCGAGCCGGTGCCGCATGACGAGGATCCGCCACTGCCCGAGGAAGCCGCGGAACTCGTCGACGAGGCCGCCGGCCGTCTCCACGAGGTGCCCGACCTCGAGCAGGTCGGTGTTCACCCGCAGCGCGGACGACGAGACCTCCTCGACCCCGGCCCGGAGCGCGTCGCAGAGCACCGGGACGTCGGCGAGCGAGGCGGCCGGGGCCGCACCGTCGACGCACTCGGCGGCGAACGCGGCGACCATGTCGACGTGCAGCTGGGCCAGCGCGATCTGCTGCCGCAGCTGGGCGACGTCCTCCCGCAGCGCCTGCAGCCGCGGGGCGAGGGCGTCGAGCGCGCCGACCGCCTGCCCCATCGGCGCGGCCATCACGGCGGCGACGTTGCGCAGCACGGGCGCGGTGTCCGCGACGGTCGCGCTCGCGGCCTGCGCGACCGAGACCGACCGGTCGAGCTGCCGGGCCATGCCGGCGACCTGGCCCACGGACTCGCCGAGCGCGTCGGCGAGCGCCCGGTAGGCGTCGAGCCGGCCCACGAGGTCGACGAGCGTGTTGTCCAGCCCGGTCGCGCCCAGCAGGATGTCGGCCGCGGGGCCGGTGGCCAGCGGGCGGGCGAACCGGTTCTTCACGAGGTCGCCGCGCGCGGCCACCTCGGCGGGCAGCGCCTCGAGCATGAACTCGTCGTACGAGCCGAAGCCGAGCTCGGCGAGCCGACGCTCCAGCGCCAGCGCCCCGGCGTCCGCCACCTCGGCCTTGCCGAGGCCCTCGCGCCGGGCGAGCTCCCGCTCGTCCTCGCGGACGGCGCGCATGAGCCGCCGGGCGGGGTCGTAGAGCGGGCTCGCGGGCGCCGTCCGGACCGAGAGGAAGCCGTCCCGGACCGGGGTGATCGTCGCGAAGACCCAGTACGTCGAGCCGTCCTTCGCGAGGTTCTCGACGTACGCCGCGACGGGCAGCCCGGCGAGCAGCCGGTCCCAGACGACGCGGAACGCGCCACCGGGCATGTCGGGGTGGCGGACGATGTTGTGCGGGCTCCCGATGAGCTCCTCGAGCGGGTAGCGGGAGATCCGGGAGAACACCGAGTTGCCCGCGCGGATGATCCCGCGGCGGTCGGTCGTGGAGAAGAACAGCTCGTCGGGCAGGACGACGCGCTCGGCGCCCGTCGGCTGGACGGCAGTGGTGAGCGCCATGGGACCTCCCGATCGCTCCGGCGTGGACGTGCCCGCCTCGACCGCCCCGTGGACGTCACCCGGGCAGCCTGATCACGTAGCGGACAGTATTCTGTACTCTCTGCGACGGACTTGGCGCCGGAATCAGATGTTTTCCCGCCAGAACGTCACCGCGGCGCACCAAGGCGCCGACCTTGCCGCACCCACGGGACGCGACAAGGGGCCTTTGGTCACTTGTCGTGACCGAAGGCCCCTCGATGACGCGGTGGTGCCGGCTGTAGGCCTGCGCCCGGCCCGTCAGGACCGGACCGTCAGGCGGACGGTCAGAACTGGACGCCGCGGGTCAGCGCACCGTCGACGACGAGGTTGGTGCCCGTCGTGAAGCTCGACACCGGGCTCGCGAGGAACACGACCGCGGCGGCCATCTCCTGCGGCGTGCCCATCCGGCCGGTCGGGTTGAGGCCGAGCGCGAAGTCGTAGAGCTCGCGGTTGCCGTCCTTGATCTGGTTCCAGACGCCGCCCTCGAAGTAGGTGTTGCCGGGCGAGACGGTGTTGAACCGGATGTTCTTCGCCGCGTTCTGGAACGCCATGCCCGCGGTGTAGGCGATGAGCGCGGACTTCACCGTGCCGTACGGCCCGGACGCGAAGTCCACCTCGCGGCCGGAGACGCTCGAGACGGTGACCGCGGACGCCGCGTCGCTGGCCTCGAGGAACGGCAGCGCGGCCTTGTACAGGCGCACCGTGCCCATGAGGTCGACCCGCAGGGACGCCTCCCAGTTCTCGTCGGTGTCCGGGATCGCCAGCGCGCTGACGTTGGAGACGACGACGTCGATCCCGCCGAGCTGCTCGGCCGCGGTCGCGACCCACGCGGTGAGGGCGTCGCCGTCCCCGACGTCGCAGACGCTGCCGAAGACGGTGCCGCCGGCGATCCCGAGCGCCGCGTTCGCCGCGGCGACCTCGCCGGCGTCGCGGGCGCAGAAGGCGACGTACGCGCCCTCGGCGACGAGGCCCTCGACGACGGCGCGGCCGATGCCCTTCGTACCGCCGGTGACGACGGCCTTGCGGCCGGCGAGCTGGAGATCCATGAGTGTCCTTCGACTGGGAGGTGGGGTGGACTACATCGGGCCGAGCGAGGCCGCCCGGGCGCGCAGGTCGGCGTGGATGCCGCCGAACGCGTCCCGGGCGGGCAGCAGGCCCTTGGCCGCCTTGACGACGACGCTGAAGTTGGCGTCGACGACGTTGGCGACCGGGACCTCGGTGATCTGCGAGAGCAGCTGGTAGGCGTCCATCGTGTGCAGGCCGTAGAGCTGCTCGAACCAGCGGACCATCTCGACCTGGGCGATCCGCCAGGAGTCCTCCATGGGGCGCGACGAGCCGACCGCCATCCAGTGGTCGTCGGTCTCCAGCCGCGGCCAGGTGCCGGCCGGCGAGGCGCCGCCCTTGACGAGGTCGACGATGAGCGTCGTCGTCATGGCGCCCTCGACGGCTGTGCCGCAGGCCTCGCCCTCCCCCTGCCGGTAGTGCCCGTCACCGATGGAGAAGAGCGCGCCCTCGACGTTGACCGGCAGGAAGCACGTCGTCCCGGCCCGCATCTCGGGGCTGTCCATGTTGCCGCCGAAGCGCTCCGGCACGAGCGACGTCCGCACCTCACCGGCCGCCGGGGCGACGCCGACCGTGCCGAGCATCGGGGCCACCGGCAGCTCGACGACGAGGTCGGAGTGCCGGGCCTCGAAGGCGACGGTGCTCTTCGCCCGGTCGAGGTGGTAGATCCACGTCGTGTCCGGCAGCGCCTCCTGGATCATCGCCGTCCGGTCGGTGCTCGTCAGACCGCCGAAGAACGGGATGGCCGCGGAGACGCCCCAGTCGCGCGCCGGGGTGAGGTCCACGAAGTGGATCGCCAGGGTGTCCCCCGGCTCGGCGCCCTCGACCCAGAACGGGCCGGTCTGCGGGTTGACGTACCGCAGGTCGACCTTCTCGCTCGAGAGGTCGGCGACCCCGGTGAGCGCATGGTTGAAGGCGTCCTCGCTCCACAGCCGCAGCGCGGTCCCGGGCCTGACCCGCATGACGGGGGCCGCACCGCCGAAGGTGTAGGCGAACTGCTCGAAGGTGGGGGTGAACTCCACGACGTCCATGCGCGAAATCTAGGGGTGCGGCGACCTCCGGGCCAACGGCCCGCCCGGCCCGCGGGCGCGGTTGGCCCGGTCGGGTCACGGACCCCGCCGGTCGGGTGATGGGTCCAAGGTCCCGTCCGCCGGGCGCACGGCGGCTCCGACCAATGACATATGCCGACACGATGGTTCACGAACCGCACTGTGGCGACGAAGGTGCTCGTCGCCGTCCTGCTCGCCGCCGCCGTCGCGGTCGCGGTGACAGCTCTCGCGATCACCCGGCTGGGCGCCGTCGACGCCCGCAGCGCGCAGATGTACGCGGGCAACGTCGTCCCCCTCGGGAAGCTCGCCGCGCTGCGCCGCGACACCATGCAGGCCCGGCTCGACGTGCTCAACCACCTGGCCAGCCGGTCCGTCGAGGACAAGGCCGCCTACGCGAAGGCGCTGGCCGCCGACGACGCGACGGTGGCCGCCGACGTCGCCGCGTACGAGGCGGTCGCCGAGTCCGGGGCCGCCATCGACCGGTTCCGCACCGCCTGGGCGCAGTACCTGCGGCTGCGCGACTCCGAGCTGCTGCCCGCGAGCGACCGGAACGACGTCGACGCGTTCGCACAGGCCCGCGACACGCACGTCAAGCCCGTCCTCGAGGAGGCGATGGGTGCGCTCCAGACGGCCATGGACGCCGAGCTCGCCCATGCGAAGGAGCGCGCGGAGGCCACGCACGCCACGTACACGTCGGCGCGCACCGAGACCCTGGTGCTCTGCGTGCTCGGCGTCCTCCTCGCGAGCGGCCTGGGGCTCTGGGTCTCGCGCGGCATCGTCGGCCAGCTGCACGCGGTCGGCCGCGGGCTCGCCGCGATGGCCGACGGCGACCTGACCGTGACCGCGCGGGCGACGAGCGACGACGAGGTCGGAGCGATGACGCGGGCCTTCGCCACCGCCCAGACCGCGGTCCGTGAGATGGTCCGCACCATCGCCGGCTCGGCGACGGCCCTCGCGGCGTCCGCCGAGGAGCTGAGCGCCGTGAGCGCCTCGATCGCGTCGTCCGCGGACCAGGCCTCGGTGCAGGCCGGGTCCGCCGCCGCGGCCGCCGAGCAGGTCTCGCACAACGTCCAGGTGGCGGCCGCGGGCAGCGAGCAGATGGGGGCCTCGATCCGCGAGATCGCCCACAACTCGGCGGAGGCCTCCCGGGTCGCGACGTCTGCCGTCCGGACGGCGCAGACGACCTCCGACGTCATCACCCGGCTCGGCGAGTCGAGCCGGGAGATCGGCGACGTCGTCAAGGTCATCACCTCGATCGCCGAGCAGACGAACCTGCTCGCGCTCAACGCGACGATCGAGGCCGCCCGGGCCGGCGAGGCCGGCAAGGGGTTCGCCGTCGTCGCCACCGAGGTCAAGGAGCTCGCCCAGGAGACCGCCCGGGCCACCGACGACATCGCGACCCGGATCGAGGCCATCCAGGCCGACACCGCCGGTGCGGTCGGGGCCGTCGCCGAGATCGCCGACGTGGTCGCCTCGATCGCCGACTACCAGGTGACGATCGCCTCGGCCGTCGAGGAGCAGACCGCGACGACCCAGGAGATGAACCGCAACGTCGCCGAGGCCGCGACGAGCGCGGGCCTCATCGCCCACGACATCGGCGGCGTCGCAGGTGCCACCGTCCTCACGAGCGAGGGCGTCGGGCAGTCGCAGGCGACGACGCAGGAGCTGAGCCGGATGTCGAGCGAGCTCGAGGAGCTGGTGGCGCGCTTCCGGGTGTGAGGCCCGCTCCCGGGACCGGGCGCGTCAGCGGTCGCGCAGCCGCACGTGCTCCGGCCCGAGGTCGGCGACCCGGGTCACCCCGAGCAGCTGCATCGTGTGCCGCACCTCGGCGCGCAGGATGTCGTGCACCCGCTGGACGCCGCGCTCGCCGCCGGCCATGAGCCCGTAGAGGTAGGCCCGGCCGACGAGCACGGCGTTCGCGCCCGAGGCGATGCCCGCGACGACGTCCGCACCGGACAGCACCCCGCCGTCGAGGTAGACCTCGGCCCGGTCGCCGACCGCGGCGACCACCTCCGGCAGCACCTCGAGCGGCACCGGGGCACGGTCGAGCTGGCGGCCGCCGTGGTTGGAGACGACGACGGCGTCCGCACCCGCGTCGACGACCGCCCGGGCGTCGTCCGCGCACTGGACGCCCTTGACGACGAGCCTGCCCGGCCACGCCCGACGCAGCCAGGCGACGTCGGCGACGGTCGCGGTGGGGTCGAAGATCCTCGACGCGAGGTCGCTCACCGTGCCCCCCGAGGACCGGAAGCTCGCGAACTCCAGCGGCTGCGTCGTGAGCAGGTTGGCCCACCAGGCGGGGTGGACCGCCATGTCCGCCAGCGTCTTCAGCGTCAGCGACGGCGGGATCGTCAGGCCGTTGCGGACGTCGCGCAGCCGCGGCCCGCCGACCGGGGTGTCGACGGTGAGGACGAGCGCCTCGTAGCCGCTCTCGTGCGCGCGCCGGACGAAGTCCGCACTCGCCTCGCGGTCGCGCCACAGGTACAGCTGGAACCAGCGCCGCCCGGACGGCGCCGCGGCGGCGAGCGCCTCGAGGGACGTCGTCCCCATCGTCGAGAGCGCGTAGACGAGCCCTTCGCGCTCGGCGACGCGGGCGACCGCCGGCTCGCCCTCGTGGTGCATCATCCGGGTGAACCCGGTGGGGGCGAAGGCGAACGGGGCCGCGGCCAGCGCGCCGAGGACCGTCGTCGTGAGGTCGACCTCGGAGACGTCGCGGAGCACCCGCGGCCGCAGCTCGACCCGGGCGAAGGCGTTGCGCGAGCGCCGCAGCGCGGCCTCGGTGCCGGCCGCGCCGTCGGTGTAGTCGAAGACCGCCCGCGGGGTCCGGCGCCAGGCGAGCATCCGGACGTCGGCCACGGACGCCGCGGCCGCGAGCCGGGCGGCGGTCCGGTCCAGGGTCGGCGGGCGCAGCCGCAGCAGCGGCCGGACCTCGGCCCAGCGCGGGAGCCGGCGCTCCACCGGCACCCGGCCCGGTGCGCTCCCGTCCGCGCGCTGACCTGCCATGCGTGCCGCCTCCTCGCGTCCGCCGCCGGGACGGCCCTGTCCTCCCGCTCCCGCGCACCCTAGCCTCGGGCCGTGAACCCCGCCCTCCTGCTCGCCGTCGTCGCCGGCCTCGGCCTGCTCGCCTGGTCCGCCGACCACCTGGTGCTCGGGGCGTCCCGGGTCGCCGCCCACCTCGGCGTCCCGCCGCTGGTCGTCGGCGTCGTCGTCATCGGCTTCGGCACGTCGACCCCGGAGATGCTCGTCTCCGGGCTCGCGGCGGGCGGCGGCGCGGCGGACGTGGGCGTCGGCAACGTCATCGGCTCGAACCTCGCCAACCTCACGCTCGTGCTGGGCGTCGCCGCGCTCGTCGCGTCGATCGGCGTCCGCTCGACCGTCGTCCGCCGCGAGGTCCCGCTGAGCCTGGCCGCGTCAGGACTCTTCGCGCTGCTCCTGCAGGACGGGCTGACCCGGCGGGACGGTGCCGTGCTCGCCGCGGCGATGGTGGCGTCCCTGGCCCTGATGCTGCGGTGGACGGCGCGCGACCGGCGGGCCTCGGACGACACGAACCTCGTGCCCTCGGTCCTCGAACCGGCCGGGCCCGACCCCGAGCTCGCCGAGGAGGTGCTCGAGATGCTCGCCGACCCGGCCGACGACGCCGGTCCCGGGGCACCCGGCTCGCCTCCGGAGCGGGTGCGGCTGCGGCGCGAGGTCCTGCGCACGCTGGCCGGGCTCGTCGGCACCCTGGCGGGCGCGGACCTGCTCGTCCGCGGCGCCCTCGGCATCGCGACCGCGACCGGGCTGTCCGGCGGGTTCGTCGGCGTGACGATCGTCGCCGTGGGGACCTCGCTGCCCGAGCTGCTCACCGCGGCGCAGGCCGCACGGCGCGGCGAGAGCGACCTCGTCGTCGGCAACCTGCTGGGCTCCAACATCTTCAACGCGCTCACCGTCGGGGCGCTCGTCGCGCTGCTCGCCCCCGGCCGGCCCGGCGGCGACGCGCTCGTCGTCACCGGCTCGCTCGTCATGATGGGCGCCGGGCTGCTGTCGATGCTCTTCATGTGGCGCCGCTACCGCGTCACGCGGGTCGAGGGCGCGGTGCTCGTCGCCGCGTACGTCGCCGTGCTGCCGGCCCTCAACGGCTGACCCGCCGTCAGCGCCGGACGGCGACGACGACCCCTTCGGCGGCGGCCACGGCGAGCTGGACGGCGACCAGCGCCGGATGGGTCAGGTAGCGGACCCGCAGCGTGTCGACCTGCCCCTCGTACGTGGGCGGCCAGTCGTCGGTCGGGGTGAGGTCGTCGAGCACGAGGACGCCGCCGGGGGCGAGCAGGTCCACGACGGCGTCCGGGTCGTCCCGCTTGCCGCCGCCGTCGCAGAAGAGGACGTCGAAGGGCCCGTGGTCCGCCAGCAGCCGCCAGTCACCCGTGAGCACCCGGACCCGGGCGTCGTCCGCGAACAGCGCCGCGGCGGACCGCGCCCGCTCCGGCTCCCGCTCGACCGTCACGAGGCTCCCGGCCGGCGCCGCCCCGGCCGGACCCATGCCGCTGTGCAACCACGCGGCGCCGACCCCGTACCCGGTGCCGGACTCCCCGACCCGGCCGCCCGGCTTGGCGGCCGCCAGCGTCGCGAGCAGCCGGCCGGTCGCGTCGCTGCAGCTCCACGGGAAACCGGTCGCCGCGGCCGCGGCCCGCGCCCGGACGGCGCGGTCGGGCACCGCCGGCAGCGGCACCTCGACCGGGACGTGGTCCGTCACGGCACCGATCGTGGCACGCCTACTTGAGGGTCACCGTCACCGGCGCCGACTTCACGCTGCGGTTCCCCGCCGCGTCGGTGGCCCGCACCGTGTACGTCAGCGCGCTGCCGGCCGGGGCGGCGGAGTCCGTCCAGGACGGGGTCGCCGACCAGCCGACGTACGTGCCGTCGCGGTAGACGAGGTAGCTCTTGACCCCTACGGCGTCGGTGCTCGCCGTCCAGGTCAGCGCGGCGCCCCCGGCGGCCGCGGCGGAGGCGGTCAGGCCGGTCGGTGCCGTCGGGGACGCGGTGTCCCCGCCCGTCCTGCCGGTGGCGATGCTCACCGCGGCGCCCGCCGAGGTGTTGCCCGCGGCGTCCAGCGCGGTCACGGTGACGGTCGCCGAGCCGGCCGGGACGCCCGCGACCTTGGCAGGACCGGCGGCCGCGTCGACCGACGCGCCACCGGTCACGGCGACCCGGTAGTGGTCGACCCCGACGGCGTCGGTGGAGTCGGTCCACTGCACCTGAAGCACCCCGCCGCCGAGGTCGACGGCCTCGACGTTCCTCGGCGCGGTCGGCGCGGTGGTGTCACCGGCCGGCTTGGGGGCGGCCTTGGGGCACAGCTTCGCGATGCCGGAGACCCACATCGAGCGCCCGGCGGCGGCGCCGCCCTTGGTGTAGTCGCCGCCGACGTACAGGCAGCCGTTCGTGTCGCTGCCGACCGCCCAGGCACCCTCGACCGCACCGTCGACGTCGGGCTGGAACGAGTCGACGAGCGTCTGGGTGCCGGCCTCGTAGGCCATGAGGTGCTTGTGCCGGGTGAACGTCCTCGTCACGCTGCTGTAGTGCGTCGGGCTGCTGCCGACGTAGTCGTCGTTGCAGTGGCAGCCGCCGAAGACGTACTTCCCGATCCGCTCGGCGACCTGGAAGTCCCCGCCCGCGCCGATGTAGTTGCACCAGGTGAAGCGGGTCGCCTCGCACCCGTTGTAGCCGGTGTGCGAGAAGGCGAGCTGGTTCCCGGTCGCGGCGTCGAGCATCTGGAGGATGTGCTCCGAGCCGCCGACGTACACCCGGTCGGCGGTGCCGAGCTCGACGTCGTAGACCTCGAGGCGCGCTGTGTTGTTGCGCGGCCGGGCGGTCAGGCCGGTGACGAGGGCACCCGTCGTCCCGTCGACGACGGCGTAGTTGGCCGTCCCCGAGGCCGCCGCGACGCCGGAGAACCAGCCGCCGAGGTGCACCCGGTTGCGCGGCACGTCGACTGCGACGCCCCACACGCCCGAGCCGGTGACCTCCGGCTTGAACGTCGTGTCGAGCTTGCCGGTGGTCGCGTCGACCCGCGCGACCTTGAACACCCCGGTCCGCGTGCCGTTCGGGCCGTTCACGCGGGAGAAGTTGCCGGCCACGTAGAGCTTTCCGTCGGCGACGACGAGGTCGCGGACGGCGGCCCGCTGGTTCGAGTACGGGCGCTCGACCGAGTCCGGGAAGCCGGCGTCGACCGCGCAGGTCGCGGGGTCGAGGGCGACGAGCCCGGGGCGGGCCACGCCGTTCACGGTGGTGAACTCGCCGCCGACGAGCAGCGACCCCGTCGGGGAGACGGCCAGCGCGTAGACGGCGTTGTCCAGCTCGGGACGGCACGAGGAGTCCCAGGCGCCGGTCGTGAGGTCGAACGCCGCGAGGAACGGCTGCCGGACGGCGGTCGCCGCCGCGTCGGCCTTGACGTCGAGGAACATCCCGCCGACGAAGATCTTCGTGCCGGCCTGCCGGACCGACCAGACGGGGCTGGAGATGCTCGAGGTCTGCGTGCGGGCCGGGTCGGGGTTGAGCACGCCGGCCATCGCGGTCGGGATCATGCTCAGCGTCGACAGGTCGACCGCGGGCTGGTC
>NZ_MWLL01000064.1 GCF_002198675.1 Kineosporia sp. R_H_3 | reverse complement strand
GGTGGTCACCGTGGCGGGGGTCGAGAGGGCGGTGGCGGGGGTGCCGTCGGTGACGCGCAGGCGGTACGTGTACGTCGAGCGGCTGCTCACCGTCGTGTCCACGTAGGTCGTCGCCGTCGCGGGCAGGGTGCGCAGGGTCGTGAACGTCGTGCAGCCGGCGCCCTTGCAGCGCTGGACGACGATCGAGGTCGTCGTGCTCACCGGGTTCGTCCATGCCAGCGCGACGCGGGACCGGCTCGTCGCGGTCGCGGTGAGGCCGGACGGCGCGACGAGCGTCTTCTGCTCGACGTAGACGGGCACCCAGGCACGGTCGACGCCGAACCCGGCGCTCACCGCGAGGACGACGAGGTACGTCCCGGGCGCGGTGAACGTGTGGCTCACCTGAGCGCCGGTGGCGGTCGTCCCGTCGCCGAAGGTCCACGTCCAGCTCGTGAGCGCCTGCCCGGCGAACCCGGTCGAGGCGGCGCCGTCGAACGAGACCGTCAGCGGCGTCGTGCCGGAGGTCGTCGTCGGGGCGATGCGCGCCGTGGGGTTCTCACCCGTCGACAGGCCGACCCCGACGGCGGCGACGTTCGAGTACTCCGAGGCGCCGGCCGCGTTGAACGCCCGGACCCGGTAGTAGGTCGTGGTCGCCATCCCCGGGTCGGTGAACGACGTCGTGCCGGCCGGGAGCCGGACGGCCTGCGCGAAGGCGGTGCAGGGGCCGGTGAGGGCCACGCACAGCTCGAGCTCGTAGCCGCTCTCGTCGACGGCGTTGTCGGTCCACGTGAGGGCCGCCGTCCCGCCCCCGGTGTACGCGCCGGTGAGACCCGTCGGGGCGGCCGGGACCGTCGCGGCGGAGGCGGGCGGGGCGACGAGCACCCCGAGGGCGGCGAGGAGCAGGACCGGGGCCGTCGCGGCGATCTTCTTGAGCATGGTCACGACCCTCGCCGGACCGGGGTGGGGGAAACAACCTGCCCGTCCGGGCATCGGCCATCGGACCTGCGAACGGTGCACGGGGAGCGCCTGGCGGACGACGCACGCGCGAGCGGCCCCCCGGTGCGGGGCCTGTTGGTCGTAGGACCTCCGGTGTCAGGCCGCGCTGGCGCTGACGAGACCGGCGGCGCGCAGGTCGACCCGCTCGGTGAGGTCGTCCGGGACGGTGTCGGGGACGAGGACCTCGCCCATCGAGACGCCGGACATGGCGGCCTCGGACATCGCGACCTCGGACGGCACGCCCTCGGCCGCGGCGACCCGGTGGCTCACCTCTCGGAGCACGGACGACAGCGGGACCTCGAGGGCGCCGCAGATCGACGCGAGGAGCTCCGACGAGGCCTCCTTCTGGCCGCGCTCGACCTCGCTGAGGTACCCGAGCGAGACCCGCGCCACGGAGGACACCTCACGCAGCGTGCGACCCTGCTGGCGGCGGGCGTCGCGCAGGACGTCGCCGATCTCCTGTCGGAGCAGAACCACGGGCCGTCCTCCTCTCGCCTGCACCCTCTCCGGTGGTACCTCGGCACCCCCGGCCAACGGCTTGAGCCGGTGACTCGGCGTCATCAGGGGATCCCGCCGGGTACGACTTTCACCAACCGTACCCCGCCGCACCGACGAACGCCCTGCATGGGCACGAGGATTCATGTGGGGGAAACTCCCGCACCGGCGTCCGTGTTCCGCCGTGACGGCGTTCACGTGCGCGTATCGCTCTGCGCGAACGGGGCGCATCGCTGTGGGCGAACAGACCGCGCGCGCCGATCTACGGCGCGCTCAGGACGAAACGGACAGTCATCGGGGCGCGGCCACGGGCCGGCCGCCGCGTCAGCCCGTGACCAGCGCGAGGACGAGCCCGAGGGCCTCGGCGACGGTCGCCGTCCGGATCGCCGGCCGGTCCCCGGCGAGCAGCAGGGGGACGACACGCCCGTCCCCGGCCGCGAGGGCCGGCGACAGGCTCACGGCGACGAAGACCGTGCCCGCCGGGTGACCGTCCTGCGGCTCCGGGCCGGCCACCCCGGTCGTCGCGACCCCGACGTCGGCACCGAGCCGCTCCCGG
The DNA here is from genome assembly GCF_002198675.1 of Kineosporia sp. R_H_3. Classification (GTDB taxonomy): domain Bacteria; phylum Actinomycetota; class Actinomycetes; order Actinomycetales; family Kineosporiaceae; genus R-H-3. The sequence continues at coordinate 15,298 of NZ_MWLL01000064.1, read as the reverse complement.
ACGCCCCGCGCCATCGCCGCGGCGACGTCAGCGTCGACCGCGCCGCGGGCCGCGAGCAGGTCCGCGTCGACGCCGAGGAGCCGGTGCTTGAGGTCGGTCGCGTAGGCGACGACCCCGCCGCGCAGGACCGCCGAGGCGCCCGGGACGTCGACGACCCGGGCCGCGAGCAGCCCGCCGGTGAGCGACTCGGCGGTGGCGAGCGTCAGGCCCCGGGCGGTCAGCGTCGTGACGACCTCGCGGGCGAGCAGCGCGACGTCGTTCTCCCCGGGCGAGTCTTCGGGCCAGGCTCTGGGCGAGGGTCCGGGCGACCCCGCGGGTGCCTCCGCCGGCGTGCTCACGCGGAGGGGCGACCGGTCCGCGCCGCGCGGGCGTTGCGCCGGGCGGCGGTCCGCTCGCTGCCGCCGACGAGCCGCACGGCCTTGACGACGTAGTCCGCCCCCGTGATGACGGTCATGGCGACCGCGCCGGCCATGAGCACCACCTCGACGGGGTGCATCCAACCCGGCAGCGGCATGACGTAGAGCGTGATCGCGAGGGCCTGCAGCGCCGTCTTGGCCTTGCCGCCCCGGCCCGCCGGCATGACGCCGTGCCGGATGACGAAGAACCGCATGAGGGTGATGCCGATCTCGCGGGCGAGGACGACGACCGTGACCCACCACCACAGCTCGTCGAGCAGCGAGAGCCCGACGAGCGCGGCGCCCATGAGCGCCTTGTCCGCGATCGGGTCGGCGATCTTGCCGACGTCGGTGACGAGGCCGCGGCGGCGGGCGAGCTCGCCGTCGAACCGGTCGGTCACCACGGCGACGACGAAGCACGCCGCGGCGGCGAACCGCCACGAGGTCGGCCGGTCGGCGCTCGCGAGGAGCAGCCAGAAGAAGACCGGGACGAGAATGATCCGCAGCAGCGTCAGCGCGTTGGCGATGTTCCAGACGCTCACGCCGACCGCGACGGGCAGCTTGACCGGCTCGGCGTCCTCGGACCGGCGGCGCTCGGTGCGCACCTCGTTGGCCCGGGCGATCGTCTCCCGGGCGCGCTCGACGGCGATGGACTGCGGCCGGACGCCGTCCGGCGGGACGCCGTTGGCGAGGTTCGCCTTGATCCCCCCGGCGATCCCCATGATCCGGTCGCCCCGGCCGCCGCGGCCCGCCCCGGAGCCNTGCCGCGGGCCCGCCCCGGAGCCGGCGCCCGCGCCCGCGGCACTGTCGCCGGCGGCCACGTCAGCTCCCCCCGTCGGGGCACGCGACGAGGTCGGGTCCGTCGCTCGCGACGACGACCGCGCGGACGAACCGGCCCACCGCGACGTCGACGCCGGTCGCCGCGCCGAGGTCGTCGGACCGGGCGGGCAGGTCGACGAGGCGCGTCACGCCGTCCACCTCGGGGCCCTGGTGCGCGGCCCGGCCGACCGGGACGCCCTGCGGCCCGCCCGGGAGGTCGGCGTCCGCCTCGTCCTCGTGCTCCTCGACGAGCACGTGGACCACGCTGCCGACCCGGTCCTCGGCGCGCTGGGCGACGAGCTCGTCGACGAGGGCGCTGACCCGGGACACCCGGTCGGCGACCTCGTCGGGGTCGACCTTGCCGTCGAGCGTCGCGGCCTCGGTACCGTCCTCGTCCGAGTAACCGAAGACGCCGACAAGGTCGAGCCGGGCCGCGGCGAGGAAGCGCTCGAGCTCGGCGACGTCCGCCTCGGTCTCCCCGGGGAAGCCGACGATGACGTTGGACCGGATCCCGGCGTCCGGGGCGAGCGCGCGGACCCGCTCGACGAGCCCGAGGAAGTCGTCGGTGCCGCCGAAGCGGCGCATCCGGCGCAGGACGGACGGCGAGGAGTGCTGGAACGACAGGTCGAAGTACGGCACGACGCCCGTCGTCCCGGTGATGACCTCGGCCAGACCCGGGCGCATCTCCGCGGGCTGCAGGTACGACACCCGGACGCGTTCGACGCCGTCGACCTCCGCGAGGGCCGGGAGCAGCGCCTCGAGCGCCCGCAGGTCGCCGAGGTCCTTGCCGTAGGACGTCGAGTTCTCGCTCACGAGGAACAGCTCACGGACGCCCTGCCCGGCGAGCCAGCGGGCCTCGGCGAGGACGTCCTCCGGCCGGCGGGAGACGAACGCCCCGCGGAAGGCCGGGATGGCGCAGAAGCTGCAGCGCCGGTCGCAGCCGGACGCGAGCTTGAGGGGCGCCCACGGCAGGCTGCCGAGGCGGCGCCGGACGACGCGCGGCCCGCTCGCGGGCGCGACGCCCGCCGGCAGGTCGGTGACGGTCGCGGCGGGCGCCTGCGCGGCGCCGTCCGGGCGCAGCGCGGCGGGGACGTGCGACCCGCCGGCCGCGGCTGCGGAAGAACCGTCGCCGTGGCCGGGGAGCGCGACGCCGCGGCCCTGGCGCGCGGAAGGGCTCAGCGGGAGCAGGGTGCGGCGGTCGACGGGCACGTGGGACGCCGGCCGGTCGCCGTGGAGGATCTTCTCCAGGCTCGACGCGAGGTCCGCGTACGAGTCGAAGCCGAGGACGGCGTCCGCCTCGGGCAGCGACGCCGCGAGCTGCTCGCCGTAGCGCTCCGCGAGGCAGCCGACGGCGACGACGGCCTGCGTGCGGGTCGTCGCGTCGTCCCGGACGTCGGCGGCCTGCAGCAGCGTGTCTATGGAGTCCTTCTTCGCCTGCTCGACGAAGCCGCACGTGTTGACGACCGCGACGTCGGCGTCCGCGGCGTCGTCCACGAGCAGCCAGCCCGCCGCCTCGAGCCGGCCCGCGAGCTCCTCGGAGTCGACGTCGTTGCGGGCGCACCCGAGGGTGACGAGAGCGACGCTGCGGGGTGCGGACACCAGGTCAGGGTAGCCGCGCCGGGCGCGTGGGCCGCGCGGGCGCCCCCGAACCGCCGGACGCCGCGCGGCGCACCGCACCCGGGATCAGTCGTGCGACCCGTGCCCGTCGTCGAGCAGCGAGCGCATCGAGCGCGTCGGCGGGAGCCAGGCGCCGCCCTCGGGCAGGTTGTCGAGCCGGATCCGCGGCAGCGGCGTCATGAACGCCCCGGGGACGTCCTCGAGGTCGACGAACGTGATGAGGTCGGACTCCTGGGCGTACCCCGCGACCTCGGAGAACGACAGGACCGCGACCTCGACGCCGGTGCGGGCGAGCTCCTCGAGCGGCTCGAGGAAGTTGCGGCCGTCCCCGCTCGCGACGACGAGCTTGCGGAGCCGGTGCGACTTCGCCCGGTGCGCGATGTGCTCGAGCATGTCGGCGTCGATGTCGTCCTCGGGCCCGAGCTTGGGCCGGGCGAAGACGGCGTAGCCGAACGACCGGATCGCCTCGATCCAGCCGCGCATCGAGACCGCGCCGCCGGCCGGGACGTTGGCGAAGACGCAGCCCTCGACCTCCCGGTCCCCCGCACCGGCGAGCAGCCAGCGGGCGACGGCGTCGAAGCGGGGGCGGCTGGCGGGCGTCGGGCGCCCGCCGATGACGTTCGACAGCGTCATGTCGATGTTCGGCGCGTCCCAGACGAGCAGGTCGAGCTCGAGGAGCTCGGGCGCGTCGTCGGCAGCCCCGTCGTTGCCCGGCTGCGCGCCGGGGCCGGTCGGGCCGATGTCAGTCGTCGTCATGTCCGGGCTCCCACAGGTCCTCGACCCGCCCGGCGTCGTCGTCGGGCGGTTCCTCTCCCCGCATGAGAGCCAGTGTGGCGGGTAGGTCGTCCGGTTTCACGAGAACGTCCCGGGCCTTGCTGCCCTCGCTGGGGCCGACGACCCCGCGGGACTCCAGGAGGTCCATGAGCCGGCCGGCCTTGGCGAAGCCGACGCGCAGCTTGCGCTGGAGCATCGACGTCGAGCCGAACTGCGTCGTGACGACGAGCTCGGTGGCCTGCAGGAGCAGGTCGAGGTCGTCGCCGATGTCGTCGTCGACCTGCTTCTTGACCGCGACGACGGCGACGTCCTCGCGGTAGCTCGGCTGGAGCTGGGTCTTGACGTGCTCGACGACCTGGTGGATCTCGCTCTCGGTGACCCAGGCGCCCTGGACGCGCATCGGCTTGCTCGCGCCCATGGGCAGGAACAGCCCGTCGCCCTGGCCGATGAGCTTCTCGGCGCCCGGCTGGTCGAGGACGACGCGCGAGTCGGTGACGGACGACGTCGCGAACGCCATCCGGCTCGGCACGTTCGCCTTGATGAGGCCGGTGACGACGTCGACGGAGGGCCGCTGGGTCGCGAGGACGAGGTGGATGCCGGCCGCCCGGGCGAGCTGGGTGATCCGGACGATCGAGTCCTCGACGTCGCGCGGGGCGACCATCATGAGGTCGGCGAGCTCGTCGACGATGACGAGCAGGTACGGGTAGGGCGTGAGCTTGCGCTGGCTCGCCGGCGGCAGCTCGACCTTGCCCGCGCGGACCGCCTTGTTGAAGTCGTCGATGTGCTTGTAGCCGAAGTCCGCGAGGTCGTCGTACCGCGCGTCCATCTCCTTGACGACCCAGGCGAGCGCCTCGGCGGCCTTCTTCGGGCTCGTGATGATCGGCGTGATGAGGTGCGGGATGCCCTCGTAGGCGGTGAGCTCGACCCGCTTGGGGTCGACGAGGATCATCCGGACCTCGTCCGGCGTCGAGCGCATGAGGATCGACGTGATCATCGAGTTGACGAAGCTCGACTTGCCGGCGCCGGTCGCACCCGCGACGAGCAGGTGCGGCATCTTCGCGAGGTTCGCGACGACGTAGCCGCCCTCGACGTCCTTGCCGACACCCATGATCATCGGGTGCTCGACCTTGCGGGCCGCCTGGCTGCGCAGGACGTCGCCGAGGGAGACCGTCTCGCGGTCGGCGTTCGGGATCTCGATGCCGATCGCGGACTTGCCGGGGATCGGCGACAGGATGCGGACGTCGGCGCTCGCGACGGCGTACGCGATGTTCTTGCTCAGCGCGGTGACCCGCTCGACCTTGACCGCCGGCCCGAGCTCGACCTCGTAGCGGGTGACCGTCGGGCCGCGCGAGAAGCCGGTGACCTGGGCGTCGATCTCGAACTGGTCGAGGACCGTCGTCAGCGCCTCGACGACCTTGTCGTTCGCAGCGCTGCGGGCCTTCGGGGCGCTGCCCGGGGCGAGGATCTCGGACGGCGGGAGCGTGTACGTGACGTCGCCCGCGAGCAGGAGCTGCTCGACCCGCTGCGGGAGCTGGGTCGTCGGCGGCGCCTCGAGCGGGGTCTTCATGACGACGCCGGGCGCGGCCTCGACGGTGGGGTCGGCGGCGACGGCGCCCGGGGTCGCGGCGGCNCCTCGACGGTGGGGTCGGCGGCGCCGCCGCCTTGGCGGTGCCGGCCGCGGCGTCGGCGGCCGCGTCGAACGGGACGTCGGCGGTCTTGCCCGCCTTCGCCGCGGCGATCGCGTCGTCGAGCCCGGTCGGGCGCTTCTCCCCCGGGCGCGCCTTCTTGCCGCCCTTGCCGGGTGCGGTGACGAGCGGTGTCTCGTAGGCCTCGTCGCCGACGTAGCCGTCCTCCTCGGCCTTCTTCTGCCGCCGGCGCAGCGCGTGCCGGGCCGAGGAGATGTCGCTGTCGTCGAGGTCCTCGCCGTCCGGGTGGACGTGCCCGGTGAGCCGGTCGTAGAGGTAGCCGAGCCGGTCCGGGATGGCGTGCACCGGGGTGGCGGTGATGACGAGCAGACCGAAGAACGCGAGGAGGGCGAGGATCGGGACGGCCGCCCAGGTCGTCACCGCGGACTCCAGCGGGGACGACGCGAGGTAGCCGATCATGCCGCCGGCGGCGCGCATCTTCGTGGGGCCCGACGGCGGCGCCGGCGAATCGGAGGCGAGGTGCACGAGCCCGGTCGCGGCGACCGCCATGGCGAGCAGGCCGACGGCGACCCGGTTGTTCTCCTGCACCTTCTCCGGGTGCCGCAGCAGCCGGACGCCGAGCCACAGGAGCACGAGCGGCACGGCGAGCCCGACGCGGCCGAAGGTGCCGGCGACGACGGCGTGGACGCCGTCCCCGAACCGGCCGTCGAGGCCCCACCACTCGCGGGCGGCGACGATGATCGAGACGGCGATGAGGAGGAAGCCGAACCCGTCGCGGCGGTGCGCGGGGTCGAGCTCGCGGGCCCCGGTGCCGATCGCGCGGGCGGTGCCGCCGACGACGTGCGCAGCGCCCATCCAGACCGCGGTCACGGCGCGCACCGGCCACGGCGGGCCGGTCCGGCGCGGGTACGAGCCGGTCGTGCGGCCGCGGGGCGGCGTCGTCCGGCCGCCGCCGCGGGTGGTGCCGGACGCCGTCCGGCCGGAGGTGCTGCGCGGCGAGGCGGGCGTCGACCGGGTGCCGGTGCGGCCGCCGCCGGTCGCCACGGAGCGGCCGGACGCCGCGCGGCCGGTGCCGCGTGCCGAGCCGTCCGAGCCGCGTCCGCTCGAGGAGGACGTCCGGGTCGCCATGCTCGCGAGGCTACGCGAACTTCACATCCGCCACACGTGTCACACGCCGTGGCGCATGCACCGCTCGCGGTGCCGTGACGCACACCCGCCATCACGCAGGGTGCTCGTCGCACGGTCCGGGACGTCAGACCACGGTGATCCGCCCGGGCGGCAGGCCGGCGCGCAGCAGGTCGGCCGGGTCCGAGGTCGCGACCCGGTCACCGCGCCGCAGCGCACCCTCGACGACGCTGAGGTCCACGACGTCCGGATGACCGGTGGACGCCGCGAGCACGCCCACGGCCCGGGCGAGCACCTCCGTCAGCGGCTCGACGTCGCAGGACCCGACGACCCGGGCGAGTTCGGCCTGCCGTCCCGACCGCCAGACCTGCGCCAGCACCCCGGCGGGGACGGTCGGAGGCCGCCGGGCCGTCAGCAGGGCCTTGTGCCGGGCCAGCGCCTGCCGGTCGCCCCGGTCCACCGCGATGAGCATCCCGGCGTCGTACGTCACCCCGGGCGCATCCGACGGGTACCGGCGAGCCGTGCTCACGCGGCCGGGGTGGAACGCCGGCGACGCGGCGGGCCGTCCTGCGCAGCACCCGCAGCACCCGCAGCACCGGACGGCGCCGGGATCTCGTCCTCGAGCGGAGCGAGCGCTGCGTCGACCCAGCGACGGGCCGCGGCCGTCTCCTCGTCCGTGAAGGCACCGTGCTCGGACTCGTACTCCGCCATGGCGGCGAGGCCGCGCTCGATCGTGACCTCACGGGCCGCCGTACGGGCCAGCCAGGCCGAGTACGTCAGACCCTCCCGAGCGGTCGCGGCGACGATCGCGGCGTCGAGATCGGGAGGCATCGAGACCGAACGCTTCACCCTGTCCGCCATGCCCTCAGAGTACGCCTGTCCTACCACGGTACGACAGGTTGTCCACACCCCCGGACGCTGGTCGGCCGCTCACGGCGTCTCGGTGGGTCCTGGCGCCGTGGCATCACCGACGAGCAGGTCGACGGAGTCGGCGGCCGCCGGCTCGACGACCGTGACGGGCACGCCGAACGCGGTGAACATGGTGACCACCCCCTGCTCGCCCGGGGACTTCGGCGGGACGATCTTCCGCAGCCGGCCGGCAGCGTCGAGCCAGACGTCGAAGCGGCTGCCGTCGAGGTGCGAGCTCCCCATGCTCTGCCGGACACCCGTCTTGCCGGCGTTCTCGCCGGTGAGCACGCGGTCGATCCGGAGCGTCGCCCGGTAGTGCACGGTGGGCACACCGGCGACCTGCTCGGGCCCGACGACCTCGACCGGGGCGCCGAGGCCGCGCAGGTGCGCCCATGCCTGGACCGGCTCACCGTGACCGCCCCGGGTGAGCAGCGAGGACAGGCCCCCGACGTCCGTGCGGCGGCGGTCCGTGCGCAGCCACGTCTTCGTCGCATCCTCGAGCCGCACGGCGTCACCGTCCTCGTACTCGACGTCGCCCACCTGCCGCCGGTGCGTGGTGCTGTCCGGCACCGCCCCCGGCGTCATCCCGGGCAGGCTCGTGGTGACCGTGGCGGTCGCCGTGCTCACTTCCTCGCGGAGGAACCGGTCGAAGTCGACGACGCCGACGAGCCGGACGGACACCGTCATCAACGGGGTGTCCACGGTGCCCTGCGCAACGTACTTCGCCGTGTGCGCGGCGACGGTCGCGTCGTACGCGGCGGCGACAGCGGCACCTGGGTCGGCCGCCGGGGTGGCCCGGGCCTCGGTCGGCGCCCCTGCCGCGGTCCCCGCCGGCCGGGCCGCCGTCGTGCCGCTGCCGCCCCCGGTGCATCCGGCGAGGACGGCGGTCACGAGCAGCCCGGTGACGGTCGCGGCGTGCCGACGGGATCGGGTCGTCATCCCTGGATGGTGGGGCCGGCAGGGGACGTCCGGCAACGGCCGGCCGCAGGGCGCCCGCCGGACGGTCAGCGCAACGCCGCGAGCGCGACCGCCGTCCGGGCCGCGACGGCCGCGTTGTTCCGCACGAGGGCGATGTTCGCGACGAGGCTGCGGCCGTCGGTGAGCTCGTTGATCCGCGCGAGCAGGTAGGGCGTGACCTCCTTGCGGGTGACGCCCGCCCACTCGGCGTCGGCGATCGCCTCGTCGATCCGGGCGTCGATCTCCTCGGCCGGGATCGCGTCGGCCTCCGGGATCGGGTTCGCCACGAGCACTCCCCCGCGCAGGCCGAGCCGGTGGTGCTCGACGAGGACGGCGGCGAGCTGCTCCGGGGTGTCGACGCGGTGGTCGACGGGCAGGCCGGACGTGCGGGAGAAGAACGCCGGGAACTCGTCGGTACCGAGCCCGACGACCGGCACGCCGCGGGTCTCCAGCACCTCGAGGGTCTTCGGCAGGTCGAGGATCGACTTCGCGCCCGCGCAGACGACGGTCACCGGGGTGGCGCCGAGCTCGTCGAGGTCGGCCGAGACGTCGAAGGTGTGCTCGGCGCCGCGGTGCACACCGCCGATGCCGCCGGTCGCGAAGATCCGCACGCCCGCGAGGTGGGCGAGGTACATCGTCGCCGCGACCGTCGTCCCGGCCGTCGCCCCGCGCGCGACGACCGCCGGCAGGTCCTTGCGGGACGCCTTGACGACCTCGCCGGTCCCGGCGTCGCCGCCGTCCGCGCCCTCGGCCGAGCGAGCGAGCCGCTCGAGCGCCGCGTCGTCCAGCCCGACGCAGAGCCGGCCGTCGAGGACGGCGATCGTCGCCGGGGTCGCGCCGTTCGCGCGGACGACGTCCTCGACGCCGCGGGCCGTCTCCAGGTTCGCCGGGTACGGCATGCCGTGCGTGATGATCGTCGACTCGAGCGCGACGACCGGACGGCCCTCGGCGAGCGCCTGCGCGACCTCGGGGGCAAGCTCGACGGGCGACGTGGCAGCGGGCGGGGCGGCAGCGGGCGGGACGACGGTCATGGCAGGAGGTCCTCAGGGGTCAGGTCGGGGACGACGGTGTGCTCGGAGGTGACGGTGCGCGCGGCGACGCGGGCGCCGACGGCGACGGCGCGGGTCAGGTCCTGGCCCGCGAGCAGGCCGGCGAGGGTGCCCGCGACGAGGGCGTCGCCGGCGCCGGTGACGTCGACGGCGTCCGCCGGGACGACGTTCATCGAGGCGAACTCCGTCGCGGTGACGACGAGCGGGCCTCGCGGGCCGCGGGTCAGGACGACGGCGGCGGCCCCGCGCCGCTGCGGGGCCGCGGCGAGCTCGGTCTCCCACCCCCCGTCCTCCGGCCCGACGGTGAGCACCGCACCGGTGGCGGCCGCGAGTGCCTGCGCCTCGTCGACGTTGCAGAACAGCACGTCGACGCCGCGCAGGTCGGCGGGCAGCCGCACCGCCTTCGCCGTCGACACCGCGTCGACCGCGACCCGGGCCCCGGCCGCCCGGCAGACCGCGATGCTGCCCGCGAGCGCGTCGGCGGTGAGGTTGCAGTCGAGGAAGACCCAGCTCACGGCCGGCCCACGGGACAGCGCTGCCGCGACGTCGTCGGGGGTCACCTGCGTGAGGACGTCCATCGCGGCGACCCCGATCTCGAGGTCGCCGGACGGCGCGAGGACGGCGACGTACTCGGCCGTCGTCGCGCCGTGCACCCGGCGGACCCCCGCGACGTCCACGCCGGCCGCGGCCGCGTGCGCGAGCAGCCCGGGCGCGGCGGCGTCGTCCCCGACGCACGCGACGAGCGCGACGTCGGCCCCGAGCCGGGCCAGGTTCTCCGCGACGTTGCGGGCCACCCCGCCGTAGGACGCCGCGGCCCGCGCGGGGTTCGACGTCCCGGCCACGGCGGGCGCGAGGAGGTGGAGGAGCCGGTCGACGACCGCTCCCCCGACGCAGACGACCCGGCCTCCCGGCCGTGCCGCCCGCGCCCGCGTACCCCCGGCCGCTCCCTCGCTCACGCCTCGACGACGAGCGGGATGATCATCGGCCGGCGCCGGTAGGACTCGTTGACCCAGCGCCCGACGACCCGCCGGACGACCTGCTGCAGCTGGTAGGAGTCCGTCATGCCCTCGGTCACCGCGGCCGCGATGGCGTCGGTGATGCGCGGCTTGACCTTGTCGAAGACGGCCTCGTCCTCGGCGAAGCCGCGGGCGTGGATGTCCGGACCGGCGACGACCTTGCCGCTGCCGGAGTCGACGACGACGACGATGGAGATGAAACCCTCCTCGCCGAGGATCCGCCGGTCCTTGAGGTCGACCTCGGTGATCTCGCCGACGCTCGAGCCGTCGACGTAGACGTAGCCGCACTCGACCTTGCCGGTGATCCGGGCGACGCCGTCGACGAGGTCGACGACGACGCCGTCCTCGCAGAGCACGACGCGGTCCTCGGGGACGCCCGTCTTCACCGCGAGCTCGGCGTTCGCGACGAGGTGCCGGACCTCGCCGTGGACCGGCATGACGTTGCGCGGCCGGACGATGTTGTAGCAGTAGAGGAGCTCGCCGGCGCTCGCGTGGCCGGAGACGTGGACCCGGGCGTTGCCCGAGTGCACGACCTTCGCGCCGAGCCGGGTGAGGCCGTTGATGACCCGGTAGACCGCGTTCTCGTTGCCCGGGATGAGCGACGACGCGAGGATCACGGTGTCGCCGCGGCCGACGCGCACCCGGTGGTCGCCGTTCGCCATCCGGGACAGCGCCGCCATCGGCTCGCCCTGGCTGCCGGTGCACATGAGGACGACCTGGTCGTCCGGGAGGTCGTCCATCGCCTTGATGTCGACGAGGACGCCGTCCGGCACCGTGAGGTACCCGAGGTCCTTCGCGACGCCCATGTTCCGGACCATCGAGCGGCCGACGAGCGCGACCTTGCGGCCGTGCGCAACGGCGGTGTCGAGGACCTGCTGCACGCGGTGCACGTGCGAGGCGAAGCTCGCGACGATGATCCGCCGGTCGGCGCCGGAGAAGACCCGGTCGAGGACCGGGGTGATCTCCCGCTCGGAGACCGTGAAGCCCGGCACCTCGGCGTTCGTCGAGTCGACCATGAACAGGTCGACGCCGGCCTCGCCGAGCCGGGCGAAGGCGCGCAGGTCGGTGATCCGGCCGTCGAGCGGCAGCTGGTCCATCTTGAAGTCGCCGGTGTGGAGCACGGTGCCGGCGGCGGTCCGGACGGCGACCGCGAGCGCGTCCGGGATGGAGTGGTTGACCGCGACGAACTCGCACTCGAACGGGCCGAGGCGCTCGACCTGGCCCTCCTTGACCGCGAGGGTGAGCGGCTGGATCCGGTGCTCGCGCAGCTTCGCCTCGACGAACGCCAGGGTGAGCTGGGAGCCGATGAGCGGCAGGTCGGGCCGCAGCCGGAGCAGGTACGGGACGGCGCCGATGTGGTCCTCGTGGCCGTGCGTGAGCACGACGGCGACGACGTCGGCCATCCGGTCGGCGATGTAGGTGAAGTCGGGCAGGATCAGGTCGACGCCGGGCTGGTGGTCCTCGGGGAACAGGACGCCGCAGTCGATGATCAGCAGCTTGCCGTCGATCTCGAGGACCGACATGTTGCGGCCGACCTCGCCGAGACCGCCGAGCGGGACGACGCGCAGGGCGCCGGCCGGCAGGACGGGGGGCGGGCCGAGCTCGGGGTGCGGGTGGCTCACAGGAGGCCCGCCGCGACGAGGTCGGTGCGCAGGGCGGAGACCTGCTCGTCGGTGGCGGGGACCAGGGGCAGACGCATGGTGCGGTTCGTGAGGACTCCTTGGAGCTCTAGGGCGGCCTTGGCCATGATCGCGCCCTGGGTACGGGTCATGATCGCGGTGACCGCGGGGATGAGCCGGTCGTGGACGGCACGGGCGCCGGCGACGTCGCCGGCGTCCATCGCGCGCACCATCTCGGCGTACTGCGCTCCGGCGACGTGGCCGACGACGCTGACCACCCCGGCCGCGCCGTGCGCGAGCCAGGCGAGGTTGAGCGCGTCGTCCCCGGAGTAGTAGACGAGGCCCGTCCGGGCCATGACCTCGGACCCGGCGAAGAGGTCGCCGGTGGCGTCCTTCACCGCGACGATCCGGTCGTGCTCGGCCATCCGCAGGAGCACCGGGGTCGTGATCCGGACGCCGGCCCGGCCGGGGATGTCGTAGACCATGACCGGCAGGTCGGTCGCGTCGGCGACGGCCGTGAAGTGCGCGACGAGGCCCTCGGCGGGCGGCTTGTTGTAGTACGGCGTCACGACGAGCAGCCCGTGGGCGCCCGCCTTCTCGGCCTCGCGCGCCAGCTCGGCGGTGTGGCGGGTGTCGTTCGTGCCGACGCCCGCGACGACCTTCGCCCGGCCGCCGACGGCGTCGAGGACGACCCGCAGCAGCGCCTCCTTCTCGGCGTCGGACGTCGTCGGCGACTCCCCCGTGGTGCCGGAGACGACGAGTCCGTCGTGGCCGAGCCCGACGAGGTGGTCCGCCAGCGCCCCGGCCGCGTCGAGGTCGACCTCGCCCGCAGGGGTGAACGGCGTGACCATCGCGGTGAGCACCGCGCCGAACGGGCGGCCCGTCGAGGGCGCAGCAGAGGACGGCGACATGCGGCCAACGCTACCGCCCGGCGCGCCCGGGACGTCGGCCGTGTTCACCGGGGGCGCCCCCGCCGCGGGCCGGACACCGCCCGGCACGGCGCCGGGGACGAAGAATCCCGGTGCTGACCGCTCGGGGGTCCGGGCAGCACCGGGATTCCGCAGGTACATCGCACAGCGCGTGCCGCCCGTTACACGGACTGCTCACGCCCGAGAAGTGACGCGCGTCACGCCCGGCTCAGTGTCGTCACCGCGTAGCGCAGGCCGGTCGAGGACTCGGTCCACCCCTGCACGGGGACCCGGTCGGCCACGGACCAACCCGGCCCGAGGTCGGGAGCCCGGACGACGTCCTCCCCCGCCTCGTCGACGACGAGGTCGACCGTGGTGACGACCGCGGTGCCGGCCGTGCCGGCGAACGCGGCGTAGACCTCGGCACCGCCGATGACCCACGGGTCCGGGTGGCGGGCCAGGGCCTCGGCGACCGAGCCGACGACCTCGGCCCCCGGGGCGTCGTAACCGGGGCTCCGGGTGAGGACGACGTTCGTGCGGCCGGGCAGCGGCCGGAACCTCGGCGGCAGCGACTCCCACGTCCGGCGGCCCATGACGACGACCGAGCCGGTCGTGAGGCGGGAGAAGTGCTTGAGGTCCTCCGGCAGGTGCCACGGCAGCGTGCCGCCGACGCCGATGACGCCGTTCGTGCTCTGCGCCCAGACGAGCTTCGCGCTCACACCGCGACCGGGGCGCGCAGCGCCGGGTGGTGCCGGTAGTCGACGACCCGGAAGTGGTCGTACGTGTAGTCGAAGAGCGACGCCGCGGGGGCCACCTCGAGCGTCGGGAACGTGAACGCCTCCCGGCCCAGCTGCTCGCGCACCTGGTCGACGTGGTTGGCGTACACGTGGCAGTCGCCGCCGACCCACACGAGGTCGCCCGGGGTCATGCCGACCTGCTGCGCGACGAGGTGCACGAGCAGCGCGTAGCTCGCGATGTTGAACGGGACGCCCAGGAACATGTCCGCGCTGCGCTGGTACACCTGGCAGGAGAGCCGCCCGCCGGCCGCGTAGAACTGGAAGAGCAGGTGGCAGGGCGCCAGCGCCATCTGCGGCAGGTCGGACACGTTCCACGCCGAGACGACCATCCGGCGCGAGTCCGGGTCGGTCCGCAGCGTGTCGACGACCGCGCCGAGCTGGTCGACGTCCCCCGACGGCGTCGGCCACGAGCGCCACTGCTTGCCGTAGACGGGGCCGAGGTCGCCGGTCTCGGAGGCCCACTCGTCCCAGATCGTCACGCCCCGCTCCTGCAGCCAGCGCACGTTCGTGCCGCCCTGGAGGAACCAGAGCAGCTCGACCGCGAGCGACTTGAAGTGCACGCGCTTCGTCGTCACCAGGGGGAAGCCCTGGGACAGGTCGTAGCGCAGGCGCTCCCCGAAGGTGCTCACCGTGCCGGTGCCGGTCCGGTCCTCCTTGGGGGCCCCGGTCTCCAGGACCCGCCGCAGGAGGGCCTCGTACTGGGTGTCCGGCTCCCCGCGCTCCGCCGCTGCGATGTCCACCGTCGTCTGCTGGCCCACGTCGCCTCCTCGTCAGGTGCGCCGCAGCCTAGCGGCGCCCACCGACAGCACTCCGGAGCGCCGCCGGGCCGTTGTCCGGCCGTCAGCGGGCAGGCAGCACCCGGACGCCGTCCGGCCCGGTGACGAACCGGACGTCCGCGAGCGAGGGCACGACGACGTCCGCGTCGAGCTCGGCCGCCGGGTGCGTCGTGACGACGGCGAGCGTCGCGGACCCGGCCGCACGGCCCGCCTGCAGACCGGCAGGGGCGTCCTCGACGACGAGGCAGCGGACCGGCTCGGCGCCGAGCCGGCGGGCCNCGTTCGTGCTCGGCGCCGAGCCGGCGGGCCCCGAGCACGAACGGCTCCGGGTCCGGCTTGCCGTGCGTCACGTCGCTCGCGGTGACGACGACGCCGGGTGCGACGAGGCCCGCGGCCGCGATCCGGGCGTGCGCGAGCAGGCGGGTGCACGAGGTGACGACGGCGGCCCGGCCGGCGGGCAGCGCGGCGAGCGCCTCGACCGCGCCGGGGAGCACGAGGATGCCGCCTGCGGCGTCCTCGATCTCCAGCGCCTCGATCCGGGCGAGCGCCTCGGCGTGCCGGGCGGGGTCGTCGACGACGGTGGCGATGATCTGCTTCGCCGGGACGCCGTGCCAGCCGGTGAGCCGGTCGAGCGGGACGTCGTACTCCCCCGCCCACTCCAGCCACGACCGCTGCACGGACCGCGTCGAGTCGACGAGCGTGCCGTCCATGTCGAAGAGGACCGCGTCGAAGACGGCGCCGCCGAAGAGCGCGCCGTCGGTGTCGGTGCGGCCCGCCGGGCCGGCGTCGAGAGAGGTCACCTCCCGACGCTAACCCGCGCCGCGGTCGCCGCTCGACCGCCCGGCACCCGCCGCGGCGGCGGACGTGACGGACGCCACCGGCGGACCCACC
>NZ_MWLL01000063.1 GCF_002198675.1 Kineosporia sp. R_H_3 | reverse complement strand
CCCGTGGGGGTGGGGCGGGGATGAGCACCGTGACGGACGTCGCGCGGTTCGCCGGCGTGCTGTACGCGCAGCGCGCCGCGACCGCCTGGCAGGGCTACGGCCGGCGGGACCCGATGGCCCGGCTCATGCTGCGCCCCGGCCGGGTCGACCCGTACGCGGTCTACGAGGAGCTCCGCGTGCACGGCCCGATGGCCCCGACCCGGCTCGGCAACTGGGTCACGACCGGGCACGCCGTGACGAGCGAGGCCCTGCGGGACCGCCGGCTCGGCGTCCGGGCGCCGGGTGCGCCCGACCGCAGCGAGGGGATCGACCTGTCGTTCCTCGAGCGCGACCCGCCCGACCACACCCGGCTGCGCCGGCTCGCGGCCCCGGCGTTCACGCCGCGCCGGATGGCCGCCTACCGCACCCGGATCGAGGAGCTCACCCACCGCCTCGTCGAGGACGCCGCGGCCGGGGGCACGTTCGACCTCGTCGCGGCCCTCGCGGCACCGCTGCCGATCGCCGTCATCACCGACCTGCTGGGCATCCCGGACGCCGACAGCGCACGCTTCGCCCGCTACGGGACGACGATCGGCAGCGCGCTCGACGGCATCCGGTCGCTGCGTCACGCCCGGGACCTCATGGCCGCCCAGCAGGCGCTCACGACGTTGCTCGGCGACCTCGTCGTCCGGCGGCGGACCGACCCCGGCGACGACGTCATCAGCCATCTCGTCGCGCACGAGGGCGACGGCATCGAGGCCGCCGAGCTGCTGCCGCTGGTCCAGCTCCTCCTCGTCGCCGGGTTCGAGACGACCGTCAACCTCGTCGGCAACGCCGTCCACGCCCTGCTCGCCGACCGCGAGCAGTGGGAGCTGCTGCGCGCCGACCCCGGCCTGGCCGCGGCCGCCGTCGAGGAGACGCTCCGGCAGGACCCGCCCGTGCAACGGACCGCCCGGGTCGCGCACGCGCCGCTCGACCTCGGCGGCGTCCCGGTCCGGCGCGGCCAGTGGGTCGTCGCCCTCATCGGTGCGGCGAACCGCGACCCCGCGGTGCACCCGGACCCGGCCCGGTTCGACCTGCTCCGGACGCCCGCCGTCGAGCACCTCGCCTTCTCGGCGGGCATCCACTACTGCGTCGGGGCGCCGCTCGCCCGGCTCGAGGGCGAGGTCGCCCTCGCGACCCTCGCCGCCCGGCTGGACCTCGAACCGGCGGGTCGCCCCGTCCGGCGCCCGGGGACGACGATCCGCGGGATGCTCCGGCTGCCGGTCCGGGTGCGGCGCGGCTGAGCAGCCGCACCGCACCGGACCGGGAACCCGCTAGTCCTGCGGGCCGTCGTCCGGGCCGCTGCGCCGGCCGACGCCGACCGTGTGGCGCACCTGGGCACCGAGCGCCGCCGCCCGCCGTCCGGCCTCGTCGGCCGCGACGTCGGCGCTGCGGGCGATGCCGCCGAGCACCTCGACCCCGGTCCGCGGGAACCAGCGGGCCCGCCGCCGGGCACCCTTGGGCACCGTGAGCGCGACCCCGGCGGCGACCGTCCGGACGTCCTCGCCCATCTCGTCCGGGTCGCGGCCCGGTGCGCCGGGCGGCATGTAGCGGGCCGACTCGACGTCGTCGACGAGCCGGCCGAGCGCCCCGCGCTCGCTCCCGCCGAGGGTGTGGTCGTCGGCGAGGCGGCGCTGCAGGGCGCGCGGCGTCCACGACGAGGCCCACCGGACGCCGAGGTCGGCGAGCCGCTCGCGCAGCTCCTCCCAGGCGGCCTCCGCGCGCGCGGACGCTGTCACCGCCCGCCGCCAGCGCCGCCGCCGGACGACGGTCGCGGCGAGCAGTGGGACGAGCCCGAGCAGCCCGAGGAGCAGGACGGCGAGGACGACGCGCCACGGGATCGCGGCGACGATCCGCTCGAGCAGCGGCGCCTGCTCCACCGGGCCGAGGTTCTCGTCCGGGGCACCGGTGCGCTGCTGCGCGGACGACGCGCTGCTCGACGGCTCCGAGGTCTGCGTCTCGGTCTCCGTCGGCGTCTCCTCGGGCTCCTGGACCCCCGTCGTGTAGCCGGGGACCTGGGCGACCCGGCCGGCCGGGGTCGGCTCGAACCGCACCCAGCCGACGCCGTCGAAGTAGAGCTCGGGCCAGGCGTGCGCGTCCCGCAGGCTGACGGTGTAGGTGCCGTCCGCGCCCTTGCTCCCCGGCAGGAAGCCGACCGCGACCCGCGCCGGGATGTTCAGCGCCCGGGCCATGACGGCCATCGCCGACGCGAAGTGCACGCAGTACCCGCGCTTGACCCGCAGGAACTGCACGAGCACGTCCTGGCTGCCGTCGTTCGAGCCGGTGCCGACCGGTGCGTTCGTGTCGTAGCGGAAGCCGCCGTCCCGGAAGTACTTCTGCAGCGCCGTCGCCTGCTCGTAGTCCGAGCCGTCGCCGGCGACCTCCCGCGCCGTGTCGCGGAGCGTGGCGGGGAAGTCGGCCGGCAGCTTGGTGTACTCGTCGCTGACGCTCTGCGGCGGCAGGCCGGCGGCCTGGAGCTGCTCGGCCGTCGGCTGCACGTCGTAGTAGTAGGCCTCGTACTGCTTGTTGCGGGTGTCCGTGCCGCTGCCGACGACGTTGAGGGTCGAGGCGTCCCAGAGCCAGTCGCCCTCGATGTCGACCTTGTACGCCGGGTAGGGCAGCGGGAGGAAGTTCTGCTTGTAGTCGTTGACCGTCACCGACATCTGGAGCCGCTCGGTGGCGACCGCCGCGGTCAGGCCGGGCGGGGTACCCATCTGGGTCTGCACCGTGTTGTCGCGGGGGATCTTGCGGTCCGTCGGCGGCTCCCACTTGTCGCCGCGGTACTGGGTGTCCGCGACGATCCGCAGCGGTTCGGGCTGCTGGTCGCCGGAGAGCTTGTACGTGAGCACCGTGATGTCGGCGCGGTCGTTGAGGTCCTCGCGGAGGGTGAGGATCGGGTTGACGACGGCGATCTGCCGGTTGCCCTTGCCGTCACCGGAGCCCGAGCCGTTGCCGAGGATCTGCTCCCCGAGCCCGGGCACGAGCGGCGGCACGAGGACCGCCACGGCGAGCGCCCCGACGCCGATCCGGCGGGCGCCGCTCAGCGGTCCGCCGGACATCGTCCGGCCCTCGCCGTCCGGCCCGAGGTTGCCGAGGACCCGGCCCCAGCCGCGGATCCGGTCGGTGGCGTCCGCGGCGATGAGGAGCAGGTAGCCGAGACCGCCGAGGACGAACCAGACCCACGAGACGCCGTCCGGCAGCACCGCCGCCGGGACGCAGTAGACGGCGAGCAGCGGCAGGCCGGCGACGGCCGGGCGGCGCAGCGAGACGGCGAGGACGTCGACGGCGAGCCCGACGAGGCCGACGCCGCCGGCGACGAGCAGGATGAGGCCGCGGGCCGGTTCGACCGGTGGGCCGTCCTGCTCGGTGATCTCGACGCCGGCCCGGACCAGCTCGGCGAGGGCGCGCCACGCCTCCGGGCCGGGGAGCACGCCCCACAGGGCCGCGTTGCGGGCGAAGAGCGCCGTCACCGCGAGCGCGAACGCCGCGAGCTGGGCGAGCAGGACGACGAGCCAGGAGCGGGTCACCTGCCGGACGGCGGCGCCGACACCGGCGACGACGGCCACGAGCACGAAGACCGCGACGAGCCAGGCCTTGCCGCGCACGAGCGGGCTCAGCGTGAGCGCCGCGAGCATGGTCGCGAGGACCGACGCGAGGGTCAGCCGGGCCTGGGTCGTGGAGCTCATCGGGCACCTCCTGCGCCGGGGAGCGGTGCGGGCACGGGGGCGAGCCGGAACTCGGTCCCGGGGCGGGCGTCGGCGACGCGGTCCCAGGCCTGCCGGACGGTCTCCTCGGGGCCGGCCTCGGTGACGACCCAACCGCCGGAGCGCAGCACGGCCGCCGCCCGGCGCCGGTTCTCGTCGGCCTCGGCGCTCCCGCGGTCGGTCGCCGGGCCCCAGGCCGTCGTCCGGAGCAGGATCGCGATCCCGCGGCCGGCCCGGCGGCCCATCTGGGCCAGCGCCGTGGCCTCCTCCTCGCCGCACTCGCCGAGCACGGCGACGACGAGCCCGTCGCCGCCGGTGCGGGCCATCGCGGTCACCGCGCCGTTGAGGTCGGGGGCGTCGCCGAGGTCGACGACGGCGAGCTCGTCGAGGAGCTGGCCGGCGCCGTCCCCGCTGTAGGGGCCGGTCCAGCCGGCGGGCCGCTCGTCGACGACGAGCCGGACGCCGTAGCGCTGCCCGGCGAGGTGCACCGCCACGGACGCCGCGGCGCTCACCGCCCACTCGAAGGACGACGCCGGGCCCTCGCCGCGGTGCGCCTGCGGCCGGACGTCGAGCAGGACGGTCGCGCGCATCTGCCGCGGCTGCTCGTCGCGACGGACCATGAGCTCGCCGCGGCGCGCCGTCGAGCGCCAGTGCACCCGGCGCAGGTCGTCGCCGTAGCGGTACTCCCGGGTCGCGATGTCGTCCTCGCCGCTCGCGGCGGCGCTGCGGGCCAGCGACTCCCCGCTGCCGGACCACTGGCCGCCCGCGGTGACGGGGGAGAGCGGCCAGGTCCGCGGGACGACGACGAGCGGGTCGGTCGCGGTGAACGAGCGGGTCAGCTCGCACATCCCGAACGGGTCGGTGAGGCGCAGCCGGAGCGGGCCGACGCTGTACCGGCCGCGGACCTCCGAGCGCAGCGAGTAGGTCACCGCGGCGCGGCGGCCGCCGGGCAGCCGGGCCAGGACGAACCGCGGCGACGGCCCGAGCGAGTAGGGGACCCGGTCCTCGGCGAGCAGGACGCGGGTGGCGAGCCGGGTGAGGTTCTCCAGCTCCAGGCGCACCCGGGCGGTCGTGCCGGCGACGACCCGCTGCGGGGTGATCGTCCGGGTCAGGGCGAGCCGGTACCGCGACCGGCCGAGCACGATCGCGCACCCGAGCGGCAGGGCGGCGAGCAGGACGGCGACCCGCAGGAGGTCCTGCTGGCCGAGGACGACCGCGCAGACCGCGGCAGCGCCGCCCGCCGCGAGGAAGGACCGGCCGCGGGTCGTGAGCCCGGACAGCGCCGGGCGCAGCCAGGACCGCAGGTCTCTCATCGACGGCCCCCGGGTGCGCTGGTCGGTGCACTCATCGTCGACACGCTGCCATGCCTTCCTGTGAGCCCGTCGGGCGGCCGGGCGTCACGCCGTGGCGCGCGACCTCGGGATGGCGACGTGCGCGAGCAGGCCCGACAGGACCTCCTCGGGCGAGCGCCGGGCGAGCTGGGCGTCGGCGCTCGGCAGGAGCCGGTGCGCGAGCACGGGGTGCACGAGCTCCTGGACGTCGTCCGGGAGGACGTGCTGGCGGCCCTCCATCGCGGCGTGCGCCTTCGCGGCCCGCAGCAGGTGCAGGGCCGAGCGCGGCGAGGCGCCGAGGCGCAGGTCCGCGGTGGACCGGGTCGCCCGGACGAGCGACACGACGTACTCCTTGACGGCGTCCGAGGCGTAGACGGCCCGCGCGGTCGCGATGAGCCGGCGGACCAGCTCGGCGTCCGCGACCGGGGCGAGCGCCGACAGCGGGTCGTGCTCGCCGTGCCGCTCGAGCATGTCGACCTCGGCGGCGGCCGACGGGTAGCCCATCGACAACCTGGCCATGAAGCGGTCGCGCTGCGCCTCGGGGAGGGGGTAGGTGCCCTCCATCTCGACCGGGTTCTGGGTCGCCATGACGATGAACGGCGGCTGGAGCCGGTACGTCGTGCCGTCGACGGTGACCTGCCGCTCCTCCATGCACTCCAGGAGGGCGGACTGGGTCTTCGGCGAGGCCCGGTTGATCTCGTCCCCGACGACGACGTTCGCGAAGACGGCGCCCGGCTTGAACTCGAAGTCCTGCCGCTCCTGGTTGTAGATGCTCACGCCGGTGACGTCGCTCGGCAGCAGGTCGGGCGTGAACTGGATGCGGCGCACCGAGCAGCCGACGGCCCGCGCCAGCGACTTGGCGAGCATCGTCTTGCCGACGCCGGGGACGTCCTCGAGGAGCAGGTGCCCCTCGGCGAGCAGGACGGTCACCGAGAGGCGGACGACGTCGGGCTTGCCCTCGACGACCGTCTCGACGGCGGCGCGGATGGCGCCGGTCGCGCGGACGAGGTCGTCGAGCGACATGGGGGCAGGTGTGCTCACACCGTCTCCTTCTGCTTCGTGCCCAGCGGCGTGACCACAGTCTCTCAGGTGGCTGCCCGGCGTCATCCCTGACAACGGCGCGACCCCGGCGTTCGTTCACGGCCGGCCCGGCCAGGAGCCTGTCCGGGCTGAGGACGCCGTGCCCGCCCACCGGGTTGCGTCGATCGTCACCGATCCTCCCCGATCTTCTCCGATCGCGACGAATCGGCCCGGGCACTCGCCGCCCCCGGAGTCCCCCACTTCGCCCCACCGACCGGTCTCAGAGGCCCTCCCGGCCCTCCCAAGGGCCCGTCGGCGTGCCGGTTCGCCCGGATCGCCCCGCCCTGGCATGGGCCGGACGGGTGACGCCCCCCACCTGCGCACCACCCCTCTGACCTGCGCAGATGCCGCGCGCGGATCCAGATCGGGGGCGTTTCATCGTTGACCGTGGGGGAAAGTGGAGTACTGTGGGGGGCGTTGGAGCGGAATGGCTCGTCCAGCGACCGAAGGCCACGGTCGCCGGCGGGACCGGAGGGAGGCGGCCGTGTTCCTCGGCACGCACACCCCCCGGCTCGACGAGAAAGGGCGGCTGATCCTTCCGGCGAAGTTCCGCGAGCAGCTCGAGCGCGGCGTCGTGGTGACGAGGGGGCAGGAACGCTGCCTCTACGTCTTCCCGGTCGCCGAGTTCGAACGGATCGCAGGGCAGCTCAGGCAGGCACCGGTGACGAGCAAGCAGGCGCGCGACTACCTGCGGGTCTTCCTCTCCGGGGCCAGCGACGAGCAGCTCGACCGGCAGGGGCGGGTCACCATCCCGCCGCTCCTGCGCAGCTATGCGGGTCTCGAGCGCGACTGCGCCGTCATCGGTGCCGGTGAGCGGGTCGAGATCTGGGACCTCCAGGCCTGGGAGACCTACCTGTCCGCATCCGAGGAGGCGTTCGCCGAGCAGACCGACGAGGTGGTCCCCGGCCTGTTCTGACCACCCGGCACCACCGCACGACCCGACTGATCCGGCCGCGAGGTCTCCAGCCGCCCGTGACGTCCTGACTCACCTTCCCCGGTGTCAGGCCGTCAGGGCGGGCGGATGGGGACCTGGCGGCCGGGCCGTACCCGGGCAGCACCTCCCGGCGATGTTCCGCGACACGCCGGGCGGGGACGAGCAGCACGAAAGAGCAGCACGCACGAGCAGGAGCACGAGGTCCCGGTCCACCGGGGGAGGAAAGGGTCGAGATGACGGGCAGCGGGGGTGACGCGCGCGACCGGCACGTGCCGGTGCTGCGCGACCGCTGCGTCGCCCTGCTCGCCCCGGCCCTCGCCGAGCCGGGCGCCGTCGTCGTCGACGGCACGCTCGGGATGGGCGGTCACAGCGAGGCCCTCCTCGAGGCCTGCCCGCAGGCGGTGCTCGTCGGCATCGACCGCGACCCCGACGCCCTCGAGCTCGCCGGCCGGCGGCTCGCGCCGTTCGGGGAGCGGGTCCGCCTCGTGCACGCGGTCTACGACGAGATGCCCGCCGTCCTCGAGCGGCTCGGGCTCGGCCCGGCGCAGGGGGTGCTCCTCGACCTCGGCGTCTCCTCGCTCCAGCTCGACGAGGCGGGCCGCGGCTTCGCGTACAGCGTCGACGCGCCGCTCGACATGCGGATGGACCAGACGACGGGCCCGACGGCGGCGGACGTGCTCAACACGTACGAGGTGCGCGACCTGGCCCGGGTCATCGCCCGGTACGGCGAGGAGAAGTTCGCCCGCCGGATCGCGGAGAACGTCGTCCGGGCCCGCGCCGTCGCACCGTTCGAGACGAGCGCCCGGCTCGTCGAGCTCATCCGGGACAGCATCCCGGCGCCGGCCCGGCGCACGGGGGGCAACCCGGCCAAGCGCACCTTCCAGGCCCTGCGGATCGAGGTGAACCGCGAGCTGGAGGTCCTCGAGCGCGCGGTGCCGGCCGCGCTGGACTCCCTGGCCGTCTCCGGCCGGGTCGTCGTCATGGCCTACCACTCGCTCGAGGACCGCATCGTCAAGCACGCCCTCGCCGACGGGGCGCGCAGCACCACGCCGCCCGGCCTGCCGGTCGAGCTGCCCGAGCACGCACCCGTGCTCCGGCTGCTCACCCGCGGGGCGGAGACGGCGACGGAGTCGGAGATCGCGGCCAACCCCCGCGCGGCGTCGGTGCGACTGCGCGCCGCCGAGCGGGTCAGGGCCGGCCGGGGGGGTGCGCCCGCCAGGGGGCGCACGCACACCAGAGGGGATGCAGCATGAGCCAGTCCACCGCCGTCCGGATGCCGACGCGCCACGCGCGCCCGGCGGCCCGACCGGTCCCGGCGCCGCCGCGGCTGCGGGTCGTCGCGGCACCGGCCCACGCCCGGTCCCGGGCGGGCGCCGTCGTCGCCTGCGCGACCCTGCTCGTCGCGGGCCTCGTGACGCTGCTGCTCGTGCAGATGAGCCTCGAGCGCGGGGCCTACGCCCTGCAGCGTGCGCAGAGCCAGGCGCGTGTGCTCGGGGAGCAGCAGCAGGCGCTCCAGGAGGAGCTCGAGCGGCTCCAGGCCCCGCAGAACCTCGCGGCCCAGGCGAGCAAGTACGGCATGGTGCCGGCGCCGAACCCGGCGTTCCTGCGGGCCTCCGACGGCAAGGTGCTCGGCGTGCCTGCCGCTGGCGTAGCCAAGCCGTCACCTACGGTGAAGAAGCCTGCGGCGGCCACGCCGACCCCGTCGGCCAAGGGCTCGACGGGGGCGAAGAGCGGGGCGAAGACGGCGACGAAGCCGTCCGCCGCGTCGACGGCGAAGGCCGGCGGCACCGCGGTGAAGAAGAGCACGAAGCCGGGCACGAGGTCCGGCACCGCGACGACGAAGGCGACGAGCAAGCCGACGAACTGACGACGGGCGCCGGGAGGCGCGAATGACGGCCGCCCCGGCGGCCACTCCAGGCCAGGAGGCGACCGGTGGCGGACGGGACACGGGGGACGGGACCGCGCGACGCGCGCGGTGCCGCGCCTGCCGCGCGTCGTACGA
>NZ_MWLL01000062.1 GCF_002198675.1 Kineosporia sp. R_H_3 | reverse complement strand
CGAAGGCCGCGGCCGACGCCGCGGGGGCGGGGTCTGCCTTCGCCGCCGCGGCGTCGGCCGCGGCCTTCGCCGCAGCGGCCTTCTTCGCGGCCTCGTCGGCGGCCTGCTGGGCCCTGTCGGCGATCTCCTTGGCCTTCGCCGCCTTCTCGGCGTCGTCCGTCGTGAACAGGTCCTTGATCTCGTCGAACAGCTTCATGCGCAGTGCACTCCGTTCCCGCCCGTCCGGGCTCCGCGCCGGCGCACAGGTGCGCACCGGCGCAGCGCACCGTAGCGGATCATGCGGGGAGCGGGCCGCCCGCCCGGGCGACGGCGAACAGCCTTCACCCGGCGGCGTCCGCCTTGCCCTGCTTCCCGCCCTTCCCGCTGCCCTTGCCGGGCTTCCCGCTGCTCCTGCCGCTGCCCTTGGCACCGGCCTTGCCGCCGGTGCCGCCCGACGCGCCGGCGGCGCCCCTTCGGGGCGGCGTGCCCGCCTCGGTCGACGCCGTGCCTGCCTCGCGCGACGTCCCGCCGGCCGCCGGGGTCACGACGGCCCGGACGCGGACGGTGCGCCGCGGGGCGTCCCCGGTCGTCGCGGCCCCCGCCGCGGCGGCCGTCGGCACCGGGTCGCCGCCGGCGGGTGCACCGGCCGCGGTCGAGGGGGTGGCCCCGCCGGGGCCCACCGAGGCGGGCGTGCCGTCGTCCCCCAGCCCGAGGCCGGCCGCGAGACCGCCTGCGGCCCCCGCGACGAGCAGCGCGACCGCAGGGGCCATCACCCGGGCCGGACGCCGACGCCGCCCACGCCCGGCCCAACCGGATCGGGCGGATCGGCCGGGCCTGCCGGTACCGGGTCCGACGAGCGGGAGCGGGACGAGCACCGTCGTGCCCCGCAGCGGGCGGCCTCCCGTGGCGGGCGGCCGCGACCCCGGCGCCGCCGTGGCGCGGGCGACGAACGCCGCGAGGGCGGGGTCCCCCGGGCCGTCCGTCTCCGGGAGCGTCGATCCGAGGACGGCGCCCATGTGCTGCGGCGTCGGCCGCGCCGCGGGGTCCCGGTCCAGGGCCGCGTCGACCGCCGCGAGGACGCCGGCCGGCAGGTCCGGGCGCAGGTGGGCGAGCGGGACGTGCCCGCCCTGGAGCACCGCCATGACCGTGAGGACGGGGGTGTCCCGGTCGTAGGGGCGCCGCCCCGCGAGCGCCTCGTACGCCATGACCCCGACGGCCCACACGTCGCAGGCCCCGGTCGGCTCCGCCCCGTCGAGACGCTCCGGCGCGACGTAGGGCGCCGACCCGAGCACGTCGCCGGAGCGGGTGAGGCGGGTGTCGTCGGCGAGCGTCGCGATCCCGAAGTCGCCGAGCTTGGCGCGGCCGTCCGTCGTGAGGAGCACGTTGGCGGGCTTGACGTCCCGGTGCACGACGCCGGCCGCGTGCGCCGCGCACAGTGCGGCGAGGACGTCCACGAGCACGGACGCCGTCGTGGCCGTCGCGGGTCTCGGGCCGCGGAGCGCGTCCGCCCAGGTGACGCCCGGGAGCCGCTCCATGACGAGGTACGGCGGCTCGGCCCGGACGTCGACGTCGAGCACCGTGACGACGTTCGCCCCGCACAGCCGCCCTGCGGCCCGGGCCTCGCGGGCCAGCCGCTCGAGGGCCACCGGGTCGCCGTCGGCGGACCGCCACACCTTCACCGCGACGTCCCGGCGGAGCACCGTGTCGTGCGCGGCGAGGACCTCCCCGACGGCTCCGCGACCCAGGACGCCCGTGACGACGTAGCGACCCCCGAGCACGAAGGCGGTCGGGCCCGCGGTGACAGTCATGCCCAGAACCGTGTCGCAGCCGGTCCATGGTCGCCCCCGCAGGTGACCGCGCTGCCCGCGGACCGTCCGGCCGCCGGACGGGGGCGGGCGTTGCGCGGCGGCCGACCGGCCCGCACAGTGGACCCGTGCGCTACGTCGTCGGGATCCCGTTCCTCGTGCTCGTCGTCGCCCTCGCGTGGGGCGCGCTGACGGGGCGGGTCCGGGCGCAGGGCTGCTGCGCCGTCGCGGACCCGGCGCGCGACCTGCGGATGCGGGACGCCGTCCGCCCGACCGACGGCTGACCGGTCACTCCTCGGGCGCGACGACCCGCGGCCGGCGGCCCTTCTGGGCCCAGACGATCGACGCGATGACGGCGCACGCGGCGAGGACCGCGGCGAGCGTCACGGTCTCGCCGAGGAACAGCGCGGACCACACGAGGGTGAGCAGCGCCTGCAGCTGCTGGACCTGGCCGCCCCGCGCGATGCCGGCGAGCATCAGCCCGCGATACCAGGCGAAGAAGCCGAGGTACATCGACGAGACGCCGAGCCCGGCGAGCGAGAGCCACTCGGCCGGGCCGGGCGAGTACGTGTCGTGGGTGAGGACGGCGATGACGACCGTCGCGGGGACCGTCACCGGCAGCGCGAGGACGACGACCCAGGAGATGACCTGCCACCCCGGCATCGCGGCGGTCACCGACGCACCCTCGACGTAGCACCAGGACGACGCGATGACCGCGCCGACGACGAGCAGGTCGGCGACCGGGTCGGCGCCGGTGCCGCCGCCGCGGGCCAGCGCGAACGCGACGAGCGCCGCGGTCCCGGCGGACGCGGCGGCCCAGAACTGGCCGCTGACCCGCTCGTGCGTGCGCAGCACCGCGATGACGGCGGTCATGAGCGGCATGAAGGCGGCGATGACGGCGACGTGCGCGGACGTCGTCCGCTGCAGGGCGAACGCGAGGAGGATCGGCCAGCCGAAGACCGCGCCGAGCATGGTGAAGACGATCGGGGTGAGGTGCACCCGGGGCGGGAACGGCACCCGGCGCACGAGGAGCAGGACGCCGGCGATGACGCCCGCGATGACGGCCCGGCCGCTCGCGGTGATGAACGGGTCGAAGCCGCGGACGGCGACCTTCGTCATCGGCACCGAGAGCGAGAACAGCAGGACGCCGGCGAACGCCCACGCGAGGCCCTGCCGGTGCCGGTCGGGCACGGGGGCCGGCACGGGGGCCGCCGCGGCGGCGGGCACCCCACCGGGGGTGCCGCCCGCGGCGGGTTCGACGTCGGACGGCGTGGCCACCCGCGCACGGTAGCGGGCGCCACGCCGTCCGGCGTCGGCGAGGTGTCAGCCGCCCTGCGGCGGGGCCACCGGCGCACCGGTGACCACCGGGGCCCGCCCGACCGTCGTCCCGGCGGCGTCGGTGAACTCGACCGTCTCCGGGGCCCTGACCCGCAGGCTCGCGAAGCCGTCGACGAGCCGCTCCGTCGTCCGCCCGCCCTTCTCGTCGGTCACCGTCGCCGTCGTCGCACCGACCGGGCCGAGGACGGCCACGCCGGTCGTCCCGTCGGCCGGGTCCGACTCCTCCAGGGCGAAGGCCACCGCGACGCGATCGAGCGGTCCGGCGGGGACCGCGACGGTCACCTGGGACCCGGTGTACCCGTCCGGCGAGCCGGTCTCGGGTATCTCGCGGACCGCCGTGACGACGTGCGCGCCGCTCGGCACCGTGACGGCGACGACGGACAGCGGCTGCTTCCCGTCGAGGCCGGTCCACAGCAGCCGCCGCGTCGACCGGTCGCGGACGACCCCGGAGGCCATCTGCGCCGCACCGACGGCCCGGGCCACCGGGAAACCGGTGGCGGCCCGGCCGCCGTGGAGCGCCGGCTCCAGGCCGTCGAGGAACACCTCGGGAGGGCCGCCCGCGCCCGCCGGCTCCATCGTGATCCACCCCGCGTCGCCGGGCACGGTGTAGAGCCCGGGCGGCACCGTCGGGTCCCTCCACGGGACCGCGAGCTCTCGATGCTGCCCCGCCGCGGGCTCCACCGTGCGGACGTCCCACGTCGGGGTGCCGTCGGCCGACCACGTCAGGCCGGTCGCGACCTTGACGTCGCCCTTCAGGGCGGACAGGACGACGAGCGCACCGGTCCCCTGCTCCGCCGCCCGGCCCTGCGGCGAGGGCAGCCAGACCGACGTGACCAGCTCGGCCGACGTCAGCAACGGGTCGCCGGCCATGATCTCGGCCGCGGGCGCGCCGCGGGGGGCGTCGAACCAGAGGAACGTGTCGGTGGCGGAGGTACCCAGCTCGACCTCGACGAGGACGAGCCGCAGGTCGCCCACGTCCCCGGCGAACGGCACGAGGACGTCGGCCGCGACCGTCGCGGCGGCCACCGGCTCGTCGAGGAACCGGCCGGTCGCCAGGACCCGGCGGCGCACCTCCTCGACGAACGCACGGTCCCCCGCGAGCGACCCGACCGTCGGCCCCGGGAAGATCGCCGACGCGCGCACCCGGCCGCCGTCCGGCGGGGTGACCGCGGTCCGGTCCGCACGGAGCGGGCCGACGTCCACCCGGACCGCACCGAGCACCGCGAGGAGTGCGACGACGCCCCCGACGAGCGCCTGCCGGCGACGACGCCGGCGCCGGACGCCCGACATGCCGCCGCGGACCCGGTCCCACGGCGGGGTGACCGCCGGCAGCGCCTCGGCCCGTTCCGTGAGGCTGTCGCGCACGAGCAGCCGCAGGTCGTGGTCGTTCATCGCGTCACCTCCGTGTCGTCCGTGCTCCGTACCCCGGCGAGCTCGCGCAGGTCGGCGCTGGCCCGCAGCCGTTCCGTCGCGCGGGACAGGGTGCTCTTCACCGTGCCGGTCGAGCAGCCGAGCACCCGCGCGGTCTCCTCGACGGTGAGGTCCTCCCACAGCCGCAGGACGACGACCGCACGCATCCGGGGCGGCAGGCCGGCGAGCTGCCGCCAGACCAGGTCGCGCTCGGCCCGGGCCTGGGCGCC
This sequence comes from Kineosporia sp. R_H_3, assembly GCF_002198675.1. Taxonomy (GTDB): domain Bacteria; phylum Actinomycetota; class Actinomycetes; order Actinomycetales; family Kineosporiaceae; genus R-H-3. The sequence continues at coordinate 4,261 of NZ_MWLL01000062.1, read as the reverse complement.
GTCCGGCGCGGCGGAGCGGACGTCGGCGGAGACACCCTCCAACGGCGCCTCCGCGACCCGCCGGGACCGCGCCCGGAAGCGGGAGATCGCCCCACGCGCGATCGCCGTCCGGACGTAGGCCTCCGGGTTGTCGCTGCGGATCCGCCCCCAGTGCCGCCAGGACCGTTCCAGTGCGACCTGCACGAGGTCCTCGGCCTGCATGGCGTCGCCGGTGAGCAGGTACGCGTAGCGCACGAGCTGCGGCCAGCGGTGCAGGACGAAGTCCCTGAACTGCGACTCGTCCGCGGACATCTCGTCCCCCTCGTCGCCGGCGCGGCGCCGGCGTCCCGTCGCCACCCCAGACGCCCCGCGGGGCACCGGGGGTTGAGCGGCGCGGGATCTTTCCTGGCTGCTCGCCCTGCGGGGCTGCTCGGCGGGGTACTCGGCGGGGCTGCTCGACGGGGCTGCTCGACGGGGCTACTCGACGACGTCGGTCGCGGCCGGGCCGAAGATGCACAGGTGGTCGAGGAACGGCGCGGGGTCGCCGGACCAGTCCATCGCCGCGAGCTGGGCGGCGCTGCGGCGGCCCATCCGCCAGCGGAAAGCCTCGAAGTCCGTCGTCCGCAGGACGGTGCGCTCGTCGTCCGGAGCCTGCGGCCCGACCCGCACGTCGTGGGTCCCGGTGACGACCCGCAGCGGCGCCGGCACGTCGAGCGCACCGAGGAGCAGCTTCGCGCCGAGGACGACGCCCACACTGTCCCGCGCGCCGGTGTCGCCGACGGCACCGCGCAGGTCGTGCTCGTGCGACGTCGCGTCGAAGACGTACGGCCAGATCGGCACCTTCTCCAGCAGCGCCTCGACCGCGACCGACGCGGCCGCCCAGCGCTCGAGGAGCTCCGCCGTCGGGACGCCGCGGCCGCGCTCGACGTGGGTCGCCGTCCACTCCGGGGTCGGGCCGTCCGTCGGGCCGTTGCCGCTCGCGCCGTCCTGCGCCGCGCCCGCGAGGTGGGCGACGACGTCGTGGACGGTCCAGCCCGGCGTCGCCGGGACCGGCAGGGAGTCGTCCGGGATGCCCGGGACGAGCGCGCCGATGCGCTCGCGGGCCTCGCGGTAGAGCAGGGAGAGGGGCACGCGGTCAGCCATGCGGTGGAGGGTAGCCGCCGGACGCCGCTACCTGCTGCCCCCCCGCCGCGAACGACGTCCCGAGGAACCGGATCTGCCCGTCGGCCAACGGCTTCCAGGTGTCGAGGTCGTGCCCGCCGGCCGTCACCGTGACCGTCGGCGGCGGGCGGAGCGCACCGAGGACCTCGCGGACGGCGGGCAGGTACGGGTCCTCGCCGCCGCACTCGACCCGGAGCGGGACGCCGGCCAGCGCGTCCGGCGCGGAGCGCAGGTCACCGCGCTCGAAGTCCCCGGCGTCGGCGAAGACGCCGGGGTCCTGCTGCCGGGCCGCGTCGGCGGTGCGCCACAGCGTCGGCCCCGCGACGGCGATACCGGCGACCTCGGGGGCGTTGGGCCGCTGGGCGAGCTCCTGGGCCAGGCGCAGCGCGCCGTAGCCGCCCATGCCGACCCCGAGCAGGCCCACGCGGTGCTCGGCGCCGGCCGCGAGGCCGAGCGCGGCGAGCCACGGCAGGAACTTGTCGAGCACGAGCGCACCGGCGTCTGTGCCGTCGGGTCGGGCCCGCCACCAGCGGTCGCCGCCGGAGATCGCGGCCAGGGCGAACGGTGCCATGCCGTCCTGGACGACGGCCCGGCCGAGGGCCTCGTCGAGCCCGAGCCGGGTGACGACCGAGGAGTCCCCGCCGAGGTCGTGCAGGACGACGACGACCGGCAGCCGGCTGCCCTGCCCGCCGCCCGGCACGACGGGCCGGCGCGCGTCGACCCCGCGCGGGTAGACGAGCGTGTACGTCACCTGGGCGCCGCCGAGGGACGGCGCCTCCAGGGTGCCCTGGACCGTCGTCCCCTCGATGCGGTGCGCCGTCCGGTACAGCGCGGCCCCGAGCAGACCCGTGACGACGGCCCCGACGCCGAGCTGGATGGCCCGGCGGCGGGGCGGGGTCGGGTCGGGGACGGCGTAGCCGCTCATGCCGCTGCGCCGGTCACTGCCCGGTCTGGCGCCGGATCTCCGCGCGCGCCAGCGACATCCGGTGCACCTCGTCGGGGCCGTCGGCGAACCGGAGCGTGCGGATGCCGGCGAACGACTCGGCGAGCGGGAAGTCCGGCGAGAGGCCGCCGGCGCCATGGGTCTGGATCGCCCGGTCGAGGATCCACTGCACGGTCTCGGGCACCGCGATCTTGATCGCCTGGATCTCGGTGTGCGCGCCCTTGTTGCCGACCGTGTCCATGAGCCAGGCGGTCTTGAGGACGAGGAGGCGCAGCTGCTCGACCTTGACCCGGGACTCCGCGATCCACTCCCGGACGACGCCCTGGCGCGCCAGCAGCCGCCCGAAGGCGACCCGTTCGACGGCGCGGGCGCACATGAGCTCGATGGCCCGCTCCGCGATGCCGATCGACCGCATGCAGTGGTGGATCCGGCCCGGCCCGAGCCGGGCCTGCGCGATGGCGAACCCGTCGCCCTCGCCGCCGATGAGGTTGGCCGCCGGGACGCGGACGTCCTCGAAGACGAGCTCGGCGTGCCCGCCGTGCTCGTGGTCGTCGTAGCCGAAGACCTCCATGCCGCGGACGACGGTGAGGCCCGGGGTGTCGCGGGGCACGAGGATCATCGACTGCTGCCTGTGCCGGTCGGCGTCCGGGTTCGTCCGCCCCATGACGATGAGGATCTTGCAGTCGGGGTTCATCGCCCCGGTGATCCACCACTTGCGGCCGTTGATGACGTAGTCGTCGCCGTCGCGGACGATCGAGGTGGCGATGTTCGTCGCGTCGGAGGACGCGACGTCCGGCTCGGTCATCGCGAACGCCGAGCGGATCTCCCCGCGCAGCAAGGGCTCCAGCCACCGGGCCTGCTGCTCCGGGGTGCCGAACATCGACAGCACCTCCATGTTGCCGGTGTCCGGTGCGGCGCAGTTGAAGGCGGGCGGGGCCAGATGGATGCTCCGACCGGTGATCTCGGCGAGCGGCGCGTACTGGAGGTTCGTCAGGCCGGCGCCGTGCTCCCCCGGGAGGAAGAGGTTCCACAGCCCCTGCTCGCGCGCGGTCGCGCGGACCTGCTGCACGACGGGGATGCGGGTCCAGGCCCAGCGGTCGTCGAGGGCCGCGGCCTGGTCCCGGAACGTCTGCTCGTTCGGGTAGACGTGCTCGTCCATGAAGGCGAGCACCTGGCGGCGCAGGTCCTCGGTGCGTGCGTCGAACCCGAACTCCATCAGTCGTTCTCCTTCGTCGTGGTGCCGTCCTGCGGGGATGCCTGCGGGGCTGCCTGCGGGGTCGGGTCGTGGTCGTCGAGCCGGCGCTGCAGCTTGCGCATGCCGGCGAGCCAGCGGTCCGGCTGCGTGGCCCGCAGGGCGTAGTAGTCGCCGACCTCGGGGTGCGGGAGCACGAAGAACCGGGTGTCGTCGCCCAGGCCGTCGACGAGGGCCGCCGCGACGTCCTCGGGGCTGAGCACGGTCTCCCGGCCGAGCACCTCCTGCGCGGGCCCGGCCTCGTGGAGCATCCGGGTGTCGACGCCCTGCGGGCAGATCGCCTGGACGACGACCCCGCGGTGCCCGTAGGTCGCCGACAGCCACTCGGCGAACGCGACGGCCCCGTGCTTGGTCACCGAGTACGTCGGGCTGCCGAGCATCGTCAGCAGCCCCGCGGCGGACGCCGTGACGACGAACCGGCCACGCCCCCGCTCGACCCAGCCCGGCACGAGCAGCCGAGCGGCCCGGACGTGGGCCATGACGTTCACCTCGAGCGACAGCGCCCAGTCGGCCTCGCTCGCGTCGAGCCCACGCCCGCGGTCGATCCCCGCGTTCGCGACGAACACGTCGATCTCGCCCAGTGCCGCCGAGGCCCGCTCGACGAGCGCCGCGACACCTGCCTCGGACGCCGCGTCCCCCGGCACCACCGTGCCGCCCACCTCGGCCGCGACGGCCCCGGCCGCGTCGGCATCGAGGTCGTTGACGACGACCCGCGCCCCCTCGGCGGCGAGCCGGCGGGCCATCGCCGCACCGATCCCGTGCCCCGCGCCGGTCACGACGACCCCAGCACCTGCGATCTCCACCCGGGCCCGCCTCTCTGCGGCTGTGTCCGTGCCTGCGTCCGTGCCTGGGCGACGGGTCCGAACGGCTGCTCACCCACGCCGCCTGTGAGCGTACGTCCCCGGGGCCGGGGACGTACGCTCACA